>CALBPX010000024.1 GCA_937899055.1 uncultured Bacteroidales bacterium
CTCCAAAACTTTCAAGGGAGTTTCGCTGAGGAAGAAGAGGTTATATGTTATTGTATCTAACGTGGTTTTGGTAGCCGGAATCATATTGCTTTACAGTTTGCGTTCCGGCTCGGCAGATGTGAGGCTGCTGATATGGTCCGCCTGTGGTGAGGCTTTCCTTAAGTCGCCTATATTTGGATATTCTGCAGGTGCTGTGCAATCCTTGTATATGCCCTGGCAGGCATCTTATTTCCAAACGCATCCGATGTCGTCATTTGCGCCTCTGGCCACAAATCATTACCAGACGTTCAATGAGCCTTTGCATCTTCTGTGTGAGCAGGGGTTGGTTGGGTTCGTCTTGTTCTCAGCATTTGTGTTTCAGTGTTTGAGAAAATGTAAAAGCAGGGGATTGAATTCCGCTTTGCTGGCCTCAGCGGTTTGTTCGCTTTTCCTCTACACATACGACATTTCGCCAATAGCAATGCTCGTCCCTGTCTTTTTAGGAATGGCAACCACCTATAGCTATGTGAGTACTTCAGAGGGCCGATTTGCCTGTCGCTTTTTAGACCGTCCTAAAACGGTTCACATCATGTCTTTAGTTATTGTTTCCGTTTCTATAGCCGTTTGTTGTGCTGTTGCTGGAAGGTACGATAAAGCGGAGCACGCTCTGGCTGCATTCCGGGCTTTGCCGCAAGACTCCGTTGCAAAAAGAATTGCTCCGACATCGGAGGGTGTAATTTTCAAGAACAAAGACATGTCTCTTCTGTATGCAACCCATTCTTTCCGTCTGAGTGCTGCTGATCATGTTTCTGTACTGGAAGCCTGCGCCCGAAGGATAAAGGTTGTGGAAATGATGTCTGCCCTTGGAAACCTGTATCTGGAGCAAGATGGAATGCGGAATCTGGCTGAGCGATGCTTTCTGGAAGCGCATTATATGACACCTGACAGAATGATTCCAAAGTATGACTTATTCAAGTTATACCGCGATATAGGAGATTCTGATAAAGCAAATGAGTGGGCTGAGCTTATACTCTCATCTTCCCCACGTACTTACAACGCCATCACCATAGAGATAAAGAGCAAGGCACGGGAATTTATGGAATCTATCAAAAAGTAACTTCGTTGTTACAAAAGTGAAGAGTGCTGCTGGGATAACAAAAAAACAAACACTAGAATTTTGTTTTTCGCTTACATTTATAGAATTTAACCTTGTTTTCTACAAAGGCAAAAACAAAAAGAAAGAAAAGTTAGCCATTCGCAATATAAAGATGGCATAAGGGAATATCACTTTATCAGGTTGCCAAGAATGTCTCTTGTAATCTGACGGGTAGCTGCACTGGTCGTGTTCTTTATTATCTTTTTGCCGGCACTGGTCTTGCTCTTGGTGCCGGTGAGTTTATTGCCCACGATGGTAGCAAGAGTTGCGGTCAGAGCGGTGACTATGGCTTTCCAGACCTTACTTAGGCCGCTCTTGCCCTTTTTCTTTTCTTTCTCCTTTTCGGCCTTTTCCTTTTCTTTCTGTTTTTCAGCCTCTTCCTTGGCTTTCTTCTTTTCTTCTTCTTCCTTTAGGCTTTGTGCCAGAAGGGCTTCAAATGCACTTTCGCGGTCAGTTACCTTGTCGTATTTTCCGAACAGACGAGAGGATTTGATAATCTGGCTTCTCTGACTCTCATCTATGGGGCCGATCTGACTCATCGGGAAGAGAATCTTGGCGTTTTCAACGATTCGTGGAGCACCCTTCTCATCAAGGAATGAAACCAATGCTTCACCGGTTCCCAGATTCATTATAGCCTCTTCTGTCTTGAACTCAGGATTAGCCCTGAAGGTTTCTGCAGCAACCTTCACGGCCTTCTGGTCCTTGGGGGTGTAAGCCCTCAGTGCATGCTGGATGCGGTTACCGAGCTGGCCAAGTATTACTTCCGGAATATCCGTAGGAAGCTGAGATATGAAATAGACTCCCACACCCTTGCTTCGGATAAGACGGATAACCTGCTCTATCTTGTCAGTCAAGCTCTTGGAGGCACTGTCAAACAGCATGTGGGCCTCGTCAAAGAAGAACACCAGCTTTGGGAAATCCAGATCTCCGACTTCCGGCAGGGTGCTGTAGAGTTCGCTCAGAAGCCAGAGCAGGAAGGTGGAATAGAGTTTTGGGTTCTGCATCAGCTTATCGGCGGCCAGAACATTCATATAGCCTTTTCCGGTGGCCATGTCAACTTGCAGAAGGTCCATAATGTCAAAAGCCGGCTCGGCGAGGAAATTATTGCCGCCCTGATTTTCAAGGGTTAGCAATGCCCTTTGGATGGCACCTATGCTCTGCTGGGAAATATTGCCGTAGAGAGTAGTGTATTCCGAGGCGTGCTGACCCATGTAGTTAAGCATGCTGCGGAGGTCTTTTATATCATCCAGAAGCAGGCCTTTTTCATCAGCGATACGGAAAAGGATGTTCAGGACACCTTCCTGAGTATCGTTGAGCTCTAAAATTCTTGAGAGCAGCTGCGGGCCCATCCTGGAGACTGTAGATCTCATAGGATGGCCCTGCTCTCCGAATACGTCAAAGAACCTGACCGGACAGCCCTCGAACTTTGGTTCCGGAATTCCGAATTCATCCTTTCTCTTTTCTATGAAGCTGCTGGTTTTGCCGGCTTGGCTTATGCCGGAAAGATCGCCTTTCATATCGGCCATGAAGCAAGGTACTCCTACCTGACAGAAGCTTTCTGCCATAACTTGCAGGGAAACAGTCTTACCGGTACCCGTTGCACCGGCAATAAGGCCGTGGCGGTTGGCCATCTTTCCAATCAGCGAGATTGAACCATTGGAGCTATGGGCTATGTAGAGCCCGCGTTCTTTGTCGTACATTTTTGTTTATTAGTAAGTTACGTAAGTTGTTGCGTTTCCGAAGTCCCAAGGCTTGTAAGGTGTGCGTGGGAATCTTCTCTCAAATTCCTTGATGAGGTCATCGCGGAACTTAGGATGTGCAAGACCTATGAGCATTCTTGCCCTGTCTCTGAGGGTAGCCCCCTTCAGATGAGCAATACCATACTCGGTGATAACATAATCTATGTCGTCTCTTGGGGTGGTGATTCCGGCTCCCTCGGTCAGGAAAGCCTTGATACGTGAGAGTTCGCCGTGCTTTGCGGTAGAAGGGAATGCCAGGATAGCCTTGCTGGTCCTGTTCCAGGATGCGCCACGGATGAAATCGACCTGTCCGCCGGTTCCGCTGAAGACCTTAAGACCAATTGTTTCTGCAGTGCTCTGGCCCTGGAGATCCATCTCAAGAGCTGAGTTGATGGAAACGAAGTGATCCATCTGGACAATGGTACGAGGATCGTTGCAGTAGTTCACAGGGAACATAAGGACGTCCGGGTTATGGTCAACAAAGTCGTAGAGCATCTGGCTTCCCATCAAGAATCCGGTAACCAGCTTCCCCGGGTGAAGCTTCTTCTTTGCATTTGTGATAACTCCTTTCTTAACAAGTTCAACAACGCCGTCGGAGAACATCTCGGTATGGATTCCAAGATCCTTCTTGTTTGTCATGTAATGCAGTGCGGCATCCGGAATTGCGCCGATACCCAGCTGCAGGGTTGCTCCGTCTTCAACCAGTGAAGCGCAGTATTCACCTATCTTCTCCTCAACGGGTCCAATGACCGGAGCCTTGAGCTGGAACATTGGCCTTGAGGTCCTTACTATGTAGTTGAGCTTTGAGATATGGATGAGGCAGTCTCCGTAGCTGGTGAAAGGCATCTGGTCGTTCATTTCGCAGATAATCATCTTGGCACGGTCAACGGCAAGCTTGGTGTAGTCAACTGATATGCCGAGGCTGCAATATCCGTCCTCATTCGGAGGAGTTACGGTAATCATGGCAACATCAATAGGATAGCAGTTGTCAAACCAGTCTCCTATCTGATGGTAATAGTATGGGAAGAAATCGCCGCGGTCATCATTCAGGCCCTCCCTTGTATTTCCGTGAGCAAAGTTGGTGATGTGGCGGAAATGGCCGTATCCCTCAGGCAGCATATAAGTTGCAGGGTGCAGGGTTACCATGTGGTAAATGTCAACATCCTTGAGCCTTTCTCTCTGATCCATCATAGCCAGAGGAATCTCCTGTGGGGCGGCCGCAGAATGGCCTATGACAATGTTCATTCCGCTTTGGATAGCGTTTGCCGCAACTTCTGCCGAAACGATGCGGTCTTGATACTTTTCTAACCAATCCATATTAAGTTACTTTTAATTTAATCTGAAAACATCTTTTTTAACTTGCCAAAGTTAAGAAAAAATCCCTTCAAAAATCAAAAAAAAAGGCCCGGTATGAAAACCGAGCCCTCTTCTGTGTTTGGAAGTGCGTTTTACTTGACCTCCTCAAAGTCCACATCGGTAACTTCGCCGTCTTTGCCGCTGTTGGCATTGCCTGCATTGCCGGTGTTCTGGCTGTAGCCGCCCTGTGTACCGGCTCCCGGTTCAGGACCCTGCTGTGCGCCGGCTGCATTGTTCATAGCCTCGCTGGCAGCGTGCCAAGCCTCGTTAAGCTGGTTCATCAGGTTATCCAGCTCAGCGATGTTCTTTGCCTGATGGGCTTCCTTGAGCTTCTTTGTGGCTTCCTCAATTCTGGACTTCTTGTCGGCAGGAATCTTGTCGCCATAGTCTTTCAGGTTCTTCTCGCTTGCAAAGATCTGGGCGTCTGCGTTGTTGAGCTTGTCGGCCTTTTCTCTTTCTGCCTTGTCGGCCTGCTCGTTGGCCTTTGCCTCGTCTCTCATCCTCTTGATTTCGGAATCGCTGAGGCCACTGGAAGCCTCTATTCTGATCTGCTGTTCCTTGCCGGTTCCCTTGTCCTTTGCAGATACGTTGAGGATACCGTTGGCGTCTATGTCAAAGGTAACTTCTATCTGAGGAACACCTCTTGGGGCGGGCATGATGCCGTCCAGATGGAACCTTCCGATAGATTTGTTGCCGGATGCCATAGGGCGCTCGCCTTGAAGTACGTGAACCTCTACGGAAGGCTGGTTGTCAGATGCAGTTGAGAATATCTGGCTCTTGCGGGTAGGGATGGTGGTGTTTGCTTCAATGAGCTTGGTGAAGACTCCGCCGTAGGTCTCAATGCCGAGAGACAGAGGAGTTACATCCAGCAGAAGCACATCCTTTACATCACCTGCCAGAACGCCGCCCTGGATAGATGCTCCTATGGCTACTACCTCGTCGGGGTTTACGCTCTTGTTAGGCTCTCTTCCAAAGAAATCCTTTACAATCTGCTGAACCTTAGGGATTCTTGTGGAACCGCCCACAAGCAGAACCTCGTTGATGTCCGATGCACTCAGATGCGCATCTGAAAGGGCCTTGCGGCAAGGCTCTATGCACTTCTGGAACAGGCTGTCTGCCAAAGCCTCAAACTTTGCTCTTGTGAGAGTCTTTACAAAGTGCTGAGGAACACCGTCTATAGGCATGATGTACGGCAGGTTGATTTCCGTGGTGGTCTGGCTGGAAAGTTCAATCTTTGCCTTTTCGGCAGCTTCCTTGAGCCTCTGGAGAGCCATAGGATCCTTGCTCAGGTCTGCTCCGCCGTGCTCGTTCTTGAACTCGTCAACCATCCAGTCTATGATTACATGGTCAAAGTCGTCGCCTCCGAGGTGAGTGTCGCCGTTGGTGGATTTAACTTCAAATACGCCATCGCCGAGCTCAAGTATTGAGATATCAAAAGTACCTCCTCCAAGGTCGAACACTGCAACCTTTGCATCCTTTTCTTTCTTGTCAAGGCCGTATGCAAGAGCTGCTGCGGTAGGTTCGTTGATGATTCTCTTTACATGCAGTCCGGCAATTTCACCGGCCTCCTTTGTGGCTTGCCTCTGGGAATCCGTAAAGTAAGCCGGAACTGTAATTACGGCCTCTGTAACGGCCTGTCCCAGATGGTCTTCGGCGGTTTTCTTCATCTTCTGGAGAACCATTGCTGAAATCTCCTGCGGTGAATAGAGCTTGCCGTCTATGTCTATCCTTGGGGTGTTGTTGTCGCCGCGTACTACTTTGTAAGGTACCCTTGCAACTTCTGTCTGAACCCTGTCATAGGTCTCGCCCATGAACCTCTTTATGGAATAGATGGTTTTGGTAGGATTGGTGATAGCCTGACGCTTTGCAGGGTCACCAATCTTTCTTTCTCCACCGCCTGTAAAAGCCACTACTGAAGGGGTTGTTCTCTTGCCTTCGCTGTTTATGATTACGGTAGGCTCAGAGCCTTCCATTACTGAAACACAACTGTTGGTTGTTCCCAAATCGATTCCGATAATTTTTCCCATAATTTTATCTCCTATTTTTGATTATTCTATTTCCGGGAGACTTCTGTCCGGTGGTTTCCCAAATCTTATTCCGGTTTGCCTCCGCGATGGGGTATATCTCTATAATTGTGCCATCGCCGATTAGCGACATTTTTCTGCCATTTTGTCAAATTTTACTGCTCCTGCCGCTTAAACTGCTTATAAATAGGATGTTATGCAAAGACCTTCCCCTGAAATCAAAGGAAGGTCTTTTAGTATGTAGCTGAGTATTAAATACTTAAGCGGCAGGGTCGCCTATTTGCTGCTGGCTTATTGTAGGCCCTGCCACTCGCCCTTGATGTTCTTGCACTGGGTGTAGCACGAGGGGCAGTTATAAACCTTGTACATAGTGCTTCCGTCTGCCTGGAAGATTTCCACGCCTCTCTGGACAGTATCCCATCCCTCGGCAATTATGTAGATGAACGTGTCGGTTCCGCCGGTTACATTGTGCACTCCGTTAGGGGATGCTGCCATTTCTACGGTGTAAGGCATATCCGGGCTGTAGGCGTTGTCGGCCTTGGCGCCCTTGAGCAGTGCTGCGGCCATATATCGCTGAATATAAGGGTCATTGGCAGGTGCATGCTCTGATGGAACCAGTTTGGTTTTCAGAATGCGAGTGATGCCGCTCACAGTTGCATCGCTGTTGCAAAGAAGGTTGAAGCATCTTTCGCCGACGGCTGCATTGCGGGCGTACATTTCTATAGCCATGGGAATCATGGCTGCCGTGCCCTGGATGCTTTTTCCGAGGAGGCCGTTATAGACAGCCTCGAATTCCTCGTAGTCAAAAGGGATGTTGGTGAAGGTCACAAAGGCTGTAGGAATCTTGCCTGGGGAGTTGAACTCTCCGCTTACGGTGTAAGTATGGCCTTTGTAGGTCATGGTGTTTCCGTCTATGGTGGATTCGGAGACGGCTTCCGCCGGCTGTTCAGACTGGCTTGCAATTCCGGTGATGGGTGTATTGTTCTGGTTGCCGCCGCCCTTGCAGCCGAATGCCCAAAATGCAATACATGCGAGTGCTAATGATAAGTTTTTCATAGTTAATGATTTATGAGATGATTGTTCTTATGTTGGCTTTTTTACGGACAAGGACAAATTTACAGATTTTTCTTCCAATGTTCCCAGTTTTTGGATTTTTATTTGCGGGTACATTTTAATGCCGTTATTTTTTGTATATTGGCTGTAAATGATTAAACACATCAACTATGAAAACAAAAAATCTTATCAAATTTGCGTCGGTGGTGTTCCTGGCTTTTGCCGTATCGGTTCCTGCCGGGGCTCAGCTAAAAGGCGTTCTGAACAAGGCCAAGAAAGCCGTGGAGAAGAAAGTGGATCAGAAGGTTGATGATGCTCTTGACGGAGACAGCCAGTCCACGTCAACAACTACCACTTCAAAGCAATCATCTTCATCGTTAAACAGTTCTGCTTCCAAATCCGGAAAGCAGACCGCGGGCAGGACTGTTTCTCAAGGTCCGGAGATTCCGGAGCTTATGGCCAGGGAAGAGTTCAAGGATAGGGGAGATGCAACTGACTTATACCTTGATGAATTGTCATGGGGCCTGAGGACGGCGGACATAGAGCAGACCAAGGCTTTGGCAGCGAAGCTGAGCAAGCGTGCCGAACGGGATACCGAGATGTTGTACAACATGAGCCAGGGCAATGTGCAGAAGGATGAGGCTCTGTATGCCCAGATAAGGAAAGAGCTCCGCAACTGGGCCGCTTTCTATCTGAAGATAGGCTTGATATCCAGCGGAATGACAGAAGTTCACTGGGAGAAGGACGCCCAGGGCAGGTTCTTTTATCGTGATGTATATCCGAAGTTTGCAATTGGCTCATTCTCCGAGCAGGTTCCTCCTAGCATGAAGGGGAATATAAAAGGCAACAACTGTATGGTTTCCAAGCCTAAGGACAAGTTTATCTTCTGCTATGACAACGGCAAGGTTCTGGTTCCGGATGTGGCCAGTGACGAAGAAATCAGGGTTGCAAAGATGGATGTGAGGATGGCGTTGAACATAGCCCATCTTTTTGATGGATTCCCTATTGAATGGTGGAGGGCACAGTACGAGGGAGAGCATAACCAGGATGATTTTGACCATTTCTACTGGAATGCCATTCTTTTTGTGGAGAAGGTTTCAGAAGCAATAAAGAACAATTCTCCTGCCAATATCGAGTACAAGCCTATGCCTAAGCCGGGAAGTATGAACGCTTCCATGAAGACAAAGATTCTGTCGCTGGAAAAGAGTGAATTCCCTGATGTTGTGGATGTTGTGATAACCAGCAACGCCTGGGAAATCCAGAAGAATGCCGCAGGGCAGCCTGTAAGGAGGGTAATCTACGGGTATTCCATTGTCAATACTTCTAATGGCAAGATGGCCAACAGGGTTTCCTGGGCAGAAGACCACCAGGGCGGCGGACGCTATGGGGCGGTTCATGGCTACGGAAACGGAATGGAGACCTTCTATGTGAAGTAGTAATTTTTATTCTACAAGGCATAATCTTCTTCCAGAAGATGCAGCAGGCCTGAAGTTTTGTAACTTTGGGCCTGTATTGTTATGGAACAGTCACAAATATACAGGAATCTTTCGCCGGAAGAGTTTGATGACATATCTTCTCGTATATTGTTTGAAGACAATCATTTCCTTGTATTCAACAAGAGGAGCGGGGAGATAGTCCAGGGCGACAGGACCGGAGACGAACCCCTGAGTGAGACTCTCAAGGCATTCATAGCTCAAAGGGATTCCAAAGCCGGTCAGGTTTTTATGGGAGTAGCCCACAGGCTGGACCGTCCGGTCAGCGGGGTTGTGCTTTTTGCCAAGACTTCCAAGGGGCTGGAGCGTATCAATCAGATGCTGAGGGACGGCCAGATTCACAAGACCTACTGGGCTCTGGTACAGACACCGGAATATGAAGTGGCAGATTCTGTGGCCGATCCGGAAGGTTGGGTGGAGCTACGCCACTATCTTTATCGCGATGAAAAAAGAAACAAGTCCTATCCTTACAGGGGAACCGGTGCTCCCTTGAGCTTGAATATTTACAAGGAAGCCCGCCTTCTGTACAGGATACTGAAGGTGTTTGACCATTATACACTACTGGAAATCAGGTTGCTGACCGGCAGGCACCATCAGATCAGATGCCAGCTTTCAGCTGCGGGATACCCCATAAAAGGAGACCTCAAGTATGGGGCCAGGCGTTCAAACCGCGACGGTTCAATCTGTCTTCATGCCCGTTCTCTGGAGTTCATTCACCCCATCGGGCGTAAGGATGCAAAAGGTCGGCAGACCGGAAACGACCGACTTGTAGCCGTGGAAGCTCCTCTTTCTGGAGAAATGCAGCACATTACAGGGATGTAGAGTACTCAAATACGACATCAACAGGGTCCGTAACTTCCTTTTTGCCGCCTATGATACTCTGGACATGGGCTTTGTAAGTCAGCTTGAAACTTCCTGCTCCATAGTAGCTTGTGTTTTGGAGTTTGGAATCGTACTCCTGGGCTTTCCAGGTGGTGAACCTCTTTACATAGATGTTCAGATTTTCAATGGCAGCCTTGTCGTATTCGGCCAGTTCTGACTCCGTTTCATATTTGACGCTGTAGGAAGCTACGTTGCTCTTGCCCCATATTTCCACATCTCTTTTGAGATCTTCCAGCAGCTGGCTGAGTTCTACATTTTCCGATCCGATGTCGGAAACTTCGGAACTTTGGGATATGAAGTACTGATAGACCTGTTCCTTGGAGTTGTCTTTGGAAGAATTGCATGAAACAAATGCAAATGCCACAGTTACAGCGGCTAAAATAGAAAGAAACTTCTTCATATTGAATGTTGTAAATGTTAATAATCCGGTAAAAAAGCGTTACTTCTCAAGCAAAAAACGCACCACGTATTTCCGTGGATGAAATGTTGTTCAGCGGGGCGTCCTCCAGATATAGGGCCTTGTATTTGCGGCAGAGGGTCTTTACCCTGTAACCCTTTCTGGGATAGACTATTACCTTAAATTCTCTTAAGATATCTTCTCCCAGATACCATGTGGGCATGATCTTGAAACTGTCTGCCCCAACTACAATCAGATATTCCGTACCGGGGTTCATTTTCTGGAGTTCCTTCATAGTGTTGAAGGTGTAGAGGGGCTCCTGAAGGTGGAACTCTATGTCGTTTATAGTAACACCCTTGCAGCTGACCTTGCCGGGAGTGAGCCTGTTTGCCTGCTCAATCTTTGGAGCAAGCGCCTTGTTAAATTCCTTGATGCTTTTTCTCAGCAATTCCAGACGTACCTGGGGGTCCTGTAGCATCTTTTTGTCTTTGAACGGGTTGTGAGGGCTGAGAATCATCTCGAACCGGTCTATGGGGCAGTTGAGTATCACATACTCAGCCACTCCCAGATGACCGTAGTGCAGGGGGTTGAACGAGCCAAAGTAGAGGGCAACTTTCTTCATCGCCGATGATTAAACAGCCTGACCAGCCTTTCGGCCTTGGTAAAGGATTCCTCCAGTACATCGTTGACCAGGACGGTATCAAACTTTGCGGCGTATGTCATTTCCTCGGCCGCCTTGGCTATTCTGGTCTTTATGGCTTCGTCGGAATCTGTTCCTCTGGCCCTGAGCCTCTGTTCCATAACCTCCAAAGAAGGCGGTTGAATGAAGACGGTAAAGGCTTTTTCTCCAAATATTTTCTTTATGTTGATTCCGCCTTTTACATCTACATCAAACAGAATTACATTGCCTTTGGCCCAGATACGCTCAACCTCGCTCTTGAGAGTGCCGTAGAAAGAGCCCGGGTAAACTTCCTCATACTCAACAAATTCGTTGTTGTCTATCCGACGTTTGAACTCTTCCGTAGAAAGAAAGTAATAGTCTTTGCCATCGGCTTCCTGACCTCTGGGGGCGCGGGATGTGGCTGATACAGAAAACTCAAGGTAGTTGAACACCTTCAGAAGGTGTGTTACTATAGTTGTCTTGCCGGCTCCGCTGGGTGCGGAGAATACCATAACTTTTTTTGCCATACAGTTTCGTCTTATTGCCTTTCCGCAAAGTTAAGAGAATAATTGTTAAATTTGCAACGTGTTTCCGGTGGCTGCCGGAATATAGGCACGTAACTATTTAAAATTCTATATATTATGGTATCTTACAAAGAGTTAGGTCTTGTCAACACCAGAGAGATGTTCGCCAAGGCGGTAGCAGGCGGATACGCAATTCCCGCATTCAATTTCAACAACATGGAGCAGCTTCAGGCAATAATCAAGGCAGCTGCTACAAAGAGGTCTCCGGTTATACTTCAGGTGTCAAAGGGCGCAAGGAGCTATGCAAATCAGACACTTCTGCGTTATATGGCTCAGGGAGCGGTTGAATATGCAAAGGAACTCGGATGGGAGAATCCTCAGATTGTTCTGCATCTGGACCACGGCGATACGTTTGAAACCTGCAAGAGCTGCGTAGATATGGGTTTTTCTTCTGTCATGATAGACGGCAGCGCCCTTCCTTACGAAGAGAATATAGCCGTTACCAAGAAAGTTGTGGAATATGCTCATCAGTTTGACGTAACAGTGGAGGCAGAGCTGGGCGTTCTGGCTGGCGTAGAGGATGAGGTTTCCGCTGAGGAATCTCATTACACCCGTCCTGAGGAAGTGATTGATTTCACCAGCAAGACCGGTTGCGATTCACTTGCCATTTCCATAGGAACTTCTCACGGGGCATATAAGTTCAAACCCGAACAGTGCACCCGCGATCCCAAGACCGGAATCCTCATTCCGCCGCCATTGGCATTCGATGTACTGGCAGAAATCGAGAAGAAACTTCCGGGGTTCCCGATTGTTCTCCACGGTTCTTCTTCCGTACCGCAGGAATATGTTAAGATAATCAACGAAAACGGCGGCAAACTTCCGGATGCCGTAGGTATTCCTGAGGAACAGCTCCGCAAGGCAGCCAAGAGTGCAGTCTGCAAGATCAATATTGATTCCGATTCACGTCTGGCAATGACAGCAATGGTGCGCAAGGTCTTTAATGAAAAGCCCGGCGAGTTTGATCCGCGCAAGTATCTGGGCCCTGCAAGAGACGAAATGCAGAAGCTCTACGAGCATAAGATTGTGAATGTTCTGGGTTCAGACGGAAAGGCATAGCCAAACAGCCGGATTCAGTTTCTGAACTGCTTGAGAATAAGTAAGGTGCTCATCGTGATGATTATTACGGTTACGAACACCTTTATGAATTTTTCTCCGCCCTTGATGGAGGCATAGGAACCAGCTATGCCTCCTATTATGTTTCCTATGGCATAGATCAGGGCTATTCCCCAGTTCACCTGGCCGTAGATTATGAAGACCATAAGGGCGAGCGGAGTATAGACCACTACAGCAAACTGCTTGATGGCGTTTGAACGGATCATATCCAGGCCCAGAAAGAAGAAACTGGCAAACATAATAAGAAGCCCCACACCGGAGTGGGTGAACCCTCCGTAAACTCCTATAGCCGTGAAAATAAGGAATATCCAAGCGTTGCTCAGAGTCTGGCCGGAAGTCTCTTTTTCCTGGCGGAGAACTGCGGCCTTTTTCCTATCGACGAATAAAAGAATGCTCATGACAGGCAACAGGATGGCCATGACTATTTCTATGACCTTGACTTTCAGCACGGCGGCCAAAAGGGCCCCGAATATAGCTCCGCATCCTACAGGTATGCCGGCCTTCCATCCGGTCTTCATATCCAGATAGCCCTTCTTTCTGAAGATGGCGGAGGTGGTCAGAAATTGCAGCAGAACGCCAACTCTGGTGGTTCCGTTGGCCACATTTATGGGTAGCCCCATCATCATGAAAAGTCCGTAGGATATGGCTGTGGCCATGCCGGCTATGGTGTTGATGAAGCCTACAAAGGCCCCGCATCCTACAAGAAGGAGTATCATCCTGTAGTCTGTGACGGGAGTGTTTGCCAAAAAGTCCTGCAGTTGCTCAATCATAGCAGGCAAATATAGCCAATCTGACAAATTGTCGTACCCTCACCGTAAAAAAGCCTTGGCAGGGAAATTGTCTTATCTTTGCCGGCATTAAAAATCAGAGATATTATGTCTAAGCACAGATTAAAGAAAATGAATCAGAATACAAAACAGGAAGCTCAGGAAGAGCCTGCAATCCAAAACGAGGCCGAAGAGGCTAAGAAACAAGAAGCTCAGGAAGAAGCGCCCGAGACTGAACAAGCCGATGCCGCTTCTGTGGCAGAGGAGGCTCAGAAGCAGCTTCAGGAAGAAAAGAACAAATATATTTACCTGATGGCCGAGTTTGACAACTACCGCAGGAGAGTTTCTCAGGAAAAGCTCGAACTCATAGATACTGCGGCAAAGGGGGTCATCAACGACCTTCTTCCTGTTGTAGATAATTTTGAACGGGCCCTGAAATCTTTGGAGGACTCTGAGGCAACCGATGCGGCAAAAATGGGTACGGAGCTTATTTACAAGCAGTTGCTTGACGTGCTCAAGAAGAAGGGGGTATGTGAGATTGATGCTATGGGTAAGGAACTGGATACAGATGAGCATGAGGCCGTAGCCCAGATTCCGGCTCCTGAAGAGAACCTGAAGGGCAAGGTTGTGGATGTAATCCAGAAGGGTTACAAGCTTAACGGCAAGGTCATCCGTTATGCAAAGGTGGTTATCGGAATTTAATGTCTGGTAAGGCAGGCAATTATTAGTGACAAGATGGCAGAAAAAAGAGATTACTATGAAGTGTTGGGCGTTTCCAAGGATGCGTCTGCAGATGAAATAAAGAAGGCATACAGAAAACTTGCCCTCCAATATCATCCGGACCGGAACCCCGGAGACAAGGCCGCAGAGGAAAAATTCAAGGAGGCGGCTGAGGCTTATGATGTCCTCAGCGATGATGCTAAGCGCAAGCGGTATGACCAGTTTGGCTTTGCAGCCGATCAGGGCGGATTCGGAGGCGGTGCCGGGTTCTCCGTAGAAGACATATTCCGCAATTTCGGAGATATCTTTGGCGGAAGGTTCGGCGGCAGCAGCGGCGGCTTTGGCGATATCTTCGGCGATTTCTTTGGCGGCGGAAGCGGTGGCGGTCAGAGGGTTGAGCGCGGAAGCGATATCCGTATAAAGCTGAAACTCACACTTGAAGAGGTAATGACCGGTGTTGAGAAGAAGGTCAAGATCAACAAGTTGGTTCAGTGCCCGGAATGCCACGGCAAGGGAGCAGTTTCGGATTCTGACATCAAAACCTGCCCGGACTGCAACGGTTCCGGCTATGTTGTAAGGCAGACCCGTTCCATCTTTGGAATTACCCAGACACAGAGCGTATGCGGCAGGTGCAACGGAACCGGCAAGATAGTTGCCAAACCTTGCCGCAAGTGCGGCGGCAGCGGTCTTGTAAAAGCTCCGGAAGAAATTTCGTTCAAGGTTCCTGCAGGTGTGGCCGAGGGTATGACCCTGACCGTTCAAGGCAAGGGAAATGCAGCCCGTCAGGGCGGAATAAGCGGCAATCTGTATGTGCTCATAGAAGAAGAACCCAACAAGGATTTTGAACGCGACGGCAACGACCTGATTTATCCGCTGTTCATCAGTGTTCCGGATGCCATAGACGGCTGCG
The DNA here is from genome assembly GCA_937899055.1 of uncultured Bacteroidales bacterium. GTDB lineage: Bacteria > Bacteroidota > Bacteroidia > Bacteroidales > UBA932 > Egerieousia. Next base: position 14,835 of record CALBPX010000024.1, read on the forward strand.
AGGTGGAGATTCCGGCCATCGGAGGCAAGATCAAAGTCAAGATTCCTGCTGGTACTCAGAGCGGTAAGGTGTTAAGGGTAAAGGGCAAAGGAGTTCCGGACGTAAACGGCTACGGAAGGGGAGATTTGCATATCTATGTTCAGGTCTGGATTCCTACAAAGCTTACTTCGGAGGAAAAGAAGCTGGTAGAAAAACTCAAAGGTTGTGAAAGTTTCAAGCCGATTCCTTCGGGAGAGGAAAAGCAGAGCTTCTTTGACCGTCTGAAGGGTCTGTTCAAATAAATACCCCGAGCAAGATAAGGCCTCGTGTTTTTCGGCACGAGGCTTTCTTTTTTGTATTTTTGCTCTCATGAGATTTGCAAAATCTAATATCAGACAGGTGACCGTCTTGGCGGCCCTGTTGTTTTTATGCCTTTCTGCCAATGCGCAGCTGCTGAACAAGGAACACGACAAAGGTGTTGATTATCAAAGGCAAAAGGAGGTAACTGGCCGGTTTGCCGTACCAATTGAGACCTACAACGGCTTTGCAGGAACCTACGGAGAACTCAGGGGGAACCATTTCCACTGCGGCCTTGATATGCGCACGTCAGGGGTCCAGGGGCGTAAAATTTATGCCGCAGATGACGGATATGTATCCAGAATCACAATCAGTCCATGGGGCTATGGCAATATGATAATGGTAACCCACCCCAGCGGATATAAGACCATCTACGGCCATCTTCTGGGATTTGCACCCAAATACAAAAAACTGGTTCTGGAAAAGCAGTATGTAGAAGAAAGTTGGCGGCAGTACATAGATTTCCCCGCAGACAGCCTTCCGGTGAAACGAGGCGATCTGATTGCGTATTCTGGCAACACAGGCTCTTCCGGCGGACCGCACCTTCATTTTGAGGTTCTGGACGAGAATGACGTGCCGGTAAATCTGCAGATACCCAATATCTTCAATCTTAAGGATGCCGAGAGTCCGATCATCCGCGATGTGAGACTTGTGGGATGCGCTCCTTTTTACGGTACTCTTTATACCTTCAATCTGAAGATGGACGGTGATACAGTCAATGTTTCAAAGTGTTTCTACGTGGCCATGGACGCATACGATGTGATGGCCGGAACTCCCGGAAAACTTGCAGTTTACAAATACGAGGCATTGCTGGACGGCGAATCTTTCTTCTGCTTTACAGAAGGCAATATCCCAACTTCTACCGGACGGTATATAGCATCGCTTCTGGACCATCCGCTCAGACGCAGTACGGGCCGGTATTTTGTGAAAACCCAGATGGATCCGGCCAATCTTCTCATAGACAGGACCGAGGTGGCAGACGATGGAATAATAACCATCAGCGATTCTCTTGTACATACCATTACCGTAGTAGTTACAGATGTTTACGGCAATACCAGCCGCAAGGATATAAAAGTTGTGCGTAATGATTCTATGTACAATGATGCCGTTCCTTTTTCTCCAGACGGAAACTTTGCTGCCTGGGATTCCGACAGCAAATTCTTCTATGATGGTCTGACCGTTGCCCTTCCTGCCGGAGCCCTGTTCCGCAATGCCTTCATAAAGACCGAAAAGGTTGAGGATTCATATATTGCCCAGAAGAACCTCAGGGCGATGTCGGGCCTGTGGAGGGTAGGTGACGGCAATATCCCTTTGAATAAAGACATTACTCTTACCATGAGGGCCGATGTTCCGGCAGCATATCTGGACAAGGCTGTGATTGCAAGGGTTGGCAGCGGTTCGCTTTCAAGTTGCGGCGGTACCTATAATGCTCTTACCAGAGAGATGACTGCAACTGTGTCTTCTTTTGGAACATTCTGTGTCACAGCAGATATAACTCCGCCCGAAGTGAGTGTCAAGGTTGCAGAAGGAGCTACTGTGAAGGCCTCTTCAATAAAGGCAGTCATAAAGGACAGAATATCAGGAATCAAGGAATTCAGGGCGGAGATAGACGGGCACTGGGTCGTGGCCGCCTTGGACGGCAAGACTTCAACACTTGAGATTGCTTTGGCCGATGCCAGAATCTCAAAAGGCAAGAAACATAAGCTTGTGCTTACGGTTGAAGATAACGTGGGCAACAAAACTGCCGTTACCAGAAATTTCGTCTGGTAGCGCAGGAGGCGCCTTTAAGCATTATTGCTTCATTGAAAATAAATGTTTTGTACAGATGCGTAAAGTTTACGATTTTGAAAATGGAGTAGGGGTCATAGGCCTGATGAGCGGAACTTCGCTGGATGGGCTGGACATCTGCCATGCCCGTTTTTTCTTCAGAAACGGAAAATGGAGCTACGAAACCCTTAACGCTGAGGATGAGCAATATCCTCAGGAGCTGAAGGGCCGGCTTGCACGGGCTCAGGACATGACTGCTCAGGAATATGCGTTGCTACATTCCGACTATGGTCTTTATCTGGGAGAAAGGGTGAATGCCTTTATGGAAGGGCATAATCTTCTGCCAATGGACAGAATGTGCTCAGACTCCCGCAGGGAAGTTGCCATAATTGCCTCACACGGGCAGACGGTTTTCCACCAGCCGCATCTGAGTTTCACTGGTCAGATAGGAAGCGGGGCCGGCATAGCAGCCCTTAGCGGAGTAGATACCGTATGCGATTTCCGCACTACAGATGTAGCTTTGGGCGGTCAGGGGGCTCCGCTGGTTCCCATCGGCGACAGGCACCTGTTCGGCTCTTATGATTATTGCCTGAACCTGGGAGGCTTTTCAAATATCTCTTACGAGGAGGCCGGCTGCACGGGGCCGGATTGGCACGCCCGCAGGCTTGCTCACGATATCTCTCCGGTAAACTACGTGCTTAACCATTACACCAGACAGATTGGGCTGGAATACGACAAGGATGGCGGAATTGCCCGTGGCGGCAGCATCAACCGTCCTCTGCTTCAAAGTCTTAACAACCTTCCTTTCTATAAGCAGGCAGGTCCTAAGTCTCTTGGGCGTGAGTGGGTTGAGAAAGAAGTCCTTCCCCTGATTGAGGCAGCCAGGACACCTGAAGGAGAATCGCTGAGCATGGCAGATAAGCTCTGTACCTACACAGAACATGCGGCCTTTCAGATATCGCTGAGCATAAAGCAGAATACGGCAGAAAAGGCAAAGGTTCTGGTAACAGGAGGCGGCGCATACAATAAGTATCTGCTTGAGCGAATGAGGTTTAACGCTCCGCATGCAGAGTTTGTGGTACCGGACGACATTACCGTCAAGTTCAAGGAGGCCCTGATATTTGCATTTCTGGGGGCTTTGTACATTGCAGATCAGCCCAACTGCATGAGCAGCGTAACCGGAGCATCCTACGACTGCATAGGAGGGGCTATGTACAAGGCCGGAAGATAATATCCAGCCCCTGCGCATCTTCCGTCCGATTTTTTCAAGAAATATTTGGAAGTTTACAAATAAGTTGTATTTTTGCAGTCCCAAAACCGAAGGCAACCTCTTGTACAGGCCAAGGAGGCCGTAAGACACTGAGAATGACGGTTGGTGCTTTTGGTGCAATGTTGCCGATAAAACTTTAAGACAATGGATTTAATAAAAGTAGCTCAAGAGGCTTTTGCCGGTGAGAAAAAAGAATTCCCTGCGTTCAAGGCAGGCGATACCGTAACCGTTACCTACAAAATCAAAGAGGGTGACAAAGAGAGGTTGCAGAACTTCAGGGGCGTATGCCTTCAGAGGCGCGGTGCCGGTGCTACCCAAACCTTTACAGTAAGAAAAGTTTCCAACGGTGTTGGAGTTGAGAGGATATTCCCTCTGAATTCTCCCTTCATCGAGAAGATAACCCTTGACAAGGTAGGTAAGGTAAGAAGGGCAAGAATCTTCTACCTCCGCGATCTGACCGGTAAGAAGGCTCGCATCAAGGAAAAGAGCTTTGCCAAAGTAGAAAAGAAGGCTGACGCTGAATAAGCAGGCCTGAAACGGCTCCGTAGCTCAATTGAATAGAGCATCTGACTACGGATCAGAAGGTTGCAGGTTTGAGCCCTGCCGGAGTCACTTAAAAATGCCACTGACATGTGTCAGTGGCATTTTTCATTCATTTTTGCGCAATGCTTTCTAAAAATTATTTCCCCAAAAAAGTGTCGCAACTTTGAATTATTCCCCCAAAAAAGTGTCGCAACTTTGAAATATTCCCCCAAAAAAGTGTAAATTTGCAGCAAGGAACTAGAACGCTAATGCTTAAAAGAAAAATAGAAGACACCCTCCTGCAGTGGAAGAATAAGCCTGGTCACAATCCTCTTGTCATCAAGGGAGTCCGTCAGTGCGGCAAAACTTTCATTGTTCAGCAATTTGCTAAACAGCACTACCAGTCCGTAGTGTATGTCAATTTTGCTCTGGAGGCCGATAAGATTACTGCTTTTCTCGGAAACAAGGACGTTGACACCATCCTCCTTAACCTTTCCACCTTGATGCCTCAGGCCCAGTTCATCCCTAGAAAGACCTGCATCATTCTGGATGAGATTCAGGACTGCCCGGATGCTCAAACATCTCTGAAGTCATTCAAATTGGATGGACGCTTTGATGTCATTGCCACCGGCTCCTTGCTGGGTGTGAAAGGTTATGGCAGCAAAAAGAAACAGAATAATAAAAAGCTTGGAAAGAATTCTGTACCTGTTGGTTATGAAACCATAATCTCCATGTGCCCGCTGGATTTCGAGGAATTCCTTTGGGCCAACGGAATCCGGGCTGAAGCCATTGATGCCGTTCGTAAATGCTTTGTGCGCGAAACGCCTGTCCCTGAAGGTATCCATTATGCATTCAAACAGCTCTTCAACCGCTATATTGTTGTAGGTGGACTTCCTGCAGCCGTTAATAAATTCCTTGAAAGCAACCACATGGGTGAAGTAGCCGAAGTCTACAAGTCCATAATTGATGAATATGAGGACGATATGGTAAAATATGCCGATGACGCGGATAAGCCACATATTCGTGAGTGCTTTGAATCCATTCCTGTGCAGCTGGCAAAAGAGAACAAGAAATTCCAATACTCCACGATCAAGAAAGGTGCTCGTGCATCCCAGTATGATGGTAGCCTGCAGTGGCTTGAAGATGCAGGCATTATCCATCGCTGCTACAACACAGATACTCCTGAACTACCACTCGACGGTAATGCAAAGGAAGACGTATTCAAGGTCTATCTTACGGATATCGGCTTACTTATGGCCATGCTTAATCCGGGTACGCGCGCCGATGTACTCCAAGGGAACCTCTACGGCTACAAGGGTGCAATTTTCGAAGGAATTATGGCCGATTTCCTGCACAAGAAGGGACAGAATCTCTATTATTATCACAAAGACGGAGGTCTGGAACTGGATTTTCTTATTCGCCAAAAGGGAGAGTGCGTCCCTTGCGAGGTTAAATCAACATCCAACAAGGCAAAGAGTGTCAAGACCGTACTGAAACACCCTGAAAAGTACCATATCTCTCATGCCCTTAAATTTGGAGATTACAATGTCGGCCGGGAGGGTGCCATACTCACTGTTCCATCCTACATGGGTTTCTTTCTGGAGTTCGATGCCGTAGAGGATATAGACCTGCCAATTCTGGACATCGACGAGGTTAACAGGCTTGCAAAGCAGATGTTTGTTGAGGAGTAAAGATTGCATCTTGAGTCTTATTTGCGGTATTTTCTCCTCAAAGGCAATGTTCATCAGAGCAAAGCGGTCTTTGAGGGAGTACAGTGTATATAAGGTATGCCGTCCGGTTTTATCTGAAAACTCTACAATCGGTATTTTAAATCCCTACAAATTGGGGTTGTAATGTATTTATGCGGTGTTTAAAACTCTACATACTGTATTTTGTGTGTTCTATTTGTGTATCTTTGAATCATAAAATCTAAAATAATATAGGTATGGGTTTGGCAGAGTTATTTTCCAGGAAATCGGAGAAATTGGAGAAGAATGTCAGTGGGCTGATGGAAACTGTTGACCACTCCCTAATAGTTTTCAGGGAAGGTGTCAAGAATTATCTGTATGGCGATGAGGAGAGCTTTGCCGAGAACTTGGGCAAAATGGCCGCCTTGGAGGCTGAGGCATCGTCCAGAATCAAGGAAATTGAGAATATCCTTTACTCAAGGGGATATCTAATCCGTTCAAGAGGGGACATAATGAGGCTTTTGGAGAGGTTTGACCATATTTTCATTATAATCAGCACGGACCTTATCCAGTTTGAAATTGAGTCTCCGAAAATTCCATCAGAACTCAAAAGGGAATTTGTGAAACTCAGCGAACTGGCCGCTATGGCAGCTGAGAGCACTATTCCTGGAACCAACGCATACTTCACTTCTCCTAAAAATGTGGCGGAAACCACCTCTCAGGTATATTTCTACGAGAAGGAAGCGGTGAAACTCTCACAATCCATAAAGAGAACCGTTTTCCACGATATGGATAATCTCAAGCTCAGCGAAAAGTTCCATCTGAGGTATTTTGCGCTGCATATCGAGGATCTTTCAAAGGCTGCCGTAAAAGTGGCTGAGCAACTTTCCGTCATGAGTATAAAAAGGGCGCTGTAAATGGATTGTATCCTGTACATAATAATCTCTGTTTTGTTTGCCGGCACTTTTCTGATGATGCTGGAACTGCCTTATGTGAGCGGTTCTGTGCTTGCTTCGGGAGCCGGGGAGAGGATTGGTGTCAGGATTTTTGGGCCGGTACTTCTGCTTTGCGGTCTCTGTGTTCCGGTTTTCTGGCCTGAGTACTTTGAGCTGATGATTGGCGGTTTTCTCAAATCTGATGGCATTGTCAATGTATTGCCTGTGGGCATAGCTACGGCTGTTGCAGCAATGGCGGTGAAAGGTTTCAGCCGCTTTTCAGCCGTGCCCTTTGCTTTCATGGCCTCCATTGCCGGCCTTGGCCTTGCCGGCGGAAAGGCAATAACAGCCGCTGAAGTGCTTCCATACATTGTTTCCTGGACTGCCGCTCCTATTCTTTGTGCGTTGTTTTCAGCAATCATCTATATGATGTTTGCTGCATGGCACAGAAGGCAAAACACCCATATGGCGCTTATGGAAGCCAGGATGCTTTCTGCATCTACGGTGGCGGCTTTCATACTGTTTCCTTTGTTTTCATTGAACAATTCTCTGATATTCACATACCTTCCGTCTGGTTATGGATATAGGGCAGCAGCAGTGGCCTGCGTTTGTGCTGTTCTGATATGGCCTATTGTCAGGAAACCGGAGGTCTTTACAAAGTGGAACATTGCTGATTATGAACTGGATACCAATCCTCAATCCATTTTCAGCCTTATGGCGGGAATGATTCTCTGCTTTTTGCTGTTTACCAGCCCGCTTCCCGGGAAGATTGGTCTGGCTTCAACCCCTCTTCCGGCAGGAACACTTTATATGGCGGCTCTTGCAGGAATCAGCATTTGCGGCCGCCGGACCCTTATCGACGGTCCTCAGATTGTTAAGGGAGCAGTGGCAATGTACATTTCTCCTCTTATGGCATTTCTCGTGGCTTATTGCCTTGGGAGAATTATGGACGGGGAATTGACCGGAACCCTGATTGTTCTTGGAATGATCCTGCTTGTGGCAGGAATTGCATTCTTTATCATACACCAGAGCCGCGTTCTGGTGGATCAGCAGATTGCCAGAGCCCACGAGCAGCAGGTCTATTCTACCAGAAAGTCTCTTTCAGCTTTGGAGGTCAGGGCGGAGATGACAGAAAAAGATCTTCTTGACAAGCTTGAGACCAAGCGCAAGGAACTGGTAGATTTTGCTGTAGGCATCAGCGACCAGAAAAACTATATGGAGGAAGTCTATGAGCAGCTGAAAATGGTCAGGGGTGCCAAGGACGGTGAAGAGAAGGACTCCAAGACGGATCAGTTGCTGCAATCGCTGAGGGAGAGGATGTACTTCACCCGTGAGGTCAATGACTTCTATGCCCGCAGCGAGGAACTGCACAAAGACTTCAACCAGAGGCTGACGGATTCTTTCCCGCATCTTACCGAGAACGAGAAGAAACTGGCCACACTTCTCCGCCAAGGCTTTTCCAGCAAGTATATTGCATCGCTGATGAACATTACTCCCAAGAGTGTAGAGATAAACCGCTACCGCCTGAGGTCAAAGCTTGGCCTGAGGCGCAGCGACAACCTTATAAAATTCATTAAATCAATTTAATTTTCATTTTTACAAACCAATTTATTTACTATGCGAAAAACTTTATTATTTGCGGCGGTTATGCTGTTAGGTATTTCGGCAGCTTTCGCCCAGGAAACAGTGAAGCGCAACCAGTACGGAGTGGCTGTACAGTCCGAAAGGCTCGATGTTGAGGCTCAGGACGGCATTCTGGTACTTGAGAATCAGAAGACAGGCTATAAACTGTGGTTTGATACCCGCGCTCAGGTAGATGGAGCCGTTTTCTTTGGCCAGGACAAAGATTACGACAATATCGGTAACGGAACCAGCATCCGCCGTGCCCGTTTTGCGGTAAAGGGCCAGATCAACGAAAGTTGGTATGGTGAGTTTGACATGGACCTTGCTGACGGTCTGATTGAACTCAAAGACGCTATCGTGCGTTACACAGGAATTCCGAATCTGGATCTCCAGGTAGGTAACTTCAAGGAGAATTTCTCTATCCAGAGGAACACAACTTCGCGTTATCTGCAGTTTATGGAGAGGCCTATGGTAACTTCAGCATTGGCTCCCAGCCGTCATCTCGGTATCAACGCCAAGTATGCAAAGGATTGGCTGTGGGCTTCTGCCGGTGCTTTTACTCAGGAAGTAAAAGGCGCTGAGGAAGAAGGCTATGTAAAGGACAACAACAAGGACTATGGCCGCAACACAGGTGTGTCTCTGACAGGTAAGGTTGTCTTCCGTCCTCTGTACAAGATGCAGGATGCAAGCCTCCATATAGGTTTTGCAGGTTCTTACAGAAGGGCTAAGACCAGCGTTGACCCCAAGGAATACGGAATGTACAGGGCCAGCGCCCGTAACTCCACAAGCATCAACCGCAAGAAGTACATAGATACCGACAATCTTCCGGGCTATGACCACAACTTCCTGTGGACCATTGAGCTTGCAGGTCACTATCAGGGCCTCCGCTACGAAGGTGCCTACATAGGCGACAATGTTCATTTCAAGAAGACTGCCGTAGATCCTAAGACCAAGAATTTTGGCGGTTGGTATGTTCAGGCAGGCTACCTTCTTTTTGGAGGTACTCAGCGATATGATTCCAACGGCGGTAAATACACCAAGGTTAACCGCGGACAGAAGTGGGGTGATATTGAACTCTGCGCACGCTATGAGTTCTGCGACCTCAACGACGCCAATGTTTACGGTGGTGCTGCCGAGGCCTATACCTTTGGTCTTAACTGGTTGGTAAACAACAATGTTAAGATTATGCTCAACTATCAGTTCAACAACAACGACCGTTACGCAAACGGCAAGAACAAGCTGTTTGTAGGCCACGATGCCCTCGGAAACCCTACAAAGGACTACACCAAGGTTGTTGAAGGTAAGAGAAAGGCCGGTGTGGATTATCACATGCTCGGTATCCGTTTTGAGATTGACTTCTAAAATTGAATCAGATTATGAAAAAGATATTATTTGCAGCATTTGCAATGCTTTTTGCATTCACATCCTGTGTTCAGGATAAGTTATATCCTTACCCTACAATAGCTGACATTGCCAACACGATTGCATACGACGAAACTGAAGATGTTACCGTTACGGCTACAGTCAGTGCCTTCATAGACATTCAGGAATGCCTTCTTATTTACAAGGCAGGAAATTCCGCTGCTCAGAAGGTTAAGATGACAGCATCCGGCAAGACATACACCGGCATTATTCCAGCTCAGCCAATGGGCACCGAGGTTATTTATTATATAGAGGCTTCAACCAGCGGCGGAACCACAACTTCTGCAGTTGGCAAATATACCGTAGGAGTTATTCCTATTGACTTTACTCCTCTGAGACTCAACGAGCTCAACGGAAACGACAAGTTCATAGAGATTATCAACACCGGTTCTGCAGCAATCAATATAAAGGGAATCAAGGTTCTCAAGGATACCAAGGACGTATGGACCGGTCCGGACCGCGAACTTGCAGCAGGTGCTGTGCTTCTCCTCTACAGCGAGGACGTAGTTGTTTCAGGCGGCCCACAGGAAGGTTATGATGCCGCTCTGGTATTTACTTCCGGACTTTCTGCCAAGAAGGCTGTAAGGGTTCAGCTGACTGACCCTGTAGGCAACAACGTTGACGATTTCAATCTGGTAACCGTTTCAAAGACTGCTCCGGCTTCTTACAGCCGCGTTCCGGACGGAACCGGAATATGGTGCTTTACACCTGCTACTCCAGGTGCTAAGAACTCTACCGATAATTCTGACCCTGTAACCGGTCTTTCTTAATCTTTATTAACCAATTAACACACAATAAATTATGGCAGAACTTAAAATAGGCGAACAAAGCAAGCCCCGTTTTGAATTCCGTAGCTTCGGTCAGTGCTTCTGCGAAGCTCATAAAAGGATGGCACGTCTCTCAGTTCCGGTTCCTGAGAAGGTATGGGAGAGGCAGAGCGATGAAATTTACATCATTTCAGCCAAGAACGACATAAACAACACCAAGATCCGCAACGGCAAGATGGACATAAAGACTTATGTTCAGACCGTGGACGGACTGGAGCAGTGGAATCCTCTGATGAAAGGCGAATTCCCCATCAGCCGCGAGGTTCTTGAGAAGGAAGTATTTCCGGCTTTCATGGTGGAGATGCCTGCCCTTACAAAGGACACCTACACCTATGAGGAGTTCATAGAAATGGTTAAGGCCAACCCTGACCTTGCCGCAGTAAGAGTTCACAAGCAGCGTTTCGGCTATATGGTCAACGATACCATCTGCGAAGTGGGCAATGTACTTATCAACGGCGCCAAGGTGGTTACAATCAACTCTGAATCAACTGAGATTGAGGACATCAAGAAGACTCTTAAGGATGTAGGACTTGAGGGAGTTGAGAATATCAACTACCTGCAGGCCATCAAGAGAGTTATTGGAATGAGTGACAAACCTTTAGCAAACGAATAATCATGGCACAGGAAATTGAACGCAAATTCTTGGTCAAAGGCGATTTCAAGGAAGCTGCCTTCAAGGCCACCCGCATCACTCAGGGCTATCTCAGCAGTGTTCCTGAGAGAACAGTACGTGTAAGGGTAAAGGGCGACAAGGGATTCATCACCATCAAGGGCATAGGTTCCGACAGCGGAGCAAGCCGTTTTGAGTGGGAGAAGGAAATTCCTGTTGCTGAGGTTCAGGATCTTCTGAAGATATGTGAACCAGGCGTAATAGACAAGACCCGCTATCTTGTAAAGGCCGGTGAGCATACTTTTGAAGTAGATGAATTCTACGGCGACAATGAGGGCCTGACCGTTGCTGAGGTAGAACTCGGCAGCGAAAGCGAGGCCTTTGACAAACCGGCATGGCTCGGAGAGGAAGTTACCGGTGATGTCAAGTATTACAATTCAATGTTGATGAAGAACCCTTACAAGAACTGGAAGTAATGGATGTTCTTGATATGAACAACTACAAGATCGAGAAGCTGCCGAAGATGCAGAAATCCGGCTTTGAGCGGAAGATGCAGCGCTTCGGCGGCCCTCTCGCTATCTTGGTGTTCATTCTTCTCTATTATTTTGTAAGGATTCCTTTCCTTGATAATCTGGATACCGGATCGCTTACCGGAGCTGCTGCAAAGCGTTTCGGAGAACTTGGACTGGGAGATTTCATAAGGGCCAACTATGCCATGCTCGCAATTTTTGTGGCTGCCATAGTTCTCTGGATAACTGAGGCCATACCCAATTATCTTACATCGCTGATAGTCATCCTGTCCATAGTTCTTACCAACATAACTACAGACAAGGTTGCATACGCCCAGCTCGGACATCCGGTGATGTGGCTGAACATCCTTTCGTTTGTTCTGGCCTCAATGCTGGTTAAAACCAAGGTGGCCAAGCGTTTTGCCCTGTGGTTTGTACTGAAGTTCGGCAAGAGCGCATCCGGTGTTATTTTCAGTTTCATCATCATAAACCTTGTGCTGTCTGCCTTTATTTCGGCAACAACGGCAAAGGCTGCAATTTTGCTCCCTATCATGATGGTGATCTGTGCTATCTACGGCGCAACCGGAGGAGAAAACCGCAATAACTTTGGTCGTAACCTCATGCTCCAGAACCTGTTGCAGATTAACCTGGGCGCCAATGCCTTCCTTACTGGAAGCGGTGCCACACTGCTTGCCGGCTCCCTCATTGCCGGTGCAATGGGCATAGGGTCGTTCAGCTATCAGGACTGGTTCACAGCTGCTTTTCCTATGAACGTCCTCCTTATTTTCATAGGCTGGTTTGTAGGAACCAGAATCATATTCCCTATGAAGAAGGACGAGCGCAAGCCTCAGATAGAAGGAGGTATGGAAAGGCTGCGTGAGGAGCTTAAAGGTATGGGCAAGATGAAGGGCGAAGAGTTCAGGGCCATTGCTATTTTCCTGTGCGTCCTGATTCTCTGGGCTACCGACAAGCAGCACGGCATAAATCAGACAGCCGTTGCTTTCCTTGGCGCAGTTGTGGCCCTGATGCCTAAAATCGGCGTTGTAAAATGGAACGAGGTAGATATACCGTGGCATCTTCTTCTGTTCTCCGCAGGTGCTTATACCCTCGGAGCCGGACTGGACGCTACAGGCCTGCCCGGTACAGCCGTAAATGCTGCATTTGCTTCGTTGGGAATAACCCAGAATACTCCATATTGGGCTCTGTATATGATACTTACAAGTACCATGCTGCTAAGTGCACTCATATTCCAGAGCAAGACCATGCAGACTCTGATTTTCATTCCTATTGCAATAGGAGTGTGCCAGAGCTTCGGTTACCCGATCATGAGTCTGGCATTCCCGATTGCCCTTTTGGTTGGCCATGTATATGTATTGCCTTTCAACAGCAAGCCTGCGGCCCTGCTCTATACTACAAACCAATACAGTTGGAGCGACACCTTCAGGTTCGGTATTACCATGATGTTCATCAGCTGGCTGATCATATTGCTTTGGGGTCAGACCGTACTTCACTGGTTCGGCTACACCCCGGGATTATTTTAATTAACTAACTAAAAACTACGGTACTATGACAATCGAATGGAATTATATACTTAGAATTTTCATTGCCGGACTCTTGGGTGCAGTCATCGGTTTTGAAAGGGAAATGCGGGCCAAGGAGGCAGGTATCAGAACCCACTTTCTGGTGGCACTCGGCGCAGCCCTTTTCATGATAGTTTCCCAATATGCCTTTAAAGGTTATTTTGATGAGGCACGTGTTGCAGCTCAGGTAGTTTCCGGAATTGGTTTCATTGGTGCCGGAGTAATAATTTTCCAGAAGAACGTAGTCCGCGGTGTAACAACCGCGGCCGGTCTCTGGGTTGCTGCAGCCATAGGTCTTACCTGCGGTTCGGAAATGTACCCAGTGGCAGTTGCCGCAACCCTTATGGCAGTAATCTGTCTTGAGATGATGCATTTCATTACCCGCCGCTTTGGCGAAAAGGCAGTTGTGGTTGCGCTTTATTCGCCTGATACCGAAAAGCTTTCTAAGGCAATTAAGGCAGTGGAAAAAATGAACGCAGACATACATTCTCTCAAAGTTGACAACAATACCGCAACTTTTGAGATTCATGTAAGGCAGAGAGATTATGTTTCTGCGGTAGAGAAGATTCTGGAACTTGCCCGCGAAGTAAAAGTAGAAATACTGTAATCCGGCTATGCGCAGGTTAATTTTCCTCCTATCAGTTGCCTCATTCTCTTTCATAGGCTTATTATCCTCAGCGACAGCATCTTTTGCTCAGCCCAGGGGAGATGTTCAGGAACAGGCTGACGGTTACCAATGGCCCAAGGACAAGGCTGTGCTGGAAAAGCTTGACCTCTGGCAGGACCTTAAATTCGGCGTTCTGATGCATTGGGGCATATACTCCGTACCAGGAATCATAGAAAGCTGGAGCATTTGCAACGAGGATTGGATAAGGCGTCCGGAAGGAAGCAGTTACGAAGACTACAAAAGGTGGTACTGGGGGCTCAGCAATGAGTTCAACCCGGTGAAATTCAACCCTGAACAGTGGGCCGATGTCTTTGCACGCGCAGGAATGAAGTACATGATATTCACAACCAAGCACCACGACGGCTTCTGCATGTTTGATTCTGAATATTCCGATTTTGGAATTGCGCACGGCCCCTTTGCCGGCAATCCGAAGAAGGATGTTGCAAAATATGTCTTTGAAGCGTTCCGTACAAAGGGCTTTATGGTAGGGGCATATTTTTCCAAGCCAGACTGGCATCATACAGGCTTCTGGAACCCATATTATGCAACTCCCAACCGCCATCCCAACTATGATGTCAAGAAGAAACCAGACTGGTGGCAGAGCTATGTGCAATACACAGAAAATCAGCTTAAAGAACTTACCGGAGGAAGATACGGAAAGCTGGATATCCTCTGGCTTGACGGCGGCTGGATTACCGGCGACGCCGTAGGAATCAACGATATATTGCCTCAGGCCAGAAAAGTAAGCCCCGGCCTTATCTGCGTGGACCGCACAATCAAAGGCCCCAACGAAAACTACCAGACTCCGGAACAGTCCATACCTGAGGCTCAGATAAACCATCCTTGGGAAAGCTGCATCACACTGACAGACAGCTGGGGATGGATTCCCGATGCTGGCTTCAAGTCCAGCCGCAAGGTAATAGGTATATTGGCAGAAATTACCGCAAAAGGAGGTTGCCTGGTACTGGGCGTAGGTCCAACTCCGGAAGGCCTGATAGAGGACAAGGCCATAGAGATACTGGATCAGATAGGGGAATGGCTCTCAAGATGCGGAGAGGCCATCTATTCTACCAGGACAACTGATGTTTATCATGATGGAAAGTTCTGGTTTACAAAATCCAAGGACGCCACGGCAGTCTATGCAATCTATGCCCCGCAGGACGGAGAAACCATACCCTCAGAACTTTCTTGGAAAGCGCATCTTCCTTCAAACGGCAAAGTAATTCTTCTGAATACGGGTAAAACGCTCAAAGTAACTGTAAAAGACGGTATTGCCAAAGTCCGTCTGCCCAAGGGGCTGAAACAGGAGCCCCTTGCATTCAAGATTTACCGATAGACCTTTCAGACCAGAGGCACCGGTCCTCTTTGTTTTTTTCCTTAATTTTGTACCTATGAGAAAGATAGGTTTGGCATCTGTAATTGCCCTGTTGACAAGTTTGACGGCGGCGTTGATATCCTGTTCAAAGAACGCAGGTTATTACCGTGATTTTCTGATGGACAACATGTCTGTTGCGGACCGGATTACATATCCGGAGGATTTCTGGCAGAAGAATGTTGAAAAGACCCTTCAGACCAGAAATGAAATGCACTGGAACATATCTGAAAGAGACTTCCTGTATTTTGTTCTTCCGTTGAGAGTTAACAACGAGACCCTGGACGATTTCCGCACCCTTTATGCAGATACTCTTTGCCGCAGGGTAAAGGGAATGACTATGGAACAGGCCATACTGGAAGTCAACCACTGGTGTCACGAAGTTGCTACCTACCAGCCTTCTGACGCAAGAACATCATCTCCTGTGGCCACAATGCGCAAAGGTTTTGGAAGGTGTGGCGAGGAGTCTGTGCTCACTGTTGCAGCCCTCAGGGCCGTGGGCATTCCGGCCCGTCAGGTTTATACTCCGCGATGGGCTCATACCGATGATAACCATGCCTGGGTGGAAGCCATATCTGACGATGGCAGATGGCATTTCATAGGGGCCTGCGAACCTGAACCTAAACTTGACATGGCCTGGTTCAATGCTCCTGTCTCAAGGGCCATGCTGCTGCATACCAAGGTGTTCGGCAAAGACTATGACGGTCCGGAGGAAGTGATACAGAAGACTCAGGCTTACACAGAAATCAATGTTACCTCCAACTATGTTCCTGTAGCAAAACGAGTTATAGCGGTGATAGACGAAGCCGGAAAGCCGGTTGAAGGCGCCGATGTTTCTTTCAAAATCTACAACTATGCCGAGTTCTACACGGTGGCAACTTACCTGACCGATATAAAAGGAACCACATCTCTTACTACCGGAAAAGGCGATATGCTTGTAATGGCTTCCAAGGACGGCCGTTTTGGCATAGGCAAAGCTTCTTCGGACACCACGGAAATTGTGCTGGATAAGGTGGCCGGCCAGCGGTATTCCTTTGATTTTGATATAGTTCCTCCTTCCGAGAACCCAATTCCTTCCTCTGCTACAGAAGAAGAAATTGCTGAGAACAAGGCAAGGTTTGAAAAAGAAAACCAGATGCGCGAGGAGCGGCCTAAAGGCAATGCGGCAGTGCTCGATGCCTTCAGGGCTTATGCAGAGGATTTGGCGGCAACAGACTCAAGCATGTACGGCCATGACATTACGGCCGGACTTGCAGAAGACATCATTTCTTCGCTTTCCGTTAAGGATCAGAATGATGTTACTTTTGATGTTCTGAAGGATGCGTTCAACCACACCGGATATCCGTTTAACAAATTCCGCCACTGTCCGAGGGTGGAACTTGAATTTCTCTATCCTTATTTCTCAGCCATAGGGGAGGGCTTGGAGTTTTCCGGTGCAAACGAAGTGGCATCATGGGTTCAGGCCAACATATCTACGGATTCCATAGGCAACCCTCAGAGGCTCAGGATTCCTCCTGTGGCCGTATGGAACTCCAAAGTTGCGGATCCTCTTTCCAAAGACATATTCTTTGTTGCCCTCTGCCGTACAAAAGGGTTTGAGGCAAGGATAGACGAAGCTACCGGCAAGGCCCAGTACCTTCAGGACGGAAACTGGATAGACCTGCATACCGGAAAGCCGGCCCCGCAGGGTTTCCTTCAAGCGGAATTTAAGGAAGACTCCAATGACTTGAGCCATAGGACCAATGCTTCAGATGCCCTGTATTACAGGCACTTCTCAATCTCTAAAGTAGATGGAAGCAAGGCACTCCAGCTGGCCCTGGATGAAAATGCCGACATTCCTTTCAGCAAGATGTTCAGTGAGCCTTATTCTCTGGACTGCGGCTACTACATGCTCACTACAGGCAACCGTATGGCAGACGGAAGCGTTCTGGCCCATGTAGAGTTCTTCCCCATTGAAGAAGGCCTCACCGTTTCTGTTCCGTTCATATTCAGGACATCAGACCAAAACATTTCCGTTATAGGAAATATGGATCCGGAGGCTGAATTTCTGAAAGACGGCAAAGAAGTTTCAATTTTGAGCCAGACCGGAAGGGGATATTTCCTGATTTGCTGCCTGGGCTACAAGGATGAGCCTACGACTCACGCTGTCAGGCAACTGACTTCCATCGCTGAGAAACTTAATGACAAACAGTTAAAGGTTGTTTCACTGGGGCAGGCAAAGCCAGAGGACATAAAGAACCTCATAGCCGGAACAGACATTGAAGATTCAGTTAGAAAGATGCTTTCTCAAGGATGCAAACGGGGCGGCAAAACTCTTCCGGTAGTAGCCCTCTGCGACAGCTTCGGCCGTATTGTCTATTATTCTGAGGGTTACAACACTTCCCTTGCTCAGGAACTCACAAAAGTCTTATCTGCAATTTGACGTTGGCCCTGCTTTGCCGCGGCTGTATTGCCCGTCAGATGCAAAGGTAATGACCATCCTGGTTGGCGAGGATGTCAAGATGCCGTCAGAACAGGTTGGTGCCGTGCAGCTGGGGAGCTTTTGAATCCTCAGCGATGAGTTCCATGTTGCTCTTTCTGATGCCTTTGCCGGCTATTATGGTTATTCTGCCGGCTGCCTGAGCTACAAGCTTTGCAATGTTGAAGCGGCCCTTGAAAGCATCCTCACGGTTGCCCGATGTGAGCAGGTGGGTGCATCCGAGAGCAATTATATCCTCCAGAGCTTTTTGGGGATCCGCTACATCGTCAAAAGCACGGTGAAAGGTGATTTGTGGAGTTGCATTTTCTTTTGAAACATTTACAAGGAACCTGGTGGCCGATGTATCTACCTGACGGTCTGGGGTAAGTGCCCCAAAGACAAAGCCGTTTACAAACTTTCCGTTGGATATGAGGCTTTTGAAGGCCTTTATCTGAGCAGCCATTTCTTCCAGTTCTTCCCTGGTGTAAACAAAGTTCCCGCCTCTTGGCCTTATCATTACATTTACCGGAACAGTGCTGACCTCCAGAACTTTTTCCGTAAGTGAAATGGACGGGGTAACTCCGCCAAGGTCTATCTTTTCGCAGAGTTCTATGCGGCTTGCTCCCATGAGGCAGGCCCTTCTGACTTCTTCAAGGCTTGTGCAGCAGCTTTCCAGAAAATACTTTCTCATACGGCAAATGTACGAAAAAGGAAAGGTGCAGGAGGTGAGTAGGGTACGAAAAAAAAAGAGATGATTGCTCATCTCTCTTTTTTGTGCCCAGGACAAGAGTCGAACTTGCACACCATTGCTGGCACTAGTCCCTGAAACTAGCGTGTCTACCATTCCACCACCTGGGCTTTCAGGGACTGCAAAAATACAATTTTTTTCTAAATAACAATCAAAATACATAGGTTTTTGACGGTGTTTGTTGATTTTGTATCTTAGTGCCGTATATGGATACAGCACCTATTTTTAACAAGATATCAGATAAGTACGACAGGTTCAACCACCTGTTCTCATTGAATATAGACAAAAAATGGCGCAGACAGTGTGCTAAAGCCGCTTTCCTTCAGGCCAGCCGGGTGGCATCTCTGTCCGGTAGGCAGGTATCCGACATCAAAGTTCTTGATTTGGCCTGCGGTACTGGCGATTTGAGCATAGAGCTTGCAAAGCGCGGCTTGAATGTAACGGGTGTCGATATTTCTGAAGGAATGTTGGAAGTGGGGCGGCGGAAAATAGACAGGCTCTGGCAGGGTAAGAATTCAAAGTATCCCAAACCGGTACTTGAGAAAGGAGACGGGGCTGACCTGCCTTTCGGTGACGCTTCAGTGGATATTGTTACAATCGGCTATGGCATAAGGAATTTCAACGACCGGCCTACATCGCTGAGCCAGATACTCAGAGTTCTTTCCCCAGGAGGAGTTCTGCTGATTCTGGAGTTCGGCCAACCGAGGAACAGGTTCGTCAGAGCAGCTTACAAGCCCTATTTCAGGTATATGATTCCAGGAATGGCCTCCGCCCTTACCAAAGGAAAAGATAAGGCCGAGTATAAATACTTCATAAAGTCTGTAGAAAATTTTCCTAAATTTGAAAAGTTTTGCAATGAACTCTCACAGGCGGGGTTCCGGCAGGCAGAATTCAAGAGTCAGACCTTTGGCATTTCTGTCCTGTACAAAGCTTTCAAACCAATGGAAAAATGATACTTTTTTCTTGGCATACCTTCTGGCCGATTCTTTCTGCGGTGCTCTATGCTATGAACATGTGCATAGCCATATATGCTTCCGTGGCCATGATATTGCGCCGTCAGGATCCTGTCAAAACCCTGTCGTGGACGGCGGTGATGATATTGCTTCCGTATTTGGGTGTAATCCTGTATATGACATTCGGTCAGAACTTCCGCAAGCGTAAGATGTTCTCCCGCAAGGGGCTCGGTGACCTCAAAATCAGGCAGGAACTGTCGGCCGACGAAAATGAAGCCCTGTTATCCTCTGCTGAGTTCCTTCCATTGGATATGAAGCCCTTCCGCAAACTCATTCACCAGAACCTGAGAAACAGCTATTCCCTTGTGGACTTTAACCGCGACATAGAGTTCTTCTACAGCGGCAAGAATGCACTGGACGCAATGTATCAGGCCATTGAAGGGGCAACCCACCATGTTCATCTTCAGACATATATCCTGGAAAACGACCGCATAGGAAACAAGTTCATATCGCTGCTTATGGACAAGGCCAAAAGCGGGGTTGAGGTAAGGCTGATGTTCGACGATGTAGGAAGCGGCAAAATTTCCAAGAGCCTGATTTCCCAGATGCGGAAATCCGGAATGGAAGTCCTTGTTTTTTCTCCGGTAAGTTTTTGGATGCCAATGTCTAAAATCAACTACCGAAACCATAGGAAGATACTTGTAGTAGATGGAGATAAGGGTTTTCTGGGCGGAGTAAACATAGCGGACCGTTACTACTATGGCACATCTTCCGGCCCCTGGCGCGATACCCAGATAAAGATTTCTGGCGAAAGCGTTTTTTCTCTTCAGACCAGTTTTCTGCTGGACCGTTACTTTGTACTGAATCACCGTCTGAGCTACAACAAGAAATATTACCCCACAATCAACATAGGCCGCAAACAGTTCCCTGGCGGCAATATGCATTTCTACACCCAGATTATATCCTCCGGCCCCGACAGCGACTGGGCAGGAATCATGCAGTGCTATTTTACGGCAATAACATCGGCCCAGAACCGTATCAGCATAGTATCGCCGTATTTTTCTCCCAATGCCACCATCCTGAATGCCATAAAGGTTGCGGCCTTGGGAAACATAGATGTAAGGCTCATGATTCCGGAAGTTGCAGACAGTCTGATGGCACATTACGGAACCCATTCATATATAACTGAACTTCTGGAAGCCGGGGTAAAGGTTTATCTTTTCAAAGGCGGTTTCAATCATTCCAAGGTAATCAGCGTGGACGGCAAGCTTGCCATCATAGGTTCAGCAAATATGGACGAAAGGAGTTTTGAGCACAACTTTGAAGTGATGGCAGTAATTTACGACGGCGGCTGTGCGGCAAACATAGAACGGCGTTTCAATCAGGACCTTGTCTGCTGCACGAGGGTTAATCTGGAGGAGTGGAGGCACAGGAGCCTTGCCAACAAAGTGAAGGAGAGTTTCTTCCGTCTTCTGTCTCCGCTGATTTAGTTTTTTATCGCGATGAAAAAGAAAAGTATTGATATTTAAAAGATTACACTATGAAGAAAATGTATGTGGCCGGTGTGGACATCGGCGGCCAGACGGCAAAAATAGGAATCGTGGACCGGAAGGGGACTATCCTTGCCCGCAAGGTGATAAGCACAAAGTACAAGGATGCCGACAAGTTCATAACCCTGCTTTCGGACAGTATCCGCGAGATGACAGCAGACATAGGTCTGGAGAATCTCAACGGAGTTGGAGTGGGGGCTCCTGACGGCAACTATTACACCGGAGACATCGTAGAGGCTACCAACCTTATGTGGGCTAAGGGCAAGACGGTACATTTTGCAAATGACCTTTCTAAAAAGCTTGGAGGGCTGAAGGTTACCATTACAAACGATGCCAACGCAGCGGCCATAGGCGAGATGAAGTACGGGGCTGCAAAGGGTATGAAAAACTTCATAGAAATAACTCTTGGAACCGGAGTGGGCAGCGGAATTGTCATAGACGGCAAACTGGTTTACGGACATGATGGATTTGCCGGAGAACTGGGCCATACCTGTGCCGTCAAAGGAGGCCGAGACTGCGGCTGCGGTCAGAAGGGCTGTCTGGAGTGCTATTGCTCAGCTACGGGAGTTGCCCGCACAGCAGTGGAAATGCTCTCAAAATCAAGGGCAAAGAGCCTTCTTAGGGGCAAAAGGGACATAACCTCCAAAGATGTGTTTGACGCTGCCGAAAAAGGCGACAAGCTGGCAATCAAGATATTTGCCGATACCGGAAGGATCATGGGAGAGAAGTTTGCCGATTTTATTCCGTTTTCTGCACCTGAAGCCATTATCCTGTTCGGCGGCCTGACTCACGCCAAAGACTATTTCCTGGAGCAGCTTGTAGATTCCATGAACGAAAACGTGGTATTCCTGTGGAAAGGCAAGGTCAAGGTACTGGTAAGTGCCCTCAACGAATCGGATGCGGCAATTCTGGGAGCTTCTGCCCTTGCATGGTAAAATACTCAGCGATATGAAGAGCGATATGAAGATAGTGTTTTTAGATGCGGCTTCCATAGGGGAAGATGTTTCTCTGGAGCCTATAGCCTCTTTGGGCGAACTCGTAACATATCCGTTCACTTCCCCTGAGCAGGTGGAAGAAAGGATAGTGGATTGCGATATATTGATAATCAATAAGGTACAAATAAGGAAGCAGCAGATTGACTGGGGAAGGAACCTCAAGCTGATTTGTATTGCCGCTACCGGAACAAACAATGTTGATATGGAATACGCCGCCTCAAAGGGCATTCCGGTAAAGAATGTGGCCGGCTACTCTACACAGAGTGTGGCTCAGGTTACCATGGCTATGCTTCTGGGGCTTTCCTGCCATACGGCATATTACGACAGCAAGGTCAAGTCTGGAGAATACACAAGGGGCAACCTTGTTTCCGATGTTACCCGAAAGTGGGGAGAACTTTCCGGCCAGAGACTTGGAATCATAGGCCTTGGAACCATTGGCAGCCGGGTAGCTGAACTGGCAGAAGGTTTCGGATTGGAGGTTGTCTATTACGCCACCAGCGGCAAGCCTCATTCCGACAAGTACCGGAGCCTGAGTCTTGAAGACCTGCTAAAAACCTCTGATTTCATCTCCGTTCACGCACCTTTGAACGATAGGACCAAGAATCTGGTTACCTATGACAAACTTGCTCTCTGCAAGAACACAGCAAAGGTCATCAACATAGGAAGAGGCGGAATCATCAACGAGGAAGACCTTGTCAAAGCCCTCAATGATAATATGATAGAAGGAATCGGAATAGATGTATTCTCAAAGGAGCCGATACCGGAAGATTCTCCTTTCTTCAAGATAGAAGACAAGACCAGGGCAATCCTGCTGCCCCACATAGGCTGGACCAGCCGTGAAGCCCGCACCCTCCTGGTTGCCAAAATCGCTGAGAACATAAAAAGCTATTCTATTTAGCTGAGTAGTGGGTGTACATAGACAGGATGTGGATGGTAACTTCGTTTTCATTCACGCTGTATATGATTCTATGAATGCGTGTAATACGCCTGGACCACTTGCCTGACAAGGAGTATCTCAAGGCTTCAGGTTTACCTATGCCGGAATAAGGATGCTCTGCGATGTCTGCAAGAAGTCTTATTATCTTTGATATGATCGCGGTATTTCCTGTTGATTTCCAGTACTTGTACTGCTCCTGAGCCTTTTTTGTAATAACTATTCGGTACATTCCAGCCTCTTAAGGAATTGATCAATACTTTCTCCTTCTTTTTGGGATAAAATCTGTCCTTCCCTTATATCTTCCTCCGCTTTCTGAAGGTCTTCCATAACTTTTTTATTGCTAAGGATGTATTCTGTTTCAACCAAAGCGTTATAATCATCGAGGCTAATGACAACGACACTTTTGGATTTAGGCCTTGTAACAATTAGTGGGGTGTTGCTTTCTACAACGGAATCCAGATACTTTTTAAGATTATTTCTAAGTTCTGTGAAATTAGTTGTTTTCATCATACTCATTATTGTCTTTGACAAAGATAAGTACTCATTTCCGCACATCAAAATATTATCCATACAATAATTGTTTTATTATTTTTTTGACAAAATAAAAG
>CALBPX010000025.1 GCA_937899055.1 uncultured Bacteroidales bacterium
ATGTGCCGACCCACAAGAAGATGCTGGACGACTACGACTCCGCCAAGGACTTGATGGTTAATGAAAAAGATGAGGAACTCAGGGAGATGGCCCGCGAGGAGATGGCATCTTTGGAGGAGGCTCTTCCAAAGATGGAGGAAGAAATAAGGCTTCTTCTGATACCGGCCGACCCTGAAGACGGAAAGAATGCCATAATGGAAATCCGCGGGGGCACCGGCGGCGATGAGGCAGCCATCTTTGCCGGAGATCTTTTCCGTATGTATTCCAAGTACATAGAGCGTAAGGGCTGGAAGCTGGAGGTTACTTCCCAGACTCCGGGAACGGCAGGCGGATACAAAGAAATCATCTGCACGGTTTCCGGCGACGGCGTTTATGGTCTGCTCAAGTACGAATCCGGCGTACACCGTGTACAGAGGGTGCCCCAGACCGAAACTCAGGGCAGGCTCCATACATCGGCTGCCTCTGTGGTAGTGCTTCCGGAAGCTGGAGAATTTGATGTGGAAATAAACGAAAAAGATATCCGTAAAGACATCTTCTGTGCTTCGGGCCCGGGCGGTCAGGGTGTAAACACTACCTATTCGGCCATAAGGCTCACCCATATTCCAACCGGAATAGTGGTGCAGTGCCAAGACGAAAGAAATCAGTTGAAAAATCTGGAAAAGGCTATGAACGAGCTTCGTACGAGGCTTTATAACATGGAGTACCAGAAGTATCTTGACAATCTTTCTTCCAAGCGTAAGACTATGGTTTCTACCGGCGACCGCAGCGCCAAGATCCGTACATACAACTATCCTCAGAGCAGGGTTACGGACCACCGCATCAACTGGTCAACGCACAACCTGCCGGTATTCATGGACGGCGAAATTCAGGAAGTTATAGACCAGCTCCAGATAGCCGAAAATGCAGAGAGGCTCAAGGAAGCAGAATAATCTCACATATAATGGCCGACCAGGAATATATCACAATTACTGGCGCACGGGTCAACAACCTGAAAAACATCTCGTTGAAGATTCCGCGCGGCAAACTTTGCGTTGTTACCGGAGTCAGCGGAAGCGGCAAGAGCAGCCTGGCCTTTGATACTCTCTATGCAGAGGGGCAACGCAGGTTTGCGGAAAGCCTTTCGTCTTTTGCCCGTCAGTTTCTGGGCCGCATGAGCAAGCCGGACGTGGATAAGATAGAGGGCATACCCCCGGCCATAGCCATTCAGCAGCATACCAATAGCCGGAACCCCAGATCAACCGTGGGCACAATTACAGAAATCTATGATTATCTGCGTATTCTATACACGAAGGCCGGCGTAACATATTCTCCCCTGAGCGGCAGGATTGTTAAAAAAGAAACTGCTGAGGACGTGCAGGATTATGTATGCAGCCTGGAGAGCCGGACTGCGGTTTACATTCTGGTTGCCGTAAAAGAAGACAGCAGGCATCTTGTGGAGTATCTGATAGATCTGAAGCAGCAGGGCTATACAAGGCTGCTCTGCGGCGGAAGGCTCTGGAAGATAGACCAGTTCCTCAAAGACGGGCTCTCAGATGGCCGGCAGCCTTCTGAAAATGAGGGGCTTTATGTAGTTGTATCGCGATTTGTCCACGATGGAAGCGAGGATTTTTCCGAGCTTAGAAGCTCTGTTGAAACCGCCTTTTCTCTGGGCGGCGGCAGGCTTTGCGTGGGCAGTACTGATTCTGAAGGCGGAATGCTCTACCGGAATTTTTCCAAAATTTTTGAGGCCGACGGGATGGTGTTCGAGGAGCCTTCGGAAGCCATGTTCTCATTCAACAATCCGTTAGGAGCCTGCCCTGTATGCGGCGGATTCGGCAATGTGATGGGTATAGACGAAAAGCTGGTGATACCTAATGCATCGCTGAGCATATATGAAGATGCGGTTGCTCCATGGAGGGGGCAGCTCATGAGCTGGTTCAAGCAGCAGCTTATAGACAATGCCTACAAGTTTGATTTTCCGATACACAGGCCCTATGCTCAACTGACCAAGAAAGAGAGGGATCTGCTGTGGAACGGGAACCAGTATTTTACCGGCATCAACGATTTCTTCAACTGGGTGGAATCCAAGAAATACAAGATACAGTTCCGTTACATGCTCAGCCGTTACAGCGGAAAGTCTGTCTGCCGTGCCTGCTCAGGTACAAGGCTCAGGAAGGAGGTTGGCTATGTGAAGATTGGCGGTAAGAGCATAGGAGAACTTCTGGATATGGATGTAAGCTCCCTACTGCTGTTTTTTAAGAATCTTGAACTTACTGAGTACCAGCGGAAAATAGGGGAACGTGCAATCGGGGAGATAACCCAGAGGCTGGAATACATAGAGAACGTAGGCCTGGGATATCTTACCCTCAGCCGTCATGCCAATACCCTGAGCGGCGGCGAAAGCCAAAGAATAAACCTTGTAAGTTCTTTGGGCAGCAATCTTGTAGGATCGCTTTACATATTGGACGAACCCAGCATAGGCCTCCACCCAAGAGACACTCACCGCCTCATAGATGTAATGAAGAAACTCCGCGATTTGGGCAACACCATAGTTGTGGTGGAGCACGACCGCGACATAATAAACGCCGCAGACCATCTGATAGACATAGGTCCTTTGGCCGGAGAGTTTGGCGGAAAGCTTGTCTATCAGGGCAGTCCGCAGGATGGAAAGTCTTTCAGAGGCTCTCTCACCCTGGACTACATAACCGGAAGGCGGAAGGTTGATACCGGAAGAACTCCACGACGTTGGTCCAGGAAGATAACCGTAGAAGGTGCCATGGAACATAACCTGAAGGATATTACCGTGGACTTTCCTCTGAACGCCTTTACGGTGGTGTCCGGCGTATCCGGCAGCGGCAAGTCTTCTCTGGTGGGAGACATTCTCTATCCGGCCCTGTGCCGTCATTTCCAGATAGGAAGCACTCAGCCCCCGGGGGCGTTCAGAAAACTCTCCGGAGACCTTGGCAAGCTTGCCGGAGTGGAATATGTAGATCAGAACCCCATGGGGCGCAACTCTCGGAGCAATCCGGTTACCTACCTGAAGATTTACGACGATATCCGCAAGCTTTTTTCGGACCAGCCTTATGCCAAGATGAACGGTTACACAAATTCCTTCTTCTCTTTCAACATAGACGGTGGCCGTTGTCCGGTTTGTCTCGGCGATGGTTATATAACTGTACCGATGCAGTTTATGGCAGATGTAAAGATGGTTTGCGAGGAGTGCGGCGGACACCGTTTCAAGCAGGACATCCTGGAAGTGCGCTATCACGGAAAGAACATAGACCAGGTTCTGGATATGAGCGTAGATGCTGCGGTGGAATTTTTTGGCGCCCAGAAGGAGCCGGCTGCCAAGAAGGTGGTGCAGGGGCTGAATATTCTTCAGAGGGTGGGTCTGGGCTATGTGAAGCTTGGGCAGAGCTGCTCCACGCTCAGCGGGGGCGAAAGCCAGAGGGTGATGCTGGCCCAGTTCCTGTCAAAAGATGCAGGTCCGGCCTCAGGCAACGGAAAAATCTTCATATTTGACGAACCTACCACCGGTCTGCATTTCAACGATGTAAAGAAGCTTCTGGATGCATTCAATGCGTTGGTGGATTCCGGAAACACCATAGTGGTTGTTGAACATAACACCGATGTGATAAAGGCTGCCGACTGGATCATAGACCTTGGTCCCGACAGCGGTGACCAGGGAGGTCAGATAGTATTTACAGGCACACCGGCCCAGCTTGCAGGCGAGCCGCGGTGGACTCCTTATCTTGGAACGGTATGAAGATAGCTGTCTTTTACTATTCACAGAGCGGTCAGGCTCTCATGGCTGCCCGTGAGCTATGCAGCGGCATGAGTGCCGATGTGGTCTATAAACAGATAGTTCCGGAACATAAGTATCCGTTTCCGTGGAGCCGCAGGCAGTTCTTTGAAGTTTTTCCGGAAACGCGTCTTGGGCTGCCGTTAGGGTCTATCCGGCCCATTGACACAGACGATGTACTGGATGCGGACCTTGTCATGGTGTTCGGGCAGTCTTGGTATCTTTCTCCGTCTCTTCCGCTTCAGTCTTTCTTTGAGGAAAAAGCCCTAAGACAATTCCTGAAAGGCCGCAAAGTGGTCTTTGTTAATGTCTGCCGCAATATGTGGCTGAGAACGTTGGACAGGATAAAGCAATATGTCCATAGCGCCGGAGCCACCCTTGTGGGCCATATAGTCCTGCAGGACGACTCTCCCAACCTGATAAGCGCCATAACCATAATCCGCTGGCTGATGCACGGAAAAAAGGAGGCTACACGGCTGCTGCCGGCTGCCGGAGGTTCGGGAAAATCATTA
>CALBPX010000026.1 GCA_937899055.1 uncultured Bacteroidales bacterium
CGGCGGCGGAGTTCCCGGTGGCGGCGGTCCTGGCGGCGGTCCTGGTGGCGGAAGGCCATAGCTTCTTTGGCTGCCCCTCAATGCTTTGAACATCAGTAAAATATAAAAACACCTCCCCGTCGTTTAGCGGGGAGGTGTTTTTATAAATAACTGGTACTAAGCTAACTAAGCGGCAGGCCGCCAGTGGCTTATGCTCCAAAATTGTCGTACATGATGTTTTCTGGCTGAACTCCCAGGCTGTCGAGCATATTTACTGCCGAACTGGTCATCATAGGAGGGCCGCAGAGGTAGTACTCTATGTCCTCGGGTGCCGGATGATTCTTCAGGTAGTTGTCGTAAAGAACCTGATGGATGAATCCGGTAGGGCCGGTCCAGTTGTCTTCCGGCAGTGCGTCAGAAAGTGCAACATTGTAGGAGAAGTTGGGGTTCTCCCTTGCAATTTCGGCAAAGTCTTCGTCGTAGAACATCTCTCTGCGAGAGCGTGCACCGTACCAGAAGCTGACTTTGCGCTTGGTGTGCAATGTCTTGAACAGGTGGAAGATGTGGCTTCTCATAGGAGCCATTCCGGCGCCTCCTCCAATGAATACGATTTCGTTGTCCGTATCCTTTACGAAGAATTCGCCGTAAGGGCCGCTGATGGTAATCTTGTCGCCCGGCTTGAGGGAATAGATGTAGGAAGAGCAGATACCCGGATTTACCGGAACCCACTGTTTCTTTGCCCTGTCGAACGGAGGCGTTGCAATACGTACGTTCAGCATTATGATGTTGCCTTCTGCCGGATGGTTGGCCATTGAGTAGGCTCTGAATGTAGGAGTAGGGTTAACCATCTTAAGGTCAAAGATGCCCATCTTTTCCCAGTCCGCACGGTATTCGTCCTCTACCTCAATGTTCTTGTAATCAACCTCGCAGGCCGGAACATCTATCTGGATGTAACCGCCGCTTCTGAAGTTGACTTTTTCGCCCTCAGGCAGCTTTACTACAAACTCCTTGATGAAGGTTGCAACATTGTGGTTGCTTACCACGGTGCATTCCCATTTCTTTACTCCAAGAACTTCCGGAGGAAGGAGTATGCCCAGGTCTTCCTTGACCTTTACCTGGCATCCGAGCCTCCAGTTTGTGAGCTGCTCTTTGCGGCTGAAGAAACCCACCTCCGTAGGGAGAATGGTGCCGCCGCCGCTTACTACCTGGCATTTGCACATTCCGCAGTTGCCTTTTCCGCCGCAGGCCGAAGGCAGGAAAATCTTGTTTTCGGCTAAGGTGGAGAGCAGGGTTCCGCCGGTTGCAACTTCCAGCTTCTGTTCGCCGTTGTTGATGTCTATGGTTACATTACCGCTCGGCATGAGCTTGGCCTTTGCAAAAAGCAGAAGGGCTACAAGCAGAAGGGTAATGGCCAGAAATACTATAATTGAAACTATAATTACTGTACTCATAGTCTGTCCTCCTAAATGTTAATGCCCATGAAGCCCATGAAGGCTATAGCCATCAGGCCGGCGATTATGAATGTGATACCTAGGCCCTGGAGAGGCTTTGGTACATTGGAGTATGTAATCTTTTCTCTGATTGCTGCAATTGAAACTATGGCAAGGAACCAACCCACGCCGCTTCCAAGGCCGTAGCATGTTGCAATTCCGAGGCTCGGGAATGCCCTTTGCTGCATGAACAGCGATGCACCCAGGATGGCGCAGTTTACTGCAATCAGCGGAAGGAAGATTCCGAGTGATGAATACAGAGAAGGGGAGTATTTCTCAACAACCATCTCCACCAGCTGTACAAACGATGCTATTACTGCTATGAAGATTATGAAGCTGAGGAAACTCAGATCTACGTTTGCCAAATCTGGAGAAATCCAACTGAGGGCTCCCGGACTCAGCAGGTATTTGTCCATCAGATAGTTGATAGGAAGGGTGATGCCCAGTACGAAGATGACTGCAACGCCCAGTCCTATTGCTGTCTTGACGTTCTTTGATACCGCCAGGAAAGAACACATTCCCAGGAAGTATGCAAAGATCATATTATCTACAAAGATGCTCTTTACGAAAATATTCAGTGCTTCCATAGTGATGTGTTTTTATTTCTTGTCATCGTCTTTCTGATAGCTTCTCTGGATCCATATCAGGCATCCGATGAGTATCAGCGCCATAGGCGGCATAATGAAAAGTCCGTTGTTCATGTAACCTGCATCGTACCAGCTCTGGGGAATAATCTGGGCTCCAAAGATGGAACCGCTTCCGATAAGCTCTCTGAAGAAGGCCACAACAACAAGTACAAGCCCGTAACCCAGTCCGTTAGCCAAGCCGTCCACCAGAGAAGGCAGAGGTTTTTCGGTGAGTCCGAAGGCCTCAATCCTGCCCATGATTATACAGTTGGTGATGATAAGACCTACATAAACGGAGAGCTGCTTGCTCACGTCGTAAACATAGGCTTTCAGGAACTGCGATATCAGAATTACGAACATTGCAACTACAACCAGCTGCACGATAATTCTGATACGGTTAGGTATAGTCTTTCTTATCAAGGAGATAAGGAAACTCGAAAGTCCTGTCACAAGGGTAACTGAAATACCCATTACTATTGCCGGTTCCAGTTTTACAGTTACCGCAAGGGCAGAACATATACCAAGCACCAGCACCGTAATAGGGTTGGCCTTGATTATAGGTGTAGTAAATATTTTCTTATCCATTGCCATAACTATTCAGAAAGGTTCATAATATAGGGTTTGTAATACTCAACCCAGTTGTTGATCATGGTCTGAACGGCTGTTGAAGTGATGGTTGCGCCGCTGATGGCGTTTACTTCATTAGCCTGAGCATCAGCCTTTCCACCCTTTACAATCTTTACGGGAACGGTCTGGCCGCCTGCTACAACTTCTTTGTCTGCAAACTGTGAGTAGAACTTTTCCGTTACAATTTCACCTCCAAGACCAGGGGTTTCGCTCTCGTGGTCAAAAAGGGCACCGGCAATCTTGCCGTTTTGCTTAACTGCAATGTAAGTCCAGATAGGGCCCCACAGACCTGCTCCGTAACCGGAAAGGATGTAGTGCTTTTCTCCGTCGGGATTATCGCAGATGAAAACAGGAAGTCTGAGGCTCTTTACCAATTCCTCCTTTTTGGCTGCATCGGTTTCGGCATCAATCTTACGCATTATGTCAAACTGGTCCTTGGTAGAAAGGGTAAATGCCTGGCAGTCTCCGATATTATCGGTAAAAGACTCCAGAACCTCTCCCTGAGCGTTCACTATGAGGGCTTCTTTGATATACTTGCCAAATTCGCCCTGAACATAACCGTTTCTGTCCGAAACTGTCTTGGCATCGGAGGCCAGGCCGTCGCAGTTGAGGATGTACATCTGTTTTTCAACCTTGATGTTGGTTTCCTGACGGTCTTTCAGCCCCAGAGATACAACGGCCAGGATGGTAGCCACAACAGCCACCATGACTATCGTGTATATAATGGTATATGAATTTTTATTTGTATCCATATCGCGATTATTTTGCGGCTACAGCTCTCTTCTCCCTTCTGCGGATGTTCTTTCTTACAACGCACCAGTCAATCAGAGGTGCCATTGTATTCATCAGCAGGATGGCGAGCATCATACCTTCTCTGTATCCAGGGTTGAACAATCTTAAAATCACACACATGGCTCCGATGAGGAATCCGTATATCCATTTACCCGTTTCGGTCTGGGCAGAGGATACGGGGTCTGTTGCCATGAATACCGCTCCGAATGCAAAACCGCCCATGACAAGGTGGTTTACTGCCGGATATGCGGCAAAAGTACCAGGCTCGGCAAGTCCGTTTGCAAGGAATCCTACTGCAAGTGCTCCGGCAACGCAGCTGACCATAATCTTCCAGCTGGCAACTCCGGTCCATACCAGAAGGATTGCGCCGAGCAGGATTGCTATGGTTGAGGTTTCTCCCACAGAACCGGGGATGTTGCCTATGAACATCTGCAAAAAGTCCGGGGCTGTGGCTCCGTCGGCTACCTGAGCCAGAGGGGTTGCGCCAGAGAATCCGTCAATTACATTGTGTGCAGTTCCTGCATAGCTGGTAACTCCTTTGCCGAGGCCTCCAATCCATACGGTATCGCCGGTGATGGTAGAAGGATAGGCAAAAAATACAAAGGCTCTTGCCAGAAGGGCCGGGTTCCAGATGTTCATTCCGGTTCCTCCAAAGATTTCCTTTCCAAAGATTACCGCAAATGCAACCGCAAGTGCAAGCACCCACAGAGGAACATCTACAGGCATGATCAGAGGAATGAGGAAACCTGTTACCAGATAACCCTCGTTGACCTCATGACCCCTCACCTGAGCCACTATGAACTCAATTCCAAGTCCTACTATGTAGGAAACCAGAATCAGGGGAAGTATGCGGTAGAAACCGTACCAGACCTTCATCCAGAAACTCCATCCAAGACCGAAAGCCAGAGAGTGCTGGTCTCCGGTGTTCCACATTCCAAAGCAGAATGCCGGAATGAGAGCTACGACTACTATAATCATAACCCTCTTTATGTCAACGGCATCCTTTATGTGGACGCGGCCCGATGTGGTGGTAGAAGGAACTGCGGCAAAGCTCTCAAATGCATCGTATGTGGAATGCAGCCAGCCGAGCTTTCCTCCCTTGGAGAATGTCGGCCTCATTTTATCCATTGTTCTGAGTATCCAATTCATAACTATGCCATTTCTTTGAGCATCAGATCTATACCCTTGTCTATGATTTTCTGGATCTCAATCTTGGAAGGATCCACATATTCGCACAGGGCAAAGTCTTCGCCTATTACTTCATAAATTCCAAACTGTTCCATCTTTTCTATATCCTCTGCAAGGATGGCCTTCAGAAGATATACCGGATAGATGTCCATAGGAAGAACCTTGCCGTAAACATCGGAGACTATAAAAGCTCTTTCTCCGCCGTTTACGTTGGTGTCTGCCTTG
Source organism: uncultured Bacteroidales bacterium (assembly GCA_937899055.1). Taxonomy (GTDB): domain Bacteria; phylum Bacteroidota; class Bacteroidia; order Bacteroidales; family UBA932; genus Egerieousia. The sequence goes on from CALBPX010000026.1 coordinate 4,928, forward strand.
TACTGCTTCTTGGGGCAAAGCCATGAGAAATAGGCTCTGGATGATGAGAATTTCTTCATCCTGAACGGCTTGGCCCAGCCGAACAACTCCCTGTAATTGCCTTCGGAGAGGAAGGTTACGGTATCGTCGTAGAAGCCGAGGCTTCCGCCTTCTCCTACGTTTTCTCCGCTGAGAGGGTTGCCGCTTACATATCTTACACCTGTAGGCTGGCCGTAGATGTCCATGTTTTCAACTACGCCTGCTACGGCCTTGAGGTCTTTCATTGCAACTCCCGGAACGCATCTTACATAACCAGTTTCAACGGCTCTGGGCCCAGTAATGGCTACGAGCCTAGTTACATCATATATGCCTTTGGAGAAAAGCCGGCCCATTGCAGCAAGTATCTGAGGCTGAACGGTCCATACGGTTTCTCCCTTGCCTATGGGGCAGAGGTGGTTGATCTGTACGCCTACGTTGCCGGCAGGATGAGGCCCCTTGAACATTGTCTTCTCAACATTTCTGAGAAGGTTCAGCGGCGAACCGTTTCCGTTGTTGTAACTCAGGTTTACATAAACCTTTCCGGTTGTAAATTTGGCAAGTGCATCAACTGCAATCTGCATGGCGTCGGCATCGTTCTTGAGCGTAAAGTTGATGTCGGCGGCCAGCGGAGCCGAGTTGAAGGCAGATACCACTATTGCCTTTGGTGTGTCTTCAGGATTGGCTATAATCCCGTATGGGCGCTGGATGATTCCGGCCCATAATCCACTCTCGAGCAGTACTTTCTGAATCTCCTGACGGCTGGCCTTGGCTATGCTGAGCTTTTCGAACTGAGCATAGCGGGTTTCCTTGTCTGCGGCAATTTCCACGGAGAGGAGCTTGCGTTTTTCGCCCCTTACTATGGCCTTTACCGTACCGCTTATAGGAGATGCAAAGCCTATCTGCGGCCTTTTCTTGTCCAAAAAGACAAGCTGGCCGGCCAAAACAGCATCACCCTCGGCAACAAGGAGCTTAGGAACCATGCTCCTGTAGTCGGAGGGCCTTACGGATACTGTATCCGGCTCGAGAGTCTGCAAGACTTTCTTCTGGGCCTCACCCGCAAGATGAAGGTCCAAACCTTTGTGAAGTCTTATAGTCTCCATATCTGTTTGTTAGTTATTATTTTAGTTGTAAATATCCTTAAAATCTACAATCGGCAAATATAATTAAAAAGACGATAGCGATTGCAAGGCAGCAAAAAAACATGCTATATTTACATCTTGTTATGGAAAATGAAGGGAATTTAATACTGGAAGGGTTGAACGATGCCCAAAAGGCTGCTGTGATGTGCCTTACGGGGCCTTCGTTGATTGTTGCAGGTGCCGGAAGCGGAAAAACGAAGGTGCTTACCTGCAAGGTTGCAAACATACTTTCTCACGGATACAGGCCATACAGCGTTTTGGCCCTGACTTTTACAAACAAAGCTGCCAGGGAGATGAAGAGCAGGATAGCCGCCATGGTTGGAGACAAGCCGGCCAGGATGATATACATGGGCACATTCCACTCCATCTTTTTGCGGTTTCTTAGGCAGTATGCCGAACTGCTGGGCTTTCCTCCGGGTTTTACCATCTATGACAAAGACGACAGCAAGCAGATGGTAAAGAGGATAATAAAGGAACTGCAACTGGACGACAAGACCTACAAGCCCAACGAGATTTCCTCAAGGATTTCGGAATGCAAGAACAACTTCATCACTCCGGAGGAATATCTGAATTATCCCCATTTGGCAGAGTCTGACAAGCGTACCAGAAGGCCTCGTATCCACGAAGTTTACAGTCTTTACCAGAAGCGGTGCAAGGAACAGGGGGTGATGGATTTTGACGATATTCTGCTGAACACCTACCGGCTGCTGGCTCATTTTCCACAGGCTTTTGCCCAAATAAAGGCAAAGTTCCAGTTCATACTGGTGGACGAGTATCAGGATACCAACTATTTGCAGTATGTGATACTCAGGGCTTTGGCTCAGGACCACCAGAACATTACCGTTGTGGGAGACGATGCCCAGAGCATCTACGCCTTCCGCGGGGCTCGCATAGAGAATATCCTCAATTTCCAGAAAGACTATCCGGAGGCCAAGGTTTTCCGCCTTGAGCGCAACTACCGTTCTACCCAGACCATAGTTAACGCCGCCAATTCCGTAATCAGCAAGAACAAGGGGCGGATTACCAAGGAATGTTATTCCAAGAGGGATGTGGGCCAGAAAATTGAACTTCTGCCGGCATATACCGAGCAGGAGGAAGCCCTGCAGGTGGCATCTTCCATAATGAGCCAGAAGTTCAGTGCCAAGGCCGGTTACCGCGATTTTGCCATACTGTACAGAACCAACGCCCAGAGCCGTGTCATAGAGGAGGCCCTAAGGAAGAAGAACATTCCGTACAAGATTTATGCAGGGCATTCGTTTTACGACAGGACGGAAATCAAACGCATGATTGCCTATCTGAGGCTTATATGCAATCCTCAGGACGATGAGTCATTCAAGCGTACCGTAAACTACCCTGCGCGCGGAATAGGAGCAACCACAATGGAAAGGGTGATTGCGGTTGCACAGCAGAGGCAGACATCGCTGAGCAATGCCGTTATGACCTTAACGGCAGAGGATTTCCAGATAAGGCAGGCCGCCATGGATAAACTCCGCGATTTTGCATCCAAAATGGAAATGCTCAGGGGCAAGGTGCAGACGGTTGACGCCTATACTCTGGCTACGGAACTGGATGCCCTGTTAGGCATTACGGCCGCTCTTAAGACCGATACCTCTTTGGACGGACAGACCGTACTTGAAAACGTGCTGGAATTTATAGATAGCATAAAAGCATTTGTGGATGAGGGAGTTGAGGAGTTTATGCAATACGGCGACGATGGTCAGGACGGGCCGCAGATTGTTACGGCGGACCTCTTCCTTCAGAATATAGCCCTTGTGGCAGATGTGGATTCGGCGCAGGAGAGTTCGGAGGTAAGCCGCCCGGTTGGCGGAGAGGATCCAAAGGAAGACGACAGAGTATCGCTGATGACCGTACATTCTTCCAAAGGGCTTGAGTTTCCGTATGTTTATATTGTGGGCCTGGAGGAAAACCTCTTCCCGAGCGGAGGTCTTCTGGGCAATCCGGAAAAGGAGATTGAAGAAGAACGGAGGCTGTTCTATGTGGCCGTTACAAGGGCCGAAAACGCAGTCCGCCTGTCTTTTGCCCGTTCCAGATTCCGTTGGGGGCAGTATGAAAGCAACCTTCCGAGCCGCTTTATAAAAGAAATAGACAGCCGTTACATACAGAATCCTTTGGACAGCGCGGCTCCGCTGCACACTTCATCCGGTTTTGGCGGAGTAGGCTATGCGCGTCCGCAGTTCAAACCTGAACGGTCTTCCTCTGAACGTCCGCAGTTCACCCCTCTGAGTCAGCTCAGGCCCAGGAATGAAAATTTTGTGGCAGATGCCCCAACCCGTATGCGAGTAGGAATGACCGTAGAGCACGAGCGGTTTGGAATAGGAAAGATTATTACCATGAGCGGCAATGCCGGAGACCTCAAAGCCCTTGTAGAGTTTCAGGATTTTGGCCGTAAAACCCTGCTTTTGAAGTTTGCAAAGATGAAAATTGTCCAATAATTCGCCTTTACTTGTAAAAAAGTTTCTGAAAATTTGCAGGGGGAACATTTTTTGTTATACTTGCACTGTTTTTCATAGTTTAAGTTTAGGTTAAGTCAGGGTTTAGCCCTGCAAAGGAAGCCGCTGTTCTGGCGGCTTTCTTCTTTTTTATGAGTTTCTTGATGCGCCTCTTATGCGTAAAAGTAAAAATCCGGAGGGCGGACAGCGTAAATTTACGTTCTTGCTTGGAGGATGGGCTGGTCTTGGATTATCTTGCCTCGGTCTAAAAAGTGCATTGATATGAAGGGATTTACAGCTAAGACTGTCCGCTCCGGCGGGCAGCAGGTTCAGGCCCGTGGCTGCATGCCGCAGATGCAGAGGGCCTTTTTTTACTCAGCGATATTCATTTATCTGGCGGTGAGCCTGTTCTCCTGTATAAAACCGCTGGAGAAGGGTGGCGAAGGGGATTCTGACGGCGAGGATTCTACAAGGGGGATGGCCGCCCTGACATTTTTTCTGAACAAGGCCTCGTACGACAGCTGCCTTGTTGTAAGCCAGGTTTCAGACTCCGCCGCCGCATATTCCGGTGCTTATGCCAATCCATTGGATTCCAATGCCTACAGGCTTACGATAAGCACATCGTCCGGTGTAAAGGTCTATGACAGCAGCTATGCAGGCCGGCCGGAGATCTTTTATGTAAAGGCTGGTACTTACAAGATAAGGGTGGAGTCCGAAGAATTTACGGAGCCTGGCATCCGTCCGCTTTTTGGGCAGGAGCAGAGCGTAAAGGCCAAGAAAGACAGTACGCTCAGGGTGGAGATAGTATCCAGGCAGCTTACGGGCGGCCTGCGCTTCAGTTTTACCACCGGCTTTGTAAGCTGGTTCAAGGGCACCGGCATATATCTTAAAAGAGACACCGTGGAGATCAAGTACGGCTACGGCACAAGACACTATGTGTATTTCTACCCGGGCGACATTCAGGTGATATACAGGAACAAAGACGGCCATCCGTCCTATACGCCGCCGGACGGGCCTCAGTATGAGGATACGCTCCTTTTCAAGCGTAAGCTCAAGGCGGCCGAACTTGTAACCATTACACTGGATTATGACCTTACGAAGGTTGCCTACGGCGGATTTAAATTCAGCGTGGATACATCGCGGATAAGAAATCAGGAATATTTCAACCTCGGTGGCATTGCGCCTTACGGCTGCGTGTCTGTATATTGGTGCCAGACGCATATCGGCGACACACTTAAACTCTTCGGGTACATAGTAGGGGGCGATGCCTCCAGCTCTACTTTCAAGAAGGAAAAGCCTTTTACTTCAAAGACACACATAGTTGTGGCATCCAATGACTGGCAGGCCCTGAGAGAAAAGACAATTGCCGTGGAACTTCCCAACGGAGAAATCCGCAGGAAACTCAATCTGGTAGATCATCCGGAGCATCACAAGAAACCTATCGTGATAACCGGCACGGTCACCGACAGCTATTTCGGATATCCGGGTATGAAGAGCGTAACCTCCTACCAGCTGCTCGAATAGTTGTAACCGTTCAACGGGGGGTATTTGCAGAGGATTGCTTATATTTGTGTGGATAATTAAAACGTGTCCGGTATGGAAGAAAAGTATTTTGCTCACCCTACGGCGGTGATTGATGAAGGCTGCTCCATTGGGGCGGGAACTAAAATCTGGCATTTTTCCCATATAATGAGCGGTGCTGCGGTGGGAGAAGGATGCAACATAGGGCAGAATGTGGTGATTTCTCCCGGAGTTACACTTGGGAAGAACTGCAAGGTGCAGAACAATGTATCGGTCTATACCGGAGTAACTTGCGCCGACGATGTATTTCTTGGGCCAAGCTGTGTGTTCACCAATGTGATAAACCCCCGCAGTGCGGTAAGCCGCAAAGACAGCTATCTGAAAACTCATGTAGGCAAGGGTGCTACGATTGGGGCTAACGCTACGGTTGTATGCGGGCACAACATAGGAGAATATGCGTTCATAGGGGCCGGAGCCGTAATAACCAAAGATGTGCCTCCGTACGCTCTGGTTGTAGGAAATCCGGCCCGTCAGATAGGTTGGATGAGCGAGCGCGGATGCCGCCTCATGTTTGAGCGCAATCAGGAAGGGCGGTTTGTAGCCACATGTGAAGAAAGCGGAGACCGCTATGTTCTTTCTGCATGTGTAGTTACAAAGCTTTAGGCGGCTTGTTTCAGATCTGAGGGCATATTTTGGGCCTTTCTTTGACGTTTCTGTGAAAAATTTTTATCATCTTTGCTTTCTGTTTTTAAGCAAAGAAACATGAACAGGGTTGATACTAAAATTGGTAACCGAATAAAATCGGCCCGTAAAGCCAAGAAAATGACGGCTAAAGAGCTTACAGAAAAGTCCGGAATTAACGAAACTTATCTGAAAGACATTGAAAATGACGATAATACGCCTAATCTCGGCGAAATGTCTAAAATCTCTAAGGCCTTAGGAATCAGAACCGGTACTTTCCTGGACGGGGAAGAAGACCTTAGTCCGGTTCTGTCTTCTCTGAATTCCAGAATGGAAGTAAACGGCATCAGGGGCAGGAGCGCAGGAAGAGCTCACATGCATTTCTTTTCTCTTTCTACCTTCAAGAAAAACAGGCAGATGGATGCTACCGTAGTGGTTCTGGACCCCCAGAACGACGAGCGGAATTTTGCTTCGCACGAGGGCGAGGAGTTCATTCTTGTCCTGGAAGGCAAACTTGAGGTTGCTTACGGCAAAAAGTACTACATTCTAAAGCCCGGGCAGACCATCTATTACGATTCCATAGTTCCCCACCATATAGGCTCGGCCCTGAAGAGGAAATCTACCAAGGTGCTGGCTGTTACCTATTTTCCGGCATAGTTTCAGATAATCCACTCAGGTATATGGCAAAGAATCTGAATGAGCTTAAGCTCAGCGATATGACCATAGGGCAGTGGCTCGAAAAATGGGCCTGCCAGACTCCGGACAGGGAGGCTGTTGTATATTCCGACAGGGACCTCCGCTTTACCTATGCCCAGCTGAACCAGAGGGTGGATACTCTGGCAAAAGGCTTCATAGGCATTGGCGTTACCAGAGGAACCCATGTGGGAATTTGGGCTACCAACGTGCCTGACTGGCTGACGGTTATGTATGCCTGCGCAAAGATAGGCGCCGTATGCGTAACTGTTAATACCAACTACCAGCAGAACGAGCTGGAATATCTGTGCAAGGATGCCGACCTGCATACGCTGTGCATCATAGACCGTGACCGTGATACGGATTATCTGGGCATGACATACCGCATGTTGCCGGAGCTGAGGGAGTGCGAAAGAGGAAAACTTCAGAGCAGACGGTTTCCTCTGCTGAGGAATGTGGTGTTCTTGGGCCAGGAAAAATTCCGGGGAATGTACAATATCCAGGAACTGCTGATTCTGGGCCGGAACACAGAGGACAGCCAGCTGAACAGGCTGAAGTCTATGGTTAAATGCCACGATGTTGTGAACATGCAGTACACATCGGGGACCACAGGCTTTCCAAAAGGTGTGATGCTGAGCCATTACAACATTACCAACAACGGCTTTCTGACCGGCGAGCACATGCTGTTTTCGGAGTCCGACAAGCTTTGCTGCTGCGTTCCTCTGTTCCACTGTTTCGGTATTGTACTGGCAACCATGAATGTGATAACCCACGGCTGTACCCAGGTCATGGTTGAAAGGTTTGACCCCCTTGTGGTGCTGGCATCCATACACAGAGAAAAGTGCACATCTGTTTATGGAGTTCCTACAATGTACATTGCGATGCTCACCCATCCTATGTTCAATATGTTCAATCTCAAGAGCCTGCGGGTTGGAATCATGGCAGGTTCGCTCTGTCCTACGGAACTGATGCGGGAGGTGGAGGAAAAGATGTACATGAGAGTTACCAGCGTATATGGCCTGACGGAAACTTCACCGGGGATGACCCACACAAGATACGGGCAGAGTTTTGAAGAACGCTGCAATACAGTAGGTTACGAATTTGAACATACAGAAGTAAAGGTGATAGAACCGGGGACCGGCCGTTTCTGCAAGGTAGGGGAAGTGGGCGAGCTGTGCAACCGAGGCTACAACAATATGGTGGGCTATTACAAGAATCCCGAAGCCACGGCCCAGACCATAGACAAGGACGGATGGCTGCATTCAGGCGATTTGGGCCTGCTGGACAGTAGCGGAAACTTCAAGATTACCGGACGCATCAAGGACATGATAATCAGGGGAGGAGAGAATATCTATCCTCGTGAGATAGAAGAGTTTCTGTATCAACTGCCCGGGGTTCAGGATGTTCAGGTGGCGGGCCTGCCGTCCAAGAAGTATGGCGAAGTTGTGGCCGCATTCATTATTCCCAAGGAAGGAGCAAGTCTGAGCGAGGAGATTGTCAAGGATTTCTGCCTTGGCAAGATTTCTAGGTTTAAAATCCCGAAATTTGTTATATTTGTAACAGAATACCCTCTTACCGGCAGCGGTAAGATCCAAAAGTTCAAGCTCAAGGATGTAGGGCTGAATTATTTGGCTCAGAAGGGTATTGCAATTGACTGATATAACAAGAAACAAAATGACACTTACTTCAATTTCAAAAAAGGTCTGGCTTCTGCCGGCCCTGCTTTTGGTTTTATGTGTTGTTGCTTCCTGTGGAAAGCATAGCGATTCTCCAACCGAAGAGATACTTACGGTAAGCCCTGCAACACTTTCGCTATCTCCGAATGCATCGGGGACAATTTCTGTAACCTCAAATACGGCCTGGACCGTAACCGCTCCGGCTGGCTTTACGGCAACTCCGGCCAGCGGGTCAAACAACGGTACCATAACGGTAACTGCAGGCGACAGCCCCAAGGCGGGCTTCCTCACCGTAAAGAGCAAGACCAAGAGTGCATCCGTGGCCCTTTCCGGTCCGGAGAGCGCTTCTGTTACAGTTACTCCCAACAAAGGTTCCGTATCATACGAAAGCGGCAAGAGCACTACCTTCCAGGTAAGTTGCGCCGGCGCCTGGTCAATTACGCTGGCATCTCCAAAACCCAGCTGGCTGGCAAGCGTGTCGCCGATGTCAGGAACAGGAGATGCAACCGTTACCGTAACTACCGGCTCATATACCGAAAGAACCTCCGCCCAAACCTATATGACCGTTGTAAGCGGCAAGTATTCAGCATACTATACTATTACCAAGGAGGCCGCTCCCAATGTGGCTCCAACAAAGCCTACCAATCTCAAGCCTACGGGCAGCGGTGTGGAAACCGTAACTACGTTCTCATGGACTGCCTCTACGGACGGCAACGGCGATAAGATTACCTACACCGTAATGATATCCAAGAACAACTCCAGCTGGACAACGGTGGGTACCACAGAGAGCACATCGCTGAAGAATACAACTGCAATGGACAAGAATACAACCTATTACTACAAGGTTGTTGCAGACGACGGCTATGACGGAGGAAAGACCGAGAGCGATGTGGTTACCTTTACCACAGGCTCTAGCCAGAGCAGCTGGACAGACGGTCAGGTCAAGCAGTACAATGTAAATTCAGACGGCTCCATTACGGAAGTGACTCTCGGTTCCAGTCCAAGGCCGGTCAAGCTGATATTCACCGGAGACGGCTACACAGAAGACCTGTTCACCTACGGCGGACAGTTTGATCAGGAAGTGGATGCCGGAGTAAAGGCTCTGTTCGAATACGAGCCTTACAAGACCTACTACAGCTACTTTACCGTTTACAAGGTTGCTGCATTTTCCAAAGAAGCCGGCATGAGCCAGGGAGACAGCTACGATAACCCTAAGAAGAAGGTCAATACTGTATTCCACTGTACCTGGGAGGGCGGCAACTCCACCGGCATAGACTGCGATGCCGACGCTGTATTTGAATATGCCTGCAAAGTGCCCGGAATTCAGGGCGCTACCGAACTGGAATCCGAAACCAACCTCACTTACAGCCCTGTATGCATAATCATCAACGCTTACGCTTATGCAGGAACCAATATCTGGCTCAGCGATGACGGCATAGGCGGAATGAAAATGATAAGCATTGCACAGACTCCGGCCCGCCAGCCTTCATACTCATCTACAGACGGTTTTGCCTTTACCCTCAGGCACGAGTACGGAGGTCACGGATTTGGCCTGCTGGACGATGAGTATGTTTATTACACCACCCAGTATTTCCCTCATGACGAAGAGGAGAGTTTCCGGTTCTGGCAGGGTGAAGGAGCTTTCTGCAACACTTACCTTCCGGAGTGGAACTCAAGTGCAAGTACCTGGTATTCAGACGATGCTCATTGCAATTTGAATCTTACTCCATCTGTCAGCGGAGAAAACTGGGCATCCTTTGCTTCCAAGACTGAATATGCCGGAGCAAACATACATCTGGTATCCGGCAGCTCATACTACGGAAGGGGAGTTTACCGCTCGGAAAACGGCAGCTGCATGATAGACAACATACCTCATTTCAATACCATCAGCCGCTGGAAGATATATAGCCGAATCAAGATTACCGCCGGCGAAACTCCCACCATAGAGGACTTCATGAGCAGAGATACCGACAAGACAAACTCCTACGGTTCTGCCGCTCCTATGACCAAGGCTTCTTCAGAGAGGCGCTGCAGGGGTCCGCTGCTGAAAGATGCGCATCACAGGCGTCCTTACCGCCTTCACAAGTAAATAGTTTTGAATAAATTTGTTAGGAAAAGTTTAACATTGACATGACAGCCATTGTTTCTGCAATCCCTATTCTGTTACTCATCGTGTTGATGATGGGTTTCAAGGTATCCGGCTATAAGAGTGCTCTGATTACTCTTGCCGTTACGATTCTTCTGGTTTTATTTGCCGTTCCGGCTATGAATATCATGCCTGAAAAGTATGCAGATGTTCCCGTCTATAGCATCACCGTCTGGTCTGTTATAGAAGGTTTGCTGAGGGCCTGTTTCCCTATCATCCTGATTATCATCTGCGCCATCTTCAGCTACAACATTCTTTGTGAGACCAAGGAAATTGAGACCATTAAGAAGCAGTTCATTCAGATGACTTCCGACAAAGGCCTGCTGGTACTGCTGCTGACTTGGGGTCTGGGCGGCGTGCTCGAAGGCATGGCCGGTTTTGGTACGGCGGTGGCCATACCTGCTGCAATATTGATAGGTCTGGGCTTCAAGCCTATGTTTTCGGCTGTAGTATGCCTTTTGGCAAACACTGTGGCCGTAGGTTTTGGGGCAGTGGGCCTGCCCGCCACTACGCTGGCAAACCAGGTGGTGGCAAGCGGAGCTGCATCGCCGGAAGAACTCTGCGAAATTGCCACGTTCATTATTGTACAGCTGGCTCTGATGTTCTTTATTACGCCGTTTGTAATACTGACCATGACAGACCGTAAGAAGATCCTGAAGAACATCAGCATTGCGCTGTTTGTAGGCACATTCTCCATAATAGTGCAGTTCTGCTGCGCCCATTTCCTCGGCCCTGAGACGCCGGCTATCCTTGGCAGCGTAGCCTCCATAATAGCCATGCTCTTGTACAACAAACTGTTCCTGAAGCCCAAAGCCGGAAAGGAATCCGTGCCTGCCCAAAAGCAGTCGTTCGGCCTTAAAAAGACACTCAAGGCATGGAGCGTTTATGGATTCATCATCTTCTTCATACTTATAAGCAGCAAGATAGTGCCGTCTGTAAACCAGACTCTTAACAGTACGGCAGTTGTAAAGTTTGACCTGCCTGTGGTTGGCAATTCGTTCAAGTTCGGACTTCTGTCCAATGCAGGTCTGATGATTTTCCTGGGTGCCGTCATAGGCGGTTTGATTCAGGGCATGAGTCTGCGCCGTCTGCTGAGGCTGCTGGCCAAGACTACAATAAATCTGCAGAAGACGGTGGTGACCATCTGCTGCCTGGTGGCCATGGCCATGCTCATGAACAATTCCGGTATGACTAACGACATAGCCAAAGGTCTGGTAATGATTACTGGAGCCGCCTTCCCGTTCTTTGCTCCTCTGATTGGAAGCATTGGCACATTTGTAACCGGCAGTGCCACCAATGCAAATATCCTCTTTGGAAAGTTGCAGGCTACGGCGGCAAGCGACCTTGGCCTGGTCAATCAGGGCACGTTCTTCGGTATCAGCGGCAATGAAACCAACTGGCTGGCCGCCGCCAACTGTGCCGGTTCCGAGGGCGGAAAGCTGCTCTCGCCGCAGTCTATAGCAATTGCCACCGCCGCCTGCGATATGGAGGGCAAGGATGGCGAAATTATGCGGAAGACCATGCCGTTTGCAATATTCTGGATATTGATGAACGGTCTTATGGTATTCCTTGGTTTGCATGTATTCTAACGTAAATATTATGAAAGTCGGACTCTTTATCCCATGCTACGTGGATGTGGTCTATCCTGAGGTAGGCCTGGCAACCTGGAAGTTGCTGAGGCATCTTGGGCTGGATGTTACATATCCGGAGAAGCAGACCTGCTGCGGACAGCCAATGGCTAACGCAGGTTTTGAAAAGCAGGCCATTCCCCTGGCCCGTAAGTTCGAGGAAAAGTTCAAAGACTTTGATTATGTGGTTGCCCCCGGTGTTTCGTGCCCGGCATTCATCCGCATCAACTATTCCAGACTGCTCGGCCACGAGTGCCAGACAGCCAAGAAGTGTATTGATGTAGTTGAGTTCCTGCACGATATAGTTAAGGTTGACCGCCGTCTTGGAACATTTCCTCACAAGGTATCGCTCCACAACTCCTGCCACGGTGTACAGATCGGAAGAGCGTCGTGTAGGGAAAGAGTGTAGA
>CALBPX010000027.1 GCA_937899055.1 uncultured Bacteroidales bacterium
GACAGGGATCAGGCCGAATATATATACAGGGTAAAGGACATGACAGCACTGAAGGGCAAAGCATACGCCCATAAACGCAATAGAGTCCGGGCATTCCTTGACGGGTATGAATGGGACTATGACGCAATAACCCCGAATGATTTTCCGGAACTCCTCGACTTTCAGGAACGCTGGAGGGTTCACCGTGAAGGCACAATGACGGCAGACGAGGCAGGATCACTTGACGATGAGGACAAAGCTATACGCTGTGCACTGGACAAATGGCAGGACTTCCCATTTTCGGGCGGAATAATCAGAGTTGACGGAAAAATTATTGCGTATACCATAGCAGAAGAGCTTGACCCGAAAAATCTTGATATAAGATTCGAGAAGGCTTTTAGCGAATATGCAGGAAGCTATCAGGCAATAAATTATCTTTTCCTGAAGAATTACGGATATAAATACGAGTTCGTGAACCGTGAGGAAGATATGGGAGAATTAGGACTTAGAGAAGCTAAGATGTCATATAACCCTGTAATGATGCTGGAAAAATTCCAGATTAATATATTATAGAGAAAGCTGGCGATAGTATATTATGCTGTTTATCGTAATAGGCATATTTGTAGCTGTAGCTGTAGGTGCATTCCTCAGGCAGCAGAGCAGACATTCAGCACAAGAACAACAGGAAGAAGCAATACAGCCTGAAGCAGTTATCCTTGACCTTCCGGACGATGACGAAGAACCGGAATATACATTAACTGCAAAGCCCGTAACATCTCCGGAGCTTGTATCAGGAGCAACATATTCATCACATGCCCCTGCAGGAGAAGAATCACCGTATGGACGTTCTGCAAGTGAGGCCAAGCCCAAACCGCAGGCACAACCCAATCTGCTTCGGTGGTGCGGACGAACCGGAAATATTCAGCTCGACAAGATAACTATTCCCGGCCCTGCTGCTTATTGGTCTAACGGTGAACCTGCAACCCCGGAGCCTTCGTGCATAGATATAACTCTTCCCGTAGCTTTTCCTCAGATAGGAGACCCATTACCGGCAGAAGGTGCAGAGAGTTACGCGGGAATGACGGAACTACAGCGGGGAATATATTTGACGTGGCTTAGCGGTGCAAGGATTCAGCCCCCTATTCATGCGTGCTATCCTGCTATGTGGCTTTACGGAATTGAACGCAGAACAATCGTAGACAAACTGGATCTCACTATGTGCCTTAATGACGTTTTCAGGTTACTGCCGTTATTACGGTGGGAAGCACTGAGCAATAATATCGTGAAGTTCATTACGTGGCTTGCTGTCAAGATATGGTTGCCTGATGAGGATCTTTTAGGGTTCTGCAAGAGGTTGAATAATGTACCTGAAGGACTGCTTGATATTCTCCTGAACTCTTACGCTAATTCAATGCTGCCTCTTCCTTCTGCCGTAGCATTCACTGTAATACGTACAAGCACAAAGTTACGCCGCGAAGGACAGCCGATAATATCGCATTCTGACGAGTTATTACAGAAATTCACGCCTATATACAAGGAAATATGCAACGGAGGGTTAATACTGAGCAAGCCTCAGAGTACGTTAAAGATAGACTATAAGCCCTCTAACCCGTCAATAAAGCTCGGCAAAAAAGATAATGACCCTGTAGAAATTCCTGACTTCTTCGAGAACCTGAGCATATTTAAGCCGCTGTTAGATTCATGGGAAGTATTCCTTGCAGCCAATAAAGTAGAAGAGAAGACTCCGGATTTATCGAACATAGCGGAACGTCCGGACTTTGAGGGTTTCATCAATACGCTTAGACCAGAAGGAAGCGATTTGCCGTTAATATCGACATTGCAGGAAATAGGAAAATTGATGAAGTTCGACATATCACAGCCTAAACTGAACGGGAAGGAACGCAAGGCCATAGTTGACACTGCACAGGTTGAGGGCTGGCAGATATTGCCGGATCTCGGTGTGTCCGGTCGTCTGTACAGGTGGCAGGATAGAATATTATTGCAGGAGCTTGAGCCGGGAACCCAGTTATCGCATGGCTATCGTGTTGCGTCGTTCATGCTGGAATTTATGTGTGCGTCCCTTGCTGTCGATGAGGATAGAGTGTTCGAACCATTGCGGCAGAGAATGAATGAGTGCTTCCCATTGACTGAAGAGGATAATATCAGGCTCGAAGGACAGAAGCCCTTGAACCTCTCGACACAGTACGGCCCGGAATATTACGGCGATTTTCTGTGTGAATGGCTGTCTGATACAGAGCGCAAGACGTTACGGAATTTCATACTTGGTGCAGTAAGTTTCTTGCCTGAATTTGGGGATAATCCGGAAGTTAATTCGGTTCTGTGTGAGTTCCTGAGGCTTGATGAGAATGAAGAGATACCGGAGCAGGAGCTGAATAAATCCCTTAAGGAGAGGGGCAAAGAGACAATGAAAGTTCTTTCTCCGCTATTCAAGAATAACTGAAGTAAAATTTTTCCGTAAGGCAGGCCATATCTTTAACTGTTATGATACTTTCAGGATTAAGGGGGCTTGCCTTTTTTGTTGTCATGAAATCTATTATTGCCTCACGCCATGCAGACACATCACCGGCCGGGACTAATTGACCTTCAGCGAGTTCGTGCAGTGCCTTAAGGTCAGAAGCGTATGTAGCCTCATGATATATAAGGTCAACATCCTTTACCCATTCCTTAAGTTTTGAGAACGGGGACGTATCGCTGCAATAGGCAAAACTGCGGGGTTCAAAAGGCCTGTAGGTCAGATCCTGACACCTGAGAACCTCCGTCTTTCCGTCTTCATGCCTGCGGACAATATCCTCTCCCCGCTTGAGAGTTCCTATCTCCGCAAGGGTAAGTTCATGCTCAGCAATAGCACTCTTGATTATGTTGGGCTGCGGCTCTTTCTCCCTAAACAGGTAGCCGTATGTTTCAACCCGGTGCCTCAATGGAAAGGCAAAAACCTCCAATGATTTGAAATCCACTATCTTGACAGGTTTCTTGCACTTTACCGTATGAAAGACCAATTCAAACTTCAGAGCCCCGAAATAATTGTTCACAGTCTTCATCAGACTCTCCAGCCCTTCCGGAGCATAGATGTGCAGCGGCGTGAGCCGGCCTGTCATATCCAAGGTGTAGAGCAGGCCGAAAAGGCCAAAAACATGGTCGCCGTGAAGATGGGATATGAATATGTTGTCAAGACGCGAAAACGGCAGTTTATACTTAGCCATCTGCATCTGGCATCCCTCTCCGCAGTCTATCAAGAACAAACGCCCACCCACGGTCAGTGAGTGAGCGCTTGGAAATCTTGAAGATGTAGGGCGTGCAGAAGCGCTGCCCAATGTCATCAGAGAGAATTCCACTAGTTATTCTCCCCCTTTTCCATCTCCTTCTTCAGGTCTGCAAGAGCTCCGATATCGCCGAGAGTGGTCTTCTCTACGCTTGCCTTCACCTTCTTGATAGCCTTCTTGGTGCTTTCTGCCTCAGCTTCCTTCTCCTTGAGAATTTCGCCGGCCTCAGCCCTCTTCTTGTCTTCGGCTATTCTGGTGTGTGAAAGGATGATCTTCTTGCTTGACTTGTTGAACTCGATAACCTTGAAATTCAGTTTCTCTTCTGCCTTTGCAGTGGTACCGTCCTCTTTTACAAGGCCCTTCATAGGAGCAAAGCCCTCAATGCCATACTGGAGAGCAACCGTTGCACCCTTGTCGTTGAAGGAAACTATTGTACCCTCATGAATTGAGCCCTGAGTGAATATGGTCTCGAAGGTGTCCCAAGGATTATCCTCGAGCTGCTTGTGACCGAGGGAGAGTCTGCGGTTTTCTTCATCGATATCGAGAACTACAACCTCAAACTTTTCTCCCAGAGCGGTGAACTCTGAAGGATGCTTGATCTTCTTGGTCCAGCTCAGGTCTGATACATGTACCAGTCCGTCAACGCCTTCCTCAAGTTCTACAAATACGCCAAAGTTGGTAAAGTTGCGTACAATTGCAGTGTGGCGGCTTCCAACAGGATATTTTTCTTTGATGGTTGCCCAAGGATCGGCCTTAAGCTGCTTGATACCCAAAGACATCTTGTGCTCGTCGCGGTCCAAGGTAAGAACCTGAGCCTCTACCTCCTGACCCAGCTTCAGGAAATCCTGGGCGCTTCTCAGATGAGAACTCCAACTCATTTCGGAAACATGAATCAGACCCTCAATACCAGGCTGAATCTCTACGAATGCGCCGTAATCGGTAATCACAACAACCTTACCCTTAACGGTATCGCCTACCTTCAGGTCAGGATTGAGAGCTTCCCAAGGATGAGCAGTCAGCTGCTTCAGACCAAGGGCTATCCTCTTCTTCTCCTCGTCGAAGTCAAGGATTACTACGTTAATCTTCTCGTCCAGTTTTACAACTTCCTCAGGATTGCCTATGCGGCCCCAGCTGAGGTCTGTAATGTGGATGAGTCCGTCAACTCCGCCAAGATCTACGAATACACCGTAAGAAGTGATGTTCTTGACGGTTCCTTCCAGAACCTGACCTTTCTCCAGCTTGGAGATGATTTCAATCTTCTGAGCCTCAAGTTCGGCCTCGATGAGAGCCTTGTGCGAAAGAACCACGTTGCGGAACTCCTGGTTGATCTTAACAACCTTGAACTCCATGGTCTTTTCTACAAACTGGTCGTAGTCCCGGATAGGCTTTACATCTATCTGAGAACCAGGCAGGAAGGCCTCTATTCCGAATACATCTACGATCATGCCGCCCTTTGTACGAGCCTTGATGAAACCCTTTACGATTTCGTTCTTCTCGAATGCCTCGTTCACCCTGTCCCAAGACTTGAGTGAGCAAGCCTTCTTATGTGAAAGAATCAACTGACCTTTCTTGTCTTCAGGATTCTCAACAAGTACATCTACCTTGTCGCCGACTTTAAGGTCAGGATTGTATCTGAATTCATTTCTCTGAATTACGCCCTCGCTCTTGTAACCTACATTTACAATCACCTCTTTTGAGGTCAGACCGGTTACCGTACCCTCAATAACTTCATTCTCAGCAATCTTTGAGAGAGACTCTCCATAGACTTTCTCAAGTTCCTCCTTGCTTGCGGAAGTAGGAGTGTTGTTTTCAAATTCGTCCCAATTGAACTTCTCAGGAGCGATTGATGCGTTGCTTCTTCTTTTTTTAGGAGCCTCGGCAACAACTTCCGGAGCCTCCTCCTTCAGAGACTCAGCAGTCTCCTTAACAACCGGAGTTTCTACAACTTCCTCGTTGTCAATGTTTTTAATTTCTTCGTTCATAATAAAAAAACAAATTAGCAGTTAAACATTATTTGTAGATCAGCCTATAGCTGAAATTCAAGCGTGCGAAGATAGTAAAAATTCCCTTACACAAACAATTTTGCCGCAAAAAGCTAATACAGGGAGTGGCTGAGGGCGAAATCGGTGATGAACTTCACGATTTTTTCCATTACGGCTTCGATGTACTTTCTGCCTTTTTCAGCATTGGCTTTCCTCGGGTCTCCTACTCCGGTGTCCTTTGTGGTGTAGGTCCAGTGGCGCGGAGCCCAGGCGGTCTTGTTGTTGAGGCCCTCTATCTTGAAGTCATTGTGATGCCCGTTGCCGGCCTGGTCAAGGTTGACAAGTTCCGGAAAGTAGTGAAGCATCACGCAGGTTTCCTGCTCACCGGCGTGGTCGTCTATCTTCTCCTCAAAGAAGTCCTTCAGAGGAAGTATGGAGAACCAGGCAACCATGGTAATCTGGAAATCAGGATATTTAATCACGATGTCGCGGATCATGCCCTTGAAATTGTTGCCGCCATGCCCGTTCATAATCAGAAGCTTGTTGATGCCCTGTTTTCTTAAAGACTCCACGATGTCTTCCAGAACCGCAATCTGAGTCCTCTGCGATGCATGGATGCAGAAGGGAAGCTCTATCTGGCCGGGATTCTGGCTGCCCAGCGGAATGCCTGGGAGAACCATACAGTTGACACCGTTCTTTGCGGCCTTTTCGGCAGCCTCGAATGCAACTGCCTGAGCATGAAGCATATCCGTGCAATAAGGAAGATGGTAATTGTGAGGCTCGGTGCTGCCCCAAGGCAAAATGGCCAAATGATAATGCCTGTCTTTTACATCCCCGTACCTGGCCGTGGTAATGTCGTATTTTGAGTACATCGGTATTTTAACAGTTATTTGTGTTTCAGACTCCTGCAACTCTTTTGCGGTATTCGGCAAGGGCGGCATCCAGTCTCTCGTGGGCCGTAGTGTCTCCCGGAACATTGTGCGAAGGATGGATGTAGAGCTTCACTCCGCGGTCGGCAAGAATTTCGGCAACGGTGCAGATGGTCATCCAAACGGTTGTAACAAACGCCATTGTAGAAAGCGGGCCTATCTTGTCGAAGTGGTTCTTCAGATCTACGCTGGCGTCCTGCAGCGGGCAGCAGCTGTCAACCACATAGTCTGCAATCTGGAAGAGGTTCTTTCCGCAACTGTGACGAGGAACCTTGGTGCCGGTCTGGCCCGCTGAGCCATAGGCAATTACCTTCATTCCAAGCCTCTGAGCCTCAAGAGCAACATCTATGTTCACTGCGTTTATTCCGGTATGGGAGAACAGCCATACGAGGTCGTCTTTGTGGAAGTTCCAGCTGCTCATTATGGCCTTGCCGTAGCCTTCGGCCCTCTCCAGCCAAAGGAACTGGTTGATGCCCATTTCTCCGTTGATGTGTGTAAAAAATGTAAGCGGAAGTTCGCACAGCGGATGGAAGCCCACAAAACCGCCGATTCTTGGATACATTTCCTCAATCGGAAGGTTTGCGTGTCCGCATCCGAAAGTATGGATGAGATGGCCTGCCTGAAGGCAGTCCGCCATAACTTCTGCAACTTTACGTATCTGTTCCATCTGAGTGGACTCTATCTGGTCCATTACGCCTATGGCGTTCTTTTTCCACTGGTTAGCTAACATAGTTAATGCTTTTTATAATTGTGTTTATATCTGATTCAATTTAAGGATAAATATTCCCGTTGCCATTTTCATCTGCCTTCCTGCGGCGGCTGCATGCAAGGCAGGCAAAGGGAGCAATGACCAATATCGCCAATATCATACCCGCCAGCAGATATGCGAAAATGCCTCCGCCACCATTGCTGAACAACTTGCCCATCAGGAAGTTGCCGAGGAACTGCCCGCACAGGGCAATGAATATGGCGGCAGAAAACGCAGCACCGCTCATCCTGCGGAAAACTCCGCCCAGGCGGGCAAGCATCACCGGATAAGTTGCCCCTACTCCAAAGCCTATCAGGGCCATGGCAGCCCAGCAAATATAGGTGGAGTGGTTGCCTAGCCCCATCATAGCAACACCTAAAAGGGCTATGAACATATATACGAAAAGCACCACAAGATCTCTGCCTTTTTTCATCAAAGCCCCCAATGCAAACCTACCTGCCATCATACCTACCGTAAAGAATGTAAGAGACAGAACGGCATCATTCTCAGCGATTCCGCCTATCTGAGTAAGGAACGAAGTGGTGTAACTGCCACTTGTGCCTTCAAACGCACTCTGGAAGAAAAGTACGGAAGCCACCAGCAGCAGCGCACCGGAAGTGAGCATGCTACGGTATTCGGAGCCGGAAGGCTTTGTGGCAGAGGTAATCTTTGCCTTAGGGAATTTTAGCGCAATAAAGAATACTACACTGGCAAGCATTACTGCAGCGCAGGCTATCAGCGGAATCTGGTAGTCTGGTATCAGCACGCAAGCCAATGTCCACACCATTGCTCCTATGCAGTAGCATGCTCCCAGTATGCTCATCTTGCGGCCACGCTTTTCCTCATCGTATATATCTGAAACCAGGGCATTTGTCTCACCGTTGAGCACTCCGCCGCCCAGCCCCACGCAGAAGATGCCGGCTATAAGAAGCGGCATGTCAGTAGAATAGGCCAGAATCAGAAGACCTGCAAGCATTATAAGGCTACTCAGGACAAGAAGCCACTTGTAGCCGTAGCGGTCCATAATGGGGCCAAAAATCACCGTCCCAAGGATGATGCCTATGCTCATATACATAGGCAGCCCTATCGCCTGAGGAACAGCCCTCACCAGCGGAGGCATGATGGCACCCAGGCTCAGCATGGCAACACCGAAGAACGCCATTGCCAGACAGGCAGCCAGATTCACTTTTGCGGTTGAATATTCTTTTGACATAGGTCTGAATAATATTTGTCTAAAGGTCTTTATGTATGGTCCTGGCCTTGTCTGAAGCCTTGGCCACAAACGGGAACAGCAGGCATACGGCCAAAATCATAACGCACATTACCAGAGGAAAATAGCGCGGAAGCCCGCTCTCAACCGAAGACGGCAGGAACATCTTTCCTACAAGAAAATTCCCCACCAGCATTCCTATCTGAGCCACTACCACAGAAAGAGAAACTGCCGCACCGGAATGTTTCTTGAAAACCTGCCCCAAATAGTCAAAGATTACAGGAGCCGTAACCCCTATTCCAAACCCCAGAAGAGTCATGGAAACAAAAGCCCCCATGGCGGATGAAGGAAGGAAATACTGCACCAAAGCTCCGGCAAGGGCTATTGCCATAAACAGGAACATAGAAAACTTCTTGCCCGCAACCTTAAGGCACAGCGGAAGGGTGAACCTTCCGATAGCCATACCTACTGTCATGAATATCAGCGATGTAAGGGCCACAGCCTTATCTACTCCGTTTTCTACGCCGGTGTAGTAGGAAGTGGAATAATTGGCGCTTATGGCCTCCAGAACTCCCTGAAAGAAAAACAAGAAACCGACAACGGCCAGAATATGATATCTGAACAGTTTTATGGAATCCAAAAGGGAGAACTTATCTTCTTTTGTGAGCTTGGCCTTAGGAAAAGGTATGAAGATGAACGCAAGAGACAAAACGGCAATTACAGCCGCAGACCACTGCATCGGAATCATAGGGTCATAAGACCAAACCCGGCATATAACAGTCCAAAGCAGGCTGCCTATGCAGTACGAAGCCCCCAGAATGCTTAGCATGGTGCCTCTGAGACTGTCGCCATAGATATCTGATATTATGGCTATTGTTTCGCTGTTCAGGACTCCTCCTCCGGCTCCTATCAAAAAGGCGGAAACAACAAAGAGCCACAGGCTGTGCCCAAAGATGAATCCGCATAGCCCCAGTGCCAAAGCCAGAGAACTGACAATCAGCAGAGCCTTGTAGCCATAGCGGTCCATAACCGCACCGCAGATTATGGTTCCGGCAATAATTCCGAGCGTAAGAATCCACGGAAGGTTCTGAACGCCTTGGATTGTTTCTCCCAAGGTGGGCAGCATGGCCCCCCAGAAAAACATGGTAACTCCAAAGAAGGCGCATCCCAGGCAGGCAGCCGCAGCTACAAGTCCGCGCGGATATTCTCTGATTCCGGTTTTCATTGTAAATATGCTAAATACTTGTTAGTCTTTAAGGTAACGGTCCAGCCACTCATAGTCATGAGTCTTGTCCAGCTTGAGCCCGCTCAGCTCCGCCACGCTGCCGTAGAAAAACGCCTCGCCTCTGTAGTCTAGGAGGCAGTCCATTTCCATGATTTCGTTGGGGATAACTACGTAAGTAGCGTCTCCGCCGATGTACTGGTAGGAATAACCGGGCGCATGGAGCGTGCCTTTGTAGTTGTGGTTGGGCTGGATAGAGAATTTCTGTCCGGGTTTAAATTTAT
>CALBPX010000028.1 GCA_937899055.1 uncultured Bacteroidales bacterium
ATACAGGGCTATCATCAAGGCCTGAAGTGTTGCGTCAAAGCCAAGTATAGATTCCAATACGGCCAAGGCCGCCATAATTGCACCTCCCGGAACTCCTGGTGCCGCCACCATGGTAACCCCAAGCATAAATATGAAGCCTGTATAAAGCCCTATGTCTGTGGGCATTCCCGTCATCCACATAATGGCAAATGCGCAGGCTACAATCTTCAGGGTGCTGCCCGAAAGATGGATTGTGGCACACAGCGGAACCGTAAACGAAGAAATGCCGTAGTCCACTCCGTTCTTTCTGGTCTGTTGCAGGGTTACAGGTATGGTTGCAGCCGAAGACTGGGTTCCCAAGGCCGTAACATATGCCGGAAGCATGTTCCAAAGGCATCTGAACGGATTCTTGCCGCTTATAAGGCCCGCTACCACAAACTGAATCAGCAACAGCGCTATGTGCATTGCAAATATCACCAGAATGACCTTCAGGAAAAGCCTCAGTACAGACCAGACCTGCCCTTCTACTCCCAGAATCAGAAAGGTACCGAATATATACAGTGGCAGAAGCGGTATTATCACTTTGCGGATTACAAGGTAGATTATTTCCCTGAAATCGCTGAGTACCCTTGTCAGTGTATCAGCCTTGGAGTAAGCCGCACCAAGGCCCAGCACAAAGGCCAGAATCAACGCACTCATTACCCCGAACAGAGGCTGCATGTCAATGCTGAAATAAGGCAGTACGGAGGAAGATTCGCTCATTGCGGCAAGGGCAAAAGAAGAGTCCTTTACAAGAACCACAGGGTATAACGCCTTGCAGGAAAAATATGAGAAATAACCTGCAAAAATCGTTGAAAAATAGGCAAGAAGCACCGTTATCAGAAGAAGCCTTCCGGCACCTTTACCCATCTCGGCGATACCGGGAGCCACAAGCCCCACTATGAGCAACGGTATTATGAAACTCAGAAAATTTCCGAACAGGGAGTTGAAGGTAGAAAACACGCGCGTTGCCCACATCGGAAAAAACATGGAGCACACTATGCCCAGCACAATGGCTATGAGCACTTTGGGCAGCAGCCCCAACTTGAATTTCTTTTTATCCTTCTTAATTTCTTCTTCCATGCTGTCTGCTTTATAATCAACGATTTATCTGGCAGTCATCTTCTTCCAGACATAGCCTATGTAGAGTATCACAAAAGGCACTGCAAGCGATACCCAGGCCATAGTCCTGAGGGTGTAAATGCTGGATGAGCTGTTGTACAGGGTCAAAGAACTCTGCAAGTCATACAGAGAGTGGAAATAGGCCATATCGCCAAACCCGATGTTGAGCAATATGCCCAAAACTGCAAGAAAGACTCCCAGACCGGTTACATAGAACGAGCTCTTGCCCTTGAACATTATGCGTCCAAGCCCAATGAGAACCAATACCGTACCTACCAGGAATATGGCTGCTATCCACCAATGACTCAGCATATTGTGCAAATATGCATAATGTTCTTCAACAATGGGTCCCTCTGTACCGTTAAAAGACTCAGACAAGGTATCTACCCTGTATCCGTAAGTAAGGAACATGCTAACCACAAAAGCTACAAAGAAAAGAACAAAGGCAGTTCCGGTAACTTTTACGCGGCCCAGGCACCTGGATGCAATATCGGCTGCCGCATCTCCTTCCATTTTACTGCACTGGCCATAGGCATAGAGCATACCCAGAGTACGGGCAGCCAGAAATACAACTATTCCCAGCAGCAGGTTGAACGGCTTGAATATCAGTTCAAGCCCCCGGTAATCGTTGGTCCAGTAAGACACTATGTTTGCAGAAGGCACCGTAAGGTTCATTTTGTCAACCGCATAGTTTCCTCCGGATATGAAAGTTGCTACGGCCACCCCTATCAGCACCGTTCCAAGCAGTCCGTTGATTTTGAGAAAGGCTTCGTATGTGCCCTTCCCCAGGAGATTCTTCTCGCGGCTGCGGAACTCGTAAGAAAAAGCCTGAATTACAAAACTCAGCAGGATGATAATCCACAGCCAGTAGGCCCCGCCGAAACTTGTGGAATAGAACAGCGGAAACGATGCAAAGGCAGCGCCTCCGAAAGTGACCAGCGTGGTAAACGTAAGTTCCCATTTATGCCCGAAAAGGCTCAGCAACAGCCGCTTTTCGTCTTCTGTCTTGGCAACTCCGCCAAGTAATGTCTGCCCTCCCTGAACAAACATCAGAAATACCAGAGCGGCGCCCAGAACAGAAACTATAGCCCACCAGTAAAGTTGGAGAAAATGATATGTTGTCATATTGTATTCGGTTTATAGTAAGACACTCAGTTCCATTTTATACCTTCCGGACCCTTTTTTATCTGGTTGAAGGCAATCTTCAGTTCAGCCGCAAGAAGCGTGGTAAACAGTACTGCAAATATTATGAATGTGGTCCAGACATTGCCGGATGACACTCCCGATACCGAAGCCCCTACCGGCAGAAGATCCTGAATCGTCCACGGCTGACGCCCTACTTCTGCAACAATCCATCCCGACTCGGCGCAGATATAGACCAGCGGAACGGAAACTATCGCGATGAAAATAAACCACTTCTTTTTTTCTATGAGATTCTTCTTTGCAAACCACCAGCACAGAAGCAGGAAGAGTATGAAATATCCTCCCAGAATTACCATGATGTGGAAAGAATAGAAGGTCATGGGGACATTCGGTATGCTTTCCTCAGGGTCTTTGAGGAACCCGTATCCGAAATATTCAAAATTTTCGTCCAGATACTGCCGGGCCTGAGAAAGAACCTGATTCCTTACGGCAGTGTCAGGATTGTCTTTGTACTGACCGTAAAGCGCCAGGGCACGCCTTGCCATATTTCCCCTCTCCACTTTTTCTGTAAACGGAATGGCTGTCTTTTCTTCACCATTGGCGTCTTTATATGTGTAACCTCCTTCTATTATGTCCGTTATGCCTGGAACAAAGCTGTCAAAATCCATATTTGCAAGGAATGACAGGCCCTTGGGTATGGATATTTTGAACAAATAGGGATCTTCCTGATTGCTGTAGGTTTTCTTTGGATTGAGCACCCCTATTCCTACCAGTGGAGTTCCTTTTTCTCCGCGATACAGACCCTCCATTGCTGCCAGTTTCATGGGCTGGGTCTTGGCTACGGTAACGGCGGAACTGTGACCGGTTACCATGAGCATGAATATGGCAAACAGCCCAAAGACCGTTGCATACTTAATGCTCCTGAGCGAGAATTCCTTGTTTCTCTTCTTTTTCAGGTACCAGCAGGAGATTGCAATTACAACAACCGCAGCAACCAGGAATCCGCTCAGAACGCTGTGGCAGAACTTGGTAATTGTAGTAGAAGAAAATACAATTCCCCAGAAGTCAACCATTTCGTTCCTGCCCGTTGCAGGATTGAAGGCAACGCCTACAGGATTCTGCATCCATCCGTTTGCCGTCAGAATCCAATATGCAGACAGATTGGCTCCTATGGCCGTGAGCCAGGTAGAAGCAAGATGGAAGCCCTTGCTGACCTTGTTCCATCCAAAATACATTACGGCAAAGAAAGTGCTTTCCATAAAGAAGGCAAAGATGCCTTCTATGGCCAACGGAGCACCGAATATGTCGCCCACAAACCAGGAATAGTTGCTCCAGTTGGTACCAAACTCAAACTCGAGTATTATTCCAGTTGCCACTCCGCAGGCAAAGTTTATGGCAAAAATCCGGCTCCAGAACTGGGTGAGCTTTTTCCAAGACTCATCTCCGCACCGGTAATACTTTGTTTCAAAGATTGCTATCAGGATTCCCAACCCCAATGTAAGCGGCACAAACAGCCAATGATACATTGCCGTAAGCGCAAACTGCAATCTGGAAGCATCTACTAAAGAAGAAAGTAACATATCTTATCGTTTGTCTTGTGTGAGATTTTCAATTACATGTGCAGCCTTCTCTTCCTGAGTCTTGTATTTTCCAAGTTCTGGCCTAAAAAAGAACACCCTCAGAATCAGGAACATAATTACCAGTTTTATCAGAATTATAAGCCAAAGGCTCCGCCCCACCTCCATGTTCCTGAAGCCATCGCGATAAAACTCATATACTTTTCTGAATATGTTCACATCGTAAATTTAATAAAATGGTTTCAAATCCGGCCCACTTTTTGAAAAGTATTTCAACTATATTTGCACACGGCAAGAACACAGAACACTATGGAAAAAAGCATAAATAAAGAAAGAAGACAATGCCTGAAAACAGCCGGCCTTTTCATAGCCGCGCTCGCAGGCTCAAGCATAATCAACAGGCTCGGAGCCGCTTCCGGCACTTTTGACGCTCTTTTGGATCAGGACCAGCAACAGCAGAGAATAGTCAGAAAAGCCGTATATGTGGCCAACAACTGCAAGATTCACAAGCAGATAAACTCAAAGGCAAAAAATCCCCAGCAATGCAATCTATGCGTGGAGGCCTGCCCAAAGAAATGCATAACCGCCGTTGAAGTAAAAGGCGGCAAAGGACTGAAAGCCCCAAAGATTGACGATGCCACCTGCATCGGATGCGGAAGATGCTGGAGGGTATGCCCCGAGGAACCCAAAGCCTGGGAAATCTGGGACCGTACCAACAACAAGAAGCTAAGGTAATCGCAGTAACGGAACAGCCTCTACTCGTCGTAGCGGTCTTCGATTATTTATGGTTCTTGTATGCCTTAAGAGTATTCTGCAGTAGAGAGGCTATTGTCATGGGACCTACTCCTCCCGGAACAGGAGTTATATAACTGCACTTGGGGGCAACCTTCTCAAAGTCAACATCCCCTACCAGGCGGTGGCCGCTCTTTCTGGAAGGATCTTCAATCGAATTGATACCGACATCTATGACGACGGCACCCTCCTTCACCATATCTTCCTTCACGAAGAACGGTATGCCTATGGCTGCAACTATGATATCAGCTTCTCTGGTATATTTCTCGATGTCTTTGGTGCGGCTGTGGCACATCGTAACGGTGCAGTCTCCCGGATAGCCCTTTCTTGAAAGCAGGTTGGCCATCGGCCGTCCCACTATGTTGCTCCGGCCGAGCACCACGCAGTTTTTACCCTTTGTTTCAATGCCGTAGCGTTCCAAAAGCGTCATTATGCCCATAGGCGTAGCTGGAAGGAAAGTATCCTGGCCCAGCATCATCTTGCCGGCAGAAACCGGATGGAATCCATCTACGTCCTTGGACGGGTCTATGGTTGCAATCACCTTGTTCTCGTCGATGTGCTTAGGGAGAGGAAGCTGGACAATCAGGCCGTCTATATTGCTGTCTGCGTTGATATTGCGTATGATGTTCAGGAGTTCTTCCTCCGTGGTTTCCTTCGGAAGACGGATTACGTCAGAAGTAAAACCGGCATCTGCACAGGCCTTTTCCTTGTTTGCCACATAAGTTTTACTTGCAGGATTATCCCCTACCAGAATGGCTGTAAGAGACGGTCTCCTTCCACCTTTTGCAACAATATCATCTACTTCATGCTTGATTTCCGCCCTGATGGCTTCAGCGGTGGCTTTTCCGTCCAGAATTCTGTATTCCATAACCTTGACTTTTAACGGCCCATATTCCTGAGGTTGCGCATCTGGGCCATACGGTTTCTCAGACCGCCTCCTGCAACGTTCTTCATCACTTTCTTTGTCTGCTCAAACTGCTTGATGAGCCTGTTTACCTCAGCAATAGAAGTTCCGCTGCCACTGGCAATGCGGTTGCGGCGGCTGCCGTTGAGAACCTCGGGATGCTCTTTTTCAAAAGGCGTCATAGATTGGATTATGGCCTCCACTCCTTTGAAAGAACTGTTGTCTATATCCACATCTTTGATGGCCTTGCCCACTCCGGGCAGCATGCTCGCCAGATCCTTGATGTTACCCATCTTCTTGATTTGCTGGATCTGCTGGTAGAAATCGTTGAAGTCGAACTGGCTCTTTATGAGTTTCTTCTTGAGCTTGCGTGCTTCTTCCTCGTCAATCTGCTCCTGAGCCTTTTCCACCAGGGTTACAACGTCTCCCATACCCAGGATACGGTCTGCAATACGCTCAGGGTGGAACACATCCAGGGTATCCAGTTTTTCTCCGGACGATATAAACTTGATAGGCTTGTTTACCACGGCCTTTATGGAAAGAGCCGCACCGCCTCTGGTATCACCGTCCAGCTTGGTCAGAACAACTCCGTCAAAATCAAGCACATCGTTGAAAGCCTTGGCCGTCTCAACTGCATCCTGACCTGTCATGGAGTCAACTACAAACAATATCTCGCTCGGATTCAGGGCCTTCTTCAGACTCCCTATCTCCTTCATCATTTCCTCATCCACGGCAAGACGTCCGGCGGTATCTACAATTACCACATCAAACTGCTCAGACCTGGCCTTCTTTACCGCATTCTCCGCAATTCTTACAGGATCCTTTACGCCTTCCTCCGTATATACCGGAACCTGAATAGATTCTGCAAGAACCTTCAACTGGTCAATTGCAGCCGGACGGTAAACATCTCCGGCCGCCAGAAGCACGCGCTTTCCTCTCTTGTTCTTGAGCTGGTTGGCAAGTTTGCCTGAAAATGTGGTCTTACCGGAACCCTGGAGGCCGGCTACCAGAACTATTGCCGGATTTCCCTTCAGGCTGATGTCCGCTGCGCTGCTTCCCATCAGGCGGGCAAGTTCGTCGTGAACTATCTTCACCATCATCTGGCCTGGCTTTACGCTCTTTATAACGTCTTGGCCAAGAGCCACTTTCTTAACATCATCGCAGAAGCTTTTTGCAACCTTGTAGCTTACGTCAGCTTCTATTAGGGCCCTGCGTATGTCTTTGAGGGTTTCCGATATATTTACTTCAGTAATCCTGCCCTGGCCCTTCAGCAGGCGGAAAGACCGGTCCAGTCTGTCAATTAGGTTTTCAAACATATTCCTTCAAATGTGATATGCTGCTATTATTTGATAATTTCATCTGAGTAGTAGGCCTTTGCAAGGTCTTTCTGGTTATAGCGCATAGCCATTACCTGACCGTATGCTCCGGCAGTATGGAGAGCCATCAGGTCTCCGCGTTTTGTCTCCGGCAGCCAGATATTGTGTGCAAACTTGTCTGAACTTTCGCATACCGGACCCACAACGTCGTACTTGGTCTTCTTTCCTGTTGATACCAGATTCTCAATATCGTGATGGGCCTGATACAGAGCAGGACGTATCAGATCGTTCATTCCGGCATCCAGAATCACAAACTTCATCTTCTGGCCTATCTTTACATACAATACCCTGGAAATCAGGTGACCGCACTGAGCCACAATTGCCCTTCCGGGTTCAAAGTGAATCTTCTGCCCCGGCCTTACAATGAGGTTCTTGTGAATGAGTTCAAAATAGTCTTTGAAGTTGGCAATCGGATTCTGGTCAGGGTTCTGGTAGTCCACTCCAAGACCTCCACCCAGATTGATGTTATCTATTTTTATTTTCTTGTCTATGAACCAACTCTGCAGCTGTTCCACCATCCGGCAAAGGAGAGGAAACACGCTCATGTCCAGAATCTGGCTTCCCACATGAAAATGAAGACCTATCAGCTTTATGTTCTTCAACTCCTTCAGAAGGTCTGCTACAGCCTGAAACTCCCACGGGCTGATACCAAACTTGTCCTCTTTTCTTCCGGTAGAAATGTACTTGTGGGTGTGGGCGTCAATATCAGGGTTTACTCTCAGCGATATTTTTGCAACAACACCCATTCCTGCTGCCAAATCGTTGATTATCCGGATTTCCGGCACACTCTCGCAGTTGAAGCTGAAGATTCCTGCCTTGAGTGCAGTTTTAATTTCCCTGTCGCTTTTTCCAACTCCGGCATACACTATCTTTGAAGGAGCAAAGCCGTTCTTTATGGCAATCTTGACCTCGTTTCCGCTCACGCAGTCTGCCCCGAGCCCTGCTTTGCATATTGTCTGCAAGATTCTCGGTTCTGCATTTGCCTTGATGGCATAATGGGCATTGTAGCCGAATTTCTTTGTGTATGAAGTGTAAACCTTCAATGTCTCCTTTAGAAGCTCCATGTCATAATAATAGAACGGTGTACGGATACTACCGAATGCCTCTATAGCCTGCTTTGTAATCATCTGCTTTGTTTTTAGTGCTTTTAAGAATGAGTGCAAATCTAATCAATTTTTCATTAAATTTGTGCAGCCTTTCAGCCACTTGACTGTCGTGATGAAACAGGCTATTTGCAGAAAGACAGTATAGTTAATTGTTTAAGAATATTATTGATTATGGCAAAAGGACCTATCACTCAATTCATTGACCACCATTACCGTCACTTCAACTCTGCCGCTATGGTTGATGCAATCAAGGCTTACGAACAGCTTCTGGCAGAAGGCGGAAAGATGATGCTTGCAATGGCCGGAGCAATGAGTACGGCAGAACTCGGACTTTCACTGGCCGAGATGATCCGTCAGGACAAGTTTGCAATTGTTTGCTGCTCGGCAAACAACCTTGAGGAAGACATCATGAACCTTGTGGCTCATTCCCACTACAAGAGAGTTCCTCACTACAGAGACCTCACCCCGCAGGATGAGCAGGAACTCCTGAACAATCATCTCAACCGTGTAACTGATACATGTATTCCGGAAGAAGAGGCTTTCAGAAGGCTGGAAGACCATCTGGTAGATGCATGGAAAGATTCAGCTGCAAAGGGCGAAAGGCTTTTCCCTTATGAGTTCATGTACAAGGTTATCCGCAGCGGAGTCTTGGAACAGTACTATGAGATAGATCCTAAGGACAGCTGGGTACTGGCAGCCTGCGAGAAGAACATCCCTATCATAGTTCCTGCATGGGAAGATTCCACTACCGGAAACATCTTTACCGCACACTGCATCAGAGGCGAATTTGACGTACATCTGGTAAAGGGCGGCATCGAGACTATGATGCACCTTGTTGACTGGTACAAAGCCAACAACCGCCCTGGCATAGACCGCGGAACAGGATTCTTCCAGATTGGCGGCGGTACCGCAGGAGACTTCCCTATCTGCTGCGTACCTATGATGGAGCAGGATCTCCAGTGGCATGGCACCATGCTGTGGCAGTATTTCTGCCAGATATCAGACTCCACCACTTCTTACGGTTCATATTCCGGAGCCGTTCCTAACGAAAAAATCACCTGGGGAAAGCTCTCTCCTGAGTGCCCTAAGTTCATCGTTGAAAGCGATGCTACAATAGTAGCTCCTCTGATGTTCGCCCACATCCTCGGTTGGTAGGCAATCGCTGTAAACAGACCAAATATGAAGTATAGATCATTAATATTCACCATTGCTGCCTCCTGCATTGCATTCAGTTGCAACGGCCCGGCCCAAAGCGGGGCGGAAGTATCCTCAAAGATACTTGATGCTCCCGTAGGATGCCGCTCATACTATGATGTTTACGGCCCGGTTAAATCCATAGAATACAATTCGGCGGACAAAGACCATTCAGTTATTGAATTTGATGAGAAAGGAATGGCAATGGAAATGCTGGAAAGGGACAGGGAATACCTTGAACTGAACGGTTTGCCTGAGAATGAATCCACTATCAAGGTTGACGGGGACGGCAGGCTTGCCTCTTTTGGCATTGCTGGATTCAATGAATTGAAATACGAGGGAATCTATGTCACTGAGGAAATAGAGCATCCGACCGACCTCGGTCCAGCCAGTTCTCCCTATTATTATGTGTATGACAACAGTGGCAACCGAGTTGCCAGATTCCATGTAAGGATAGAACTTACCCCTCAGTTGACTGAGAACTACAAAGACCATCCCGAGTATATGGTTTGTGATGAGAGTATTCTCGACTGTCAGGTTGAAAGGTACGAAATCATAAAATCAGACAGCCACGGCAACTGGATTGAGAGGAAGACTATCTGCAACCAGAGCACTCCCGAACAGAATACGAGCATGATAGAAAAACGGACAATCACTTATTACGAATAGACATATGAAAAAGTTTTTGCTGTTATCTGCAGCCTTGATTACTGTCCTGGCCGTCTCATGCAAGAATGACGGTAAGGATGCCCAGCAGGAAAAAGCCAATGAAATCTCATCGGCCCCAGCAACCATCCAGACACAGGAATATATAGAGGACAGAATCGCTGAGATATATGGCTTCGTTCTCGGAGAAAGCAAGTTCACTGAGGCAGATGAAAAATTCTTCACCCAAGACTTCTTTGACCTTCAGGAAAAAGTGCTCAAGAAACAGAAGGAAAGCGGCAACCTCTATATAGACCACGACCATTGGATCATGGGCCAGGACTGTCACAATCCTTCATACGAGTTTGTCAAGGCAGAGGAGATCAACGGCCAGACCGCCAAGGCTTATGTCAAGGTCAAGGCTTTTGACGACCAGGAAACCCCCTCTCTGGTAAGGTTCACCCTCAGATACAATGGCGATGAGTGGATGGTAGATGATATCGAGGAAGAATACGAAGGTGAATTCTACTCCCACCGCAAGATGTACGAGGATGCTCTGGCGGAATAGAGCCAAAGACAAACAACACAGATTTTTGAAAAGCAGCAGCTGGCAACGGTTGCTGCTTTTTGCTTTGCTATATTATTTTGCTTACCTTGCAGAAACAAAAAAACTATCTCGATGAAACGGTTCCCTATTTTTCGCCGATTGTCTCTTGCATTGTTGCTGATTGCCGTAGCACATCAAAGCAACGCCCAGTCTTCGTTCAAGTTGAGATACTACAGTCCAATAAAGCCGAACAGCACGGCACTTTACTCTGGAAACATATCGGAATGGGAGTCAATCCAAGCCACCAATGAGGCAAGCACTTACA
>CALBPX010000029.1 GCA_937899055.1 uncultured Bacteroidales bacterium
TGTTGTTCATGGCCATCCAAGCGGGGATGCTACCTCCGTTGTTTTCCGGAGTGTAGACTACAGTAGATGTTTCAGCCATACTATAAAAAGTTTTAAGGTTTGTATGGCAAAGTTCGGAAGAAGCGTGGGCCTGTGGAAGTTCGTTACATCTTTTAGTTAGAACGCTGATAATAAGCGAGATAGGTGTAACTATTTGTGGCGCTTCCAGCTGTCCGGGACAACCCGCAGGAAAGCGGTGAACGAGTAGAGGATTTTACGGACGGGCTTGGCGGTCATGCGCCGGTTGATAACCACCTTCACGTTGTTCTTTGATTGTCCGAAATAGTCGGACAGTTCGTCCAGGCTCCCAAGAAGTGGAAGCCTTTCGCCGATGATGCGGGCAAGCGCCTCCCACTCGGAGACGGAGAGTGTTCCCTTCTCCAGTTTGAAGCGAAGAATGTCAAGTGCCTCCAGCACAAATTCCTTGAAAGGACTTGTTACTTCGGCGTTATTTTCGTACTTTTGCATTGCACCACCAACAGTATATCCATCGTATTCGGACGAGACTTAGCCCTCGGCCCGAATGCGATGGATATATCGCTTGTGATTTGGTGGTGCAAATTACAAAGAAGTCCGAGGGCTTTTTATACCTCGATGATTTCAATGCCCAGCAGGGCCAGCATCATTTTCTTCTTCAATATGTATTCTTTGGTCTTGCGGCCTTTTACGTCAATCACTTCCTCAAGCCCCGTCGCGCAGTCAACATAAACAAAGTCTGCGCGGTACACAACAGCCGCCTGCTTCGTGAACGGAACAACCTTTGTCTTGGTTTTTAGCTGCTTTATCTTCTCCCCCGTTATCTTTGGCAGCAGCTCGTATTCCACCTGCAAACGGAGGTCGCGGATTTTCCCGTCCCTTTCCATCTGACGCAGATAGCAGTAGTAGCTCGCCTCCTTCTGCGAATCAAACTTAATCCCGTCTACGTAGGTTATTTTATTATGATACTTAGACATTTGCCGATGGGTTTACGGAACGTGTAGACAAGGAGCGCAAGCACGGCCAGTACCAGCCACCAGAAGGAGTTCTGCTTCGCCTTCTGTATTGGGGTGAGCTGCTTCTCCACCAGCTTCTCTACCGTGGTGGTATCGTGAACGGCCACATAGACGGAATCCGTCTTGAACTTATCCTTGTAGATGTACTTATAGACGTACTTGTCAAGGTAGACGGTATCCCCTTTAATATATTCCTTCTGCCAGATACTGTCACGCAGGAACACGGAATCCTTCTTCACCCGGTCCCTATACTCTATCTCCGTCCGCACATGTTCAATGATGCGGGGCGAGCATCCGGATAGGCCGACAATCACCAGCGCCATACCAATAAACATAATGATATAGGCGATGGCAACGTCTCGTTTCCAACTGGGGTCTACCTTCTTCTTCATCAGACAATCTCCAAGGTTATTTTTTCGCCACGGTCGTGGGCTTTCTTCATCTTGGTATAGAGTTCGGCAAAAGTGACGCGGGATTGCGTCAGTCCGCCTTTAACCTTATTGCGTCCCACAAGCACACAGCCCAGGGAATCCAGCGCAGAGTTGCCTGGATGAATGAGAACGCCCTCCCATCCGGGAACATTCATGATGCGGGGCATCTTGCCGCCGCAGAGCGTTTTGTACCAGGAAACGGCTAAATACTTGGGAGAGACTATATCCATGCGCACCTCGTAATTGCCCAGCGGAATGGCCGTCTCTCCGTAGACCTTGTGGCTCTTTATCCATTGCAGGCCGTCTTTCTCCGTAAGACCACGGTCCTTGTCTTCGCAGGTCTCGCAGAAGTACACTCCGTCAACATACAGGATGCCGATGGTGTAAGTGTCCTTCTTGTATTTCCGAACGAGCTTAAGATTCATTGTTGAATTTGGCTTTATAGGAATTGACTTCTTTCTCAAGGCTGTCTACGCGCTCTCTCAATGATGTGTTCTCTCCTTCCAGCTGAACAATGCGCTGGTCGCTCGCAAACTTTTCCTTGGTGAGTTTCAGAACTTCCGCCCGGAGTTCTGCTATTACGTTGTTCTGGGACGCATATTGCTCGTTGTACATCTTCTCCATTTGGTTGATCCTGCCAATCAGGGAGTTGTAAACGTAATCCTGCGCGTCGGTCTGCGCTTTAAGGGCGTTGGCGTTTGCTTCCTTGAGCTTGGGCCGGAAGTAGAAGATACTGCCACCGAGCGTGGTGACAATTGAGACGAGCGCCGTGATTATGATTTGAAGCCATTCCATAGTATTCAGTTTTTTCTGTCCAAAAGTAATACTATGGATTGGTTTTGCCGTTTGCTATTTGACCTTCCTCCACCTCTCCGGCACAATCTTCAAGAACTTCTGGAAGGGATAGAGCACA
>CALBPX010000030.1 GCA_937899055.1 uncultured Bacteroidales bacterium
CGTTGGTGCGCCAACTGGCTCTGTTTGGGCCGTAAATGCCCCAAATTTCAGTTCTGGCTAAAATTCGGGTGTGAAAAATGGACGGAAAATATTTAGAAAAGACGTCGGAAAAGCTTAAATTTGAAGGTTAAAATTAAGGAGGAATAAATGGACGAGATTAATGAGTTGAATGGCACACCGGTGCCGGACGGGGACGCAGGTTACAACCACGGCATTATCCAGAGGATAAACATAGAGGATCAGATGAAGTCTGCCTACATAGACTACTCTATGAGTGTGATTGTATCGCGTGCGCTCCCTGATGTAAGAGACGGTCTGAAGCCCGTACACCGCAGAATTCTCTACGATATGGGCAGGGAGTTGAACATCACCTCCGGAGGTCAGACCAAAAAGAGTGCGAGAGTTGTGGGCGATGTGCTCGGTAAGTTCCATCCGCACGGCGACAGCAGCGTTTACGATGCCATGGTGCGTATGGCACAGAGCTGGAACATGCGCTACATGCTGGTGTTCGGGCAGGGAAACTTTGGCTCAGTAGGTGGAGACCCGCCTGCTGCCCAGCGATATACCGAGGTTAAACTTACGCCTTACGGAGAGGAGGTGCTGAAGGACCTGGAGAAGGACACCGTAGATTTCATACCGAACTTTGACGGAGAGCATCTGGAGCCCACCGTTCTGCCGGCAAAACTTCCGCTGTTGCTGCTGAACGGAACCAACGGTATTGCCGTGGGCATGGCTACGATGATGCCGCCCCACAACCTGAACGAAGTATGCGACGGCATAATTGCCTACATAGACAACCCGGACATAGATACCGATGGCCTGATGCAGTACATCAAGGGCCCGGATTTTCCTACGGGCGGCACTATCATGGGCCTGCAGGGCATCAAGGACGCATATTCTACAGGCAAGGGCAGAATCATAATCCGCGGAACAACAGACATTGAGGTCAACGAAAAGAGCGGCCGCGAGACCATCGTGATAAAGGAAATACCATACATGGTCAACAAGAACGAGCTGCTCAAGCAGATATCCACGCTGGTAGAGAGCAAAAAGCTGGAGGACATAGTCTATATCAACGACGAAAGCGACCGCCGAAGCGGAATGAGGCTGGTAGTAAAGCTCAAGGTAGGAGCCGTAAGTCAGGTGGTTCTGAACAACCTGTACAAGCATACCGAACTCCAGAGCAGCTTTGCCGTAAACAACGTTGCACTTGTAGATGGAAGGCCGAGGCAGCTCACACTCAGAGACCTTATTAAATATTATGTACGCCACAGGCACGAGGTAGTAGTACGCCGTCTGAAGTTTGACCTGAAGAAGGCTTTGGACCGCGCTCACATACTTGAAGGACTGATAATAGCCCTTGACCATGTGGAAGAAGTTATAAAGATCATCCGCGAGAGCGACACCGTAGAGCAGGCAAAGGCTACACTCTGCTCGCGTTTCGGACTTACAGACCTTCAGGCCTCAGCGATAGTGGAAATCCGTCTGCGCCAGCTGGCCAGAATGGAGAAGCTCAAGCTTGAGGACGAGCTTGCAGAACTGAAGGCTCTCATAGAAAAGATAAACACCATACTTGCAGACGTAAGCCTTCAGATGGGCATCATAAAGGACGAACTGCTGGAGGTTAAGAAGAAGTTCGGCGATGAACGCCGCACCCAGATCAGGCCGGACGAAAGCGAGTTCAACTACGAAGACATCATAGCCGATGACGACATGGTAATTACCATATCGCACATGGGTTACATCAAGCGCACCCCGCTGACCGAATACCGCCTCCAGAATCGCGGAGGAAAAGGAAGCAAAGGCAGCGCAACCAGAGACGAAGACTTCATAGAACATATCTATGTTGCCAATATGCACTCCACGATGCTCTTCTTTACCAATACGGGTAAGTGCTTCTGGCTCAAGGTTTACCAGATACCGGAAGGCAACAAGACCAACAAGGGCCGCGCAATCCAGAACGTGCTGAGCATAGCCCAGGGCGAAAGCATCTGCGCATACCTGAACGTACCTACCCTCAAAGACGAGGATTACATCAACAACCACTACATAGTTCTGGCCACCAAGAAGGGAGTTGTAAAGAAGACCACTCTGGAAGCTTACTCCCGTCCAAGAGCCAACGGTGTAATAGCCGTAAATATCAGGGAGGGCGACGAACTCCTTGAAGCAATTCTTACGGACGGCAAGAGCCAAATCATGCTGGCCGCAAAGGAAGGTAAGTGTGTAAGGTTCGATGAATCAGGCGTTAGGGCCATAGGAAGAACCGGCACCGGAGTCCGCGGAATTGAAATTGAGGGCAGCAACGAGGTTGTCGGTATGATTTGTGTAAATCCTGAAGACAAGGAGCATTCCATTCTGGTTGTGAGCGAGCACGGATTCGGCAAACGCAGTCCTCTGGACGACTACCGCATAACCAGCCGCGGATGCAAGGGTGTAAAGACCATAAACATTACGGAGAAGACCGGAGACCTGATAGCTCTCAAGTCCGTATCAGACGAGAACGACCTTATGATAATCAACCGCTCCGGAATAGTCATAAGAGTAGATGCCTCGGCGATAAAGACTGCCGGAAGGAACACTCAGGGAGTGAAACTTATTAACATTAAGGATACAGACAGCATTGCAGCCGTATGTGCAGTACCTAAGAGCGAAGACCTTAAAGCACAGGAAGCTGCTGAAACAGAAGAACAAACAAACTAAATTATTACCGATATGAAAAGATTTTTTATCACTCTGGCTGTTGCGTTGATGATAGTTCCTATGGTCAATGCACAATCAAAAGACGCTGCCAAGGCATTGAAGGATCTCAACAAGGCCAAGGAAGCTGTCAGCAAGAAGAATGATGCCTCTTCGTGGATTAAGCTTGGAACAGCATATCTTTATGCATTCGAAGCTCCGGTCAACGGACTGGCTACCGGTATGGATCCAGTCAGCCTTCAGGTTCTTACCAAAGGGCAGATAAAGCTCGGAAGCGAGCAGAGAGAAATCAACGGAAAGCAGTTCATAGTTGACAAGTACTCAGACAAGGAACTCTATCTGGCGTCTAACGGATCGCTGAGTGCCTATAAGATTCTAAGGCCTGTAACTCAGGAAGATGAACTTGCAAAGAGCCTTGAGGCCTTTGAAAAGGCAAAGAGCTTTGCTAACGTATCTGTCAAGGACCTGCTCCCTGTAATGCAGTCTCTGGCACGCAGGCATTGGACCAATGCAATCTGCGCCTATAACCTTGGCGAATTCAAGGAAGCTTCCAACAGTTTCTTTAAGTGCTTTGAAATTACCAAGTCCGAGCCTATAAACGAGATTGATACCAATGCAATCATCTATGCAGGTATTTCTTCTGTTTTGGGCAAAGACCCGAGCAGGGCAATAGAACTCTTTGAGCAGTGCCGCGCCATACCCGGAGTTGCAGACGGAGACATCTATGCAAATCTGGCAGACAGCTACAAGATGACTGGCGATACCGCCAAGTGCAAGTCCATTCTTGCAGAAGGCTTTGAGAAATTCCCTACAAACCAGGGCATTCTGGTATCTCTGATTAATGTTTACCTGGATACCAACGATGATCCGCAGAAGCTCATAGAGGTTATTCACAAGGCACAGGAGAACGAGCCTACAAACGCTTCTCTGGTTTATGTAGAGGGCAACCTTTACAGGAACATGAAGGACTTCGACAAGGCAATCGGACTGTACCGCAAGGCTGCAGAAATTGACCCTACATATGTATATGCTCCTTTCAATGAGGGCGATGCATATTATTCTATGGCCCTTGACCTTCAGGAGCAGGCAAACGCAGAGGCCGACGACGCAAAGTGGACAGTCCTGAATAACCAGCTCAATGACTGCCTGAAGAAGGCCATCGAACCTTTCGAGAGAGCTTTCTCAATAACCGAAGATGTTGAAATAAAGAAGGGTTGCGCCGAGTATCTGAAGCAGATATTCTTCCGTTTCCGCGATGAGGATCCTTCCTACATGGCCAACTATGAAAAGTACAAGAAATTCATAGACGACAACACTGCGGCAGAATAATCCTCATACATGAGCATAAAAAAACGGGCGGCCTTGTGGCTGCCCGTTTTGCTTTTTTATATCTTGTGTTATTCAGCAGTTGTATTGTTTCCGGCTTCCGGTGTTGCATGAGGACGAGATATCCTTGCTGATGTTGCAACAGCTACATTGATGGTTCTGCCCATGTGTTCGGTACCGTTGAGAGCCTCTATGGCTTTCATACCGTCCTCATCCTTCATTTCGACAAAACCGTAACCCTTGGATCTGTGGAGTCTTCTATCGGTAATAATACGTGCTGATGACACTTCCCCGAATGGGGCGAAAAGCTCTTCTAAGTCTTCTCTTCTTGCTCTGAAGCTTAGACTGGAAACAAAAATATTCATAGAAAAATTCGTTTAAAAATCTATACAAAGATAAGAATTTTTCCCTAAAAGCAAATAAATCAGACAAAAGAGTGTCTGTTTTAATAATGATTATCTGCTGTATCCTCTCTTGTACGGATTGCCTTCAAAGTAGTTTATGTAGGCCTGAATGGCGGTTCTGGTGCCTCCCGGAGTGGGGTAGTTGCCGCTGAAGTACCAGTCGCCCTGATTGTGGGGGCAAGCCCTGTGAAGATTGTCTATACTTTGGAATATGACCTTGACCTTGCAGCCCAGACCTTCGGGGGTAACCAACCGGGCAATCTTGTCGGAAATCTCGTCGTCTGTAAACGGAGCGTAAACTTCCTTTACATAATTCTCAGCGATATCTGGGGCCGAGGTGCAGCTGAAGGATTCGAGCGGAAGATTTTCAGCCGCCTTGCATTTGCGGTACACATCGCTGAGGATATCAGTCATGCCTCTTTCCTTGAGGAGTTCCACAGCCGCATTGAAGGCAATGAATTCTCCCATGCGGCTCATGTCTATGCCGTAACAGTCCGGATATCTGATTTGGGGCGATGATGATATGATTACAATTTCCTTAGGCTCAAGCCTTGAGAGTATCTTTATGATGCTTTGGCGGAGGGTGGTTCCGCGCACTATGCTGTCGTCTATGACGGCTATGGAATCTACGCCCGGAGTTATGCTGTTGTAGGTGATGTCATACACATGGGCGGCCATGTCGTTTCGGGTGCTGCCTTCGGCTATGAAGGTGCGCATCTTTATGTCCTTGATAGCCAGCTTTTCCGTCCTGATTTTATGGGCCAGAACCTTCTTGATTTGCTCTTCGGCCGTTTCTCCTTCAAGCAGGTCTGTGCGGTTGAGGATTTCAAATTCCTCCTCCATGGCTGCGTTGCCCGAGCCATTCAGCAACTCTTTTATCTTCTTGAACTTGAGCATATCAAGATAATCGTTCAGGCCTTCCACCATGCCGTAAAAGGCAACCTCGGCGGTGTTGGGAATGAAGGAGAATACCGTGTGGTCAAGATCCGGGCAGGCCTTGAGAATCTGCGGAGTAAGCAGACGTCCCAGCATCTTTCTTTCCTGATATATGTCGGCATCGCTTCCCCTTGAAA
Source organism: uncultured Bacteroidales bacterium (assembly GCA_937899055.1). Taxonomy (GTDB): domain Bacteria; phylum Bacteroidota; class Bacteroidia; order Bacteroidales; family UBA932; genus Egerieousia. The sequence continues at coordinate 5,501 of CALBPX010000030.1, forward strand.
AATATATCCGTTCAAAGGAGCAGGGCCTGGGGTTTTCGGGCTTGACAAGGCAGCTGATGTTGTACTTGCCATCTTTGTGGATTGTTATTGCCTCTCCGGGTTGCAGAATCTTGACCTGACTGTATTTGACATTCATGGCGGTCTGTATGGCGGCCCTTTCGGAAGCGGCTACAACTATCTCGTCATCAATGTAGTAGAAACAAGGACGTATGCCCCATCTGTCGCGGAAGACAAAACTCTCTCCGCTGCCGGTTGCTCCCACTATGCAGAAACCTCCGTCCCAAGTCCTTGAGGCATCGGATATTATGCCCTCAATATCTATGTTGTCTTCTATCTTTGCGTTAAGTTCCTCTCCCCTCAGGCCTTCTTTCTTGAACCGGCGGTAGAGGTCGGAGTGGTTCTCGTCCAGCAGAGCTCCCATCTATTCCAGAATCAGGAAGGTGTCGGCATCGCTCCTGGGATGCTGGCCCTGACCCTGAACCATGGTTTCAAACAACTCTTTTTCGTTGGTTATGTTGAAGTTACCTGCCAGGCAAAGGTTGCGGTTGCGCCAGTTGTTGCGTCTTAAGAACGGGTGGACGTAACTCATGCCGCTCCTTCCGGTGGTGGAGTACCTCAGATGCCCTATATATACCTCTCCTATGTACGGCAGCCTGAATTCCAGGTCATTGTCCGAGCAGCCCGAATCGTTTGCCAGGAAGTCTTTCCGCGCCCTTTCTATTTCCGTATATACATTATCATAGCACTCAGCGATTGCGGTGTTCCCCAGTGCCCTCTGGCGGAAGATGTACTCCTGCCCTGCCGGAGCGTTGATGCTCACGCAGGCAAGTCCTGCGCCCTCCTGACCGCGGTTGTGCTGCTTTTCCATCAAGAGGTAAAGCTTTGAAAGCCCGTACATTGCCGAGCCGTATTTTTCTTTGTAGTAGGATAGGGGTTTAAGCAGGCGGATGAGTACCACGCCACATTCGTGTTTGATCTGATCGCTCATGAAGTTTACAGGTTTGTATGAAGATCCACGGCCCAAATGTAATACAAAAATTCAAGCCCGCAACCCGAATCCCCAGAGTTAATTTTGCGGAATTACAAAAAACTCCGTAAATTGCAGATTGTAGCAATTTCAGGCAGCAGACTGCTGTAACATAAGGAAGGAAAACGCAGCAGGTTAAAGCAATGAAAGAACAAGCTGCAGCGGTTAAACAATCCTGACTGCTACTGTCAAACGTTGCAAAACGCAGCAACCGAAGAAAGCGAGTTGCAGCAATTAAGAGAGTAAACTGCTATAATTGTAGGAAGGAAACTGCAACAATTAGAGAGGCAGACTACTGTAATTAACGGGGCATACTGCTTTAATTATAGGAAGGAAACTGCAACAATTAGAGAGGCAACCTGCGGCAATTAAGAGCTGTTGAAAGGTTGGGTAATTAAGAAAGATAAAAGTTTATAAATATATGGAACAGAAGATATTGGACGCAGCAAAGCAATGGCTGGGCAATGAGTTTGACCCTCAGACAAGAGCAGAGGTACAGAGCCTCATAGACAATGACCCTAAGGGCCTCGAAGACGCCTTTTACAAGACGCTGGAGTTTGGAACCGGCGGTCTTAGGGGAATCATGGGTGCCGGAACAAACCGCATGAACCGCTACACCGTAGGTATGGCCACTCAGGGCTTTGCCAACTACCTCAAGAAGTGCTTTGGACAGCTGCGCCAGATCAAGGTTGCCATCACACACGACTGCCGGAACAACTCTGACGTTTTCTCCAGGATAGTGGCGGAGATTTTTGAGGCAAACGGATTCCATGTATATCTGACCAAAGAACTCAGGCCGACGCCGGAACTCAGCTACGCAATCCGCTACTACGGATGCCAGGGCGGAGTCATGGTTACGGCATCGCATAACCCAAAGATTTACAATGGCTACAAGGCTTACTGGGCAGACGGGGCACAGGTCATTGCACCTCACGATGTGAACATCATAGCGGAGGTCAACAAGATTACCGACATCTCCCAAGTCAAGTGGCACAAAACAATACTCAGCGATGCAGGAAAAGCAGGGCAGCAGTGCAGCAGCAATGCCGCAGAGCAGCAGAGCTGCAACAATGTAGCAGGGCAGCAGTGCAGCGGTAATGCCGGAAGTGCAGAGTTTCAGGGGCTTAGCAATGCAGAGATTGCTGAGCTGAGGGGGCTTGGATGTATAGAAATGGTTGGGGAGGAGTTGGACGAAGCGTACCTTAAGGACATAGCAACCCTGCATCTTAGTCCTGAGAGCGTAAAACGCCATCACGACATCGGAATAGTTTACACTCCGTTGCACGGCTGCGGCGTAAAGATTGTTCCCAGAGCCTTGCGCCAAATGGGCTTTACCAACGTGCATCTGGTAGAAGAGCAGTGCGTCAACAGCGGCGATTTTCCAACCGTACAAAGCCCTAATCCAGAGGAACCTACGGCTATGAAGATGGCCCTTGACCTTGCAGACAAGGTAGGGGCGGAGGTAGTCTGTGCCTCGGACCCTGATGCAGACCGCTGCGGCATAGCCATTAGAGATGCTGCCGGCAAGCTGGTACTCCTGAACGGCAACCAGATGAACTGCATCCTGACATACTATATGCTCCGCAGGTGGAAAGACCTTGGCCGACTCGGCGATGCTATTGATGGAAAAGCCTCAGGTTCAACATACACCGGAGGACGCTTCCCGTACATCATCAAGACCATAGTTACATCCAACATCATGAGCGATATAGCCGAGTACTTCGGGGTCAGATGGTATAATGTGCTGACCGGCTTCAAGAACATCGCTGAGGTAATATATAAGAATGAAGGAAAGGGTATATATGTCTGCGGCGGCGAAGAGAGCTTCGGCTTTGCGGTAGGGGAGTTTGTCCGCGATAAAGACTCCCCCATAACAGTTTCATTGATATGCGAATGCGCTGCCTGGTGCAAAGACAGCGGAATTACACTGTGGGAACTTTTGCAGCATATCTACGAGCTGTTCGGACAGCGGAAAGACTGGCTGCGGAGCTATACGTTCCCAGGTATCGAGGGCAAGAAGAAGATTGATTCCCTTGTGGAGCATTACCGCCAGAACCCGCCCAAGGACATAGCAGGCAGCCCAATCAAGGAGTACCGCGATTACCTTAACGAAGACTATTTTGCTTCTGCATCAGATACTTGCAGCGCAGGTGCCGGTTCCGGAACTTTGTTTGACCGGGCCGCTACGGACGTCAAGCTTGCAAAGAGCAACGTCCTCCAGTATATCGCCGAGGATGGTACGGTTGTATCATTAAGGCCTTCTGGCACAGAGCCAAAGATCAAGTTCTACTTCAACCTCCGTTGCAATCCGGGCCAGGATGTTGCAGCCAAAGCCGCCGCCATAGACGCCCAGTTTGCAGTGGAATGATACTGGGAACAACATAAAGCGTTTGGAAAGAATATGAAGAACAAGTTCAACAGAATAGGCCTGCTGGCCATCATCATGGTATTTTGGTTTGTGATTTCGTTCATAACCAACATCCTGGGTCCGCTGATTCCGGACATAATCAACAGTTTCAGCCTGGAAAAACTGACTCTGGCCGGATTTATTCCGATGTCTTTTTTTGTAGCATACGCAATTATGAGCATACCGTCCGGAATCCTCATAGAAAAGGTGGGGGAGAAGGTTGTCTTGTTCATAGGCTTTGCTATGGACCTTGTTGGTGCCATGCTTTTTGCCAGTTTCCACAACTATCCGGTTCTGCTTCTGAGCTGCTTCATCATAGGCCTTGGTATGGCCATGCTTCAGACGGTCATGAACCCGCTTCAGCGGCCTGTTGGCGGAGAGGAAAACTACGCCTTTGTATCTGACTGCAGCCAGGTGGTCTTCAGCGGGGCATCGTTCCTCAGTCCGCTGGTTTACAGCTACTATGTGCAGAACCCCATGAGCTTTGCGCCGGAGGGTATGCCATGGATTTCGCTCTATTACCTGTTCGGATTCATACTTGTTTCAATGCTGGTTGTGGTGCTTGTTGTAAGGTTTCCGAAGATTGAGCTCAAGAGCGACGAAAAGAGTGGCGACAAATCGTCCTTTCTGGAACTTTTTGGCATGCGCAAGGTCTGGCTTTATGCTCTGGCTATGTTATTCTATACGGCTACAGAGCAGGGGATGAGCAACAACATCAGCCTCTTTCTGGAACGCTACCACGGGCTTGATCCTCACACCGTTGGCGCAAGTTGCGTATCCTGGTTCTGGGGCAGTATGCTCATTGGCTGTGTAATAGGCCTTCTGCTTCTGAAGCTGGTAGATTCCAAGACCCTGCTCAAGTTCTGCTGCCCGCTGGCAATGATACTTCTGGCAATGGGCCTTACCTGCCCGGCCGATGTTGCAAGATTTGCACTTCCGGGCGTAGGCTTTGCAATGAGCCTGATGTTCCCCATAATCATGTCGCTTGCCCTGAATTCCGTAACCAAGCATCACGGAAGTTTTGCGGGCATCATGTGCAGCGCAATCGTAGGAGGAGCAATAGGTCCTCTGGCAGTAAGTATGCTCAGCGATGCGGCTTCATCGCTGAGGATTGGAATGTGCCTGATCTTTGTTTTTCTGGCCTACATTTTCTTCATATCCTTCTGGGCAAAACCCCTCGTCAAGAACAAATTGCTTACGGATTAAAAAAGTAACACCATTGTTACATTATAATATATTGTACCTCAGATAGTTATAATATTTCTGGGGGATTCTAAGATTGTTTTTCGTATTTTTGCGGTCGCAAAATTTTTTGCGACAGGCAAGTTTTGTCGAATTGATTTTCAGGCTTTTTTCTTTAGAAAAAAAAATCGTATATTTGGAAGTTATTATCAACTTTCGGGGAACGCTTGAAAATAAATTTGAAAATTATCAGATATGGAGAACAATTTTATGAACCAACTGAGGGGACTATTCGTCCGTCGCAGGCAGTTTAGAAACGGAGCCTTGGCTCTGTTTGCTGCAATTGTCATGGCTTCGTGTGCAACGCCTACAAAGGTTGCGTATTTTCAGGATACGGCCGGGCGCGACACCACCATCAATCTTACCCAATCCACAATCAAGCTACAGCCGGGTGACATGATATCCATCATTGTCAACACCAAGGATGCACAGTCTGCCTCCATCCTCAACCTGCCTTACATTACAAACAGGTTGGGAGCTTCTTCCAGAGAAGGCTCTTACTCAAACCAGCAGATGAGCGGCTACACCCTTGACCCCGACGGCAACATAGATTTTCCGATGCTCGGAACTATCCACCTTGCAGGTCTTACAAGGAGCGAGGCTGCCGCTACGGTAAAGCAGAGGGTTCTGGATGCTCATTATGCTACAACGGACTTCAACCCGGTTGTTACCGTGGAGTTCATGAACCTTGGAATTTCTATCATGGGAGAGGTTGCACGTCCGGGCCACTTTGCCCTGAACAAAGACAATCTCAACATTCTGGACGCTCTGAGCATGGCCGGAGACCTCACCATCTACGGCAACCGCGAGAATGTGCGGGTAATCCGTACCGAGGGCGATGTTCAGCGGACCTACAATCTGGATCTTACCAGCGCCGAGAGCACTCTCAACTCGCCGGTTTACTTCCTTAAGCAGAACGACATCATCTATGTTGAGCCCAACGAAGTAAAGATGCGCCAGAGTACCGTAAACGGAAACAATGTCAGAAGTTCATCATTCTGGATTTCCGTAGCATCGCTGCTTACAACCATAACCCTGTTCTTCATAAGGCATTAGAAATTTACATATTATGGCACAGAACAATAACGAACAAGAAAACAGCCTGAACATCAAAGATCTGGTCTTTGCATGTCTGAGAAGATGGAAGTGGTTTGTGCTCAGCGTAGCCATCTGTCTTTTCATTGCTATAGCCTACATCGTGCGCTACCAGCCGCTGTATTCCCGCACCGCCGAGGTGCAGATTAAGGAAGACAACCAGCGCAGAAGCGTGTCGTCCAGCTTGGAAGGAATGACAGACTTCAGCCTCTTCCAAAACAAGTCCAGCGTATATGACGAAATACGGGCCTTTGGTTCCAGAAGCACAATGCAGGAGGTTGTACGCCGCCTGCATTTGGATATAGACTATTCTATGCCGGTACGCTTCCGCGAGGCCGTCCTTTACGCAAACGCCCTTCCGCTGACCGTTCAGCTTCCGGACCTTACCGATATGCAGAGCGCATCGTTCCAGATTAACCTTCTGGACGACGATAAAGTAGAACTCAGCAATTTCATGCTCAAGAAAGACAAGCTGCAAGGCAAGGTAGAAGGGGTTCTTACAGAGGGCGATACGCTGATTCTGGACAGCCCCGTAGGAAAGATAGTCTTGAACCGTTCGCGCAGCGGCAATGCCGATGTTAAGCAGATTTACGTGAGGAAGAGTTCGCTCTACGCTGCCGTTTCGCGCTACCGTGCGGAGCTTTCTACGGCATTGGCCGACAAGCAGAGCCGCGTAATAACCCTTACGGTAACAGACCGTTCCATTGCCAGGGCTGAGGACATACTGAACACACTCATAGGCGTTTACAACGAAAACTGGGTTAAGGACAAGAACCAGATAGCCCGGAGCACATCGCTCTTTATCAACGACAGGCTCAATGTCATAGAAGACGAGCTTTCCAGCGTTGACAGCGATGTGTCGAGCTACAAGAGCCAGCAGATGATTCCGGACGTTGCAGCCGCCGGTACTATGTACATGCAGCAGAGCAACCAGATCCGCAACCAGCAGCAAGAGCTTGGGAACGAGCTGTATATGGCAAAATACATCCGTAACTACCTGACCAACGACGACAGCCAGACAAAGGTGCTGCCGGCCAGCCTCGGCGGCAAGGGCACCGGACTGGAGAACCAGATTAAGGAGTACAACGAAGCCCTGCTCTACAGAAACAACCTGGCCAATTCCACCAGCCCCGAAAACCCTCTGGTAAAGGAAATGGACGCCCAGCTGAGCGGCATGAGAAGTTCCATAGTTTCTTCTGTGGATAACCAGATAACCAACCTGAACACCCAGATGGGTACTCTCCAAAGGGCAGGGGCGCAGACGTCCGCCAGAATATCCGCCAACCCGCAGCAGGCCAAGTATCTGCTCAGCGTAGAAAGGAAGCAGGCCGTTAAGCAGTCTATCTACCTGTTCCTTCTGCAAAAGAGAGAGGAGAATGAACTCAACCAGGCATTTACGGCCTACAATACCCGTGTGATTGACACCCCGAGCGGAGTGTTCAACCCTGTGGCACCAAAGCGGAACATGATAATGCTTGTGGCTTTGATGCTCGGAATCCTGATACCTCTGGCAATTATCTACCTGATAGAAACCTTCTACAACAAAGTCAGGGGCAAGGACGACCTCAAGTCTGTTTCGGCTCCGTTCCTCGGCGAAATTCCATACGCCTTCGACCGCCCTAGCTGGGGTACCCGCATGTGGCACAAGATCATAGGCAAGAAGGAAGAGGAAAACGACCCGATTGTAGTTAAACCCGGCAACCGTAATGTGATTAACGAGGCATTCCGTGTGCTGAGGACCAATCTGGAGTTCATGACCGGAGGCGATAAGAAAGTCATTGCCGTTACATCGTTCAACCCCGGCAGCGGCAAGAGCTTTACTACGGTCAATCTGGCCGTTGCACTTGCAATCAAAGACAAGAAGGTTCTGATTATTGACGGCGACCTCCGTCACGCATCTATGAGCTCCTTCTTCGGAACGCCTAACACCGGTATTAGCAACTACCTCAGCAAGCGGACCGACGATCTGGACAGCCTGATACTCAAGAGTCCCAAATATCCTACGCTTGCATACATTCCGGTAGGCCCTATTCCGCCTAACCCTACGGAACTGATTGCCGATGCCAGGTTTACGCAGGCTATTGCTGAGCTCAGAGGAAAGTTTGACTATGTTCTTATAGACTGCCCGCCTGTTGATATTGTGGCAGATACAATGATAATAGACAAGTCTGTGGATATGACAGTATTCCTTGTAAGGGCCGGCCTGCTTGACAAGAGCATGCTCAGCGAACTGGAAGACAGCTACAAGAGCGGCAAGTACCACAATCTTGCAGTCATACTCAACGGTACCGAAATGGCTTCCAACGGACGTTATGGCTACCGCTACGGCTACAAGTACGGCTACCATTACGGCCATTACGGCTATTACGGAAGCGAAAAAGAGAAATCGGGGGGGGGATAACTCTTTGATATAGAGTAAGTTAGGGTTTCAGGGGTTTTGGAAGGAGCTCTTGGATAGGAGCCTCGCCACGGTCAGAGGAGAAATGCTGACAAACTCCGGGATGTGTCTGCTTGCGTAAATTAAGCAGAGAGGGAGAACTGCACTCTTGTGCCAGGAGTGCTAAAGTAACGGCAACTAAAATTTTTGGAAAGACAGATATGAAACAGTCAGACATATCCTGGTATGCGCTGCGGGTGTTCGGGAACAAAGTTCTCAAGTTCCGTAGAGTGATTGAGCAGGAGGCCCGCCAAGGCGGAAACGATGAGGTTGAGACCTATATCCCTATGACTCAGGTCAAGCGTACGGTAACCGCAAGGTCTGCCCATAAGGCCGAGAGCAAAATCTCTTACAGCGGTAACCGCCTTACGGTTTTGCCACTGAGCAAGAAAGCCATCATCCGAGAGTCTGAAAAACCAAAGCGGCAGGTCAAGATCATGCGTCCTCTGGTGGCATCGCTGATGTTCATACGCTGCACGGAACCCTTCCTGAATAGCCTGAAAAACACTTACATATCTGACTTTTCATACTATACCCGCTGGGAGGATGCCTACCCGGAAGCCTATGCTCCGCAGGACGGAAAGGCCTCCAAGGTTCTGCGCAAGGTTGCGGCAAAGATACCCGACGACCAGATGCAGGCATTCATCTTTCTTACCAAAGAGGACGGCCGCGTAACCTACCTGGGAGAGCCGCAGGACATTAAGCTCGGCGATATGGTTGAGGTGATGGAAGGCCCTCTGATGGGCCGCCGGGGCTATGTCAAACGCATCAAGAAAGACCGTAAGTTCTTGATTGTCATAGGCAATGCGGCTGTATTCATGATAAATACGGTAAATCACAAGATGCTCCGGAGGGTTGAACCCAACAAAGTTACTCCAGAAGATAAACCCCAAAGAAGTAATTCCTGAGGATAAACCCAAAGGTTGAATTTCCTGAGGATAAACCCAAAGGTTGAATTTCCTGAGGATAAACCCAAGGGTTGAATTACCTGAGAAGGATTAATACACAGGAACGTATGATACAAATCAATGAACTGCCCTACGGAACGGCCGTACTGGAGCCGGTCATCAGCCAAAAGACCGTTGAGTTCCACTACGGAAAGCATCTGAGGGGCTATATAGACAACCTCAACAATCTGACTTCCGGCACAAACTACGAGCAGTATCCGCTGGAGACCATAGTAAAGTTTTCAGAGGGTGCCATATTCAACAACGCCGGTCAGGTTCTAAACCACTCGCTCTACTTTGCTCAGTTCAGATCTCCAAAGACGGCCAACACAGACGCCCTCATTGCTGAGGAAGCTCCAAAGCTAAGTGCCGCCATAACAGCCCAATGGGGGAGCCTTCAGGCTTTTCGGGACGAGTTTACGGCCAAGGGAGCACAGCTGTTTGGCAGCGGCTGGGTATGGCTTTCCATGACCGATAGCCCACATGGCAAATCCAAGGCAGAGCACAGGCCCGGCATGCTGGTTATCACTCAGGAAGCAGGGGCCGGCAATCCGGTTGCCCGCGGCATGAAGCCCATACTCACTTTTGATGTGTGGGAACATGCATATTATCTTGATTATCAGAATAGGCGAGCAGACTATCTGAAAGCCCTGTGGAGCATCATCAACTGGAAGGTGCTGGAAAAGAGATACAAAGGTTAAAGAATATATACACAGAATATGAAAATAGCAGTAGCAGGAACCGGATATGTGGGAATGAGCATAGCAACGCTATTGGCTCAGCATCACAGCGTTAAGGCTGTTGATGTCATTCCCGAAAAGGTAGATAAAATTAACAGACGTGTTTCTCCCATCCAGGACGAGTACATAGAAAAGTATCTGGCTGAAAAGCCCCTGGACCTGGTTGCAACCCTGGACGGCAAAGATGCCTACAAAGACGCTGAATTTGTGGTAATTGCCGCTCCAACCAACTATGATCCAAAGAAGAACTTCTTTGATACCAGCCATGTGGAGGAGGTCATAGACCTTGTCCTGGAGGTGAACCCCGATGCGGTAATGGTCATAAAGAGCACCGTTCCTGTGGGTTACACCAAACATGTAAGGGAAAGGTTCTCCTACCGTGAGCGGCAGGCCGACGGATCTATGAAGGTTGTTGTTCCAAGGATAATCTTTGCTCCGGAGTTTCTGAGAGAATCTCAGGCCCTGTACGACAACCTCTATCCATCCAGGATTATAGTCGGCTATGACGATATCGCTGAGTATAGCCTGAAAGATGCGGCCCATAAATTTGCCGAGATAATCAAGGAGGGGGCAATTAAGGAAGATGTGCCCGTACTGTTCATGGGAAGCACTGAGGCTGAGGCCGTAAAGCTTTTTGCCAACACTTATCTGGCCCTGAGAGTCAGCTACTTTAACGAACTTGACACCTATGCGGAAATGAAGGGGCTCAACACCCAGTCTATCATAGACGGTATCTGCCTGGACCCCCGTATAGGCAGCCACTACAACAATCCGAGCTTCGGCTACGGCGGCTACTGCCTGCCAAAAGACACCAAGCAGCTGCTGGCCAACTTCAACGATGTGCCGGAGAACCTCATCAAAGCCATTGTTGACAGTAACCGCACCCGTAAAGACTACATTGCAGACCGCGTGCTTGAAAGGGCCGGCTACTACAGCGCAAACAGTACATTTGATACGGCTAAGGAAAAGGAAGTTACAGTAGGGGTATTCCGCCTGACCATGAAGTCTAACTCGGACAACTTCCGCCAGAGCGCAATTCAGGGAATCATGAAGCGCATTAAGGCCAAGGGCGCCAAAGTCATTGTTTATGAGCCTACTCTGGAAGACGGAACCACATTCTTCGGAAGCCTGATTGTAAACAACCTTGCGGAGTTCAAGCGCCGCAGCCAGGCCATCATAGCCAACCGCTACGACTCGGCCCTGGACGATGTTTCTTACAAAGTTTATACAAGAGATATCTTCAAACGCGACTAAACTGCATAAATTCACATAATCGGATACTAAACATTTTATCATGCTATCGGATAGAATCAACATAAACCGGTTCAAGGAATCGTTCGTAAGGGAAGAGTTCATCTTTGCCCTGGACATGATTCTTTCTTTGGCCGCTTCTGGCATAGTGATACTTGGATTTGAGTTGGTGCTTCCTGATCTGTTCCAGTACTTTTCTGTTCTGGTATATTTTCTGGCGGCTCTTTCTGCGTCCTTCTTGCTGTTCCTGCTTTTCAGGACCTTCAAGATCATAATCCGCCACTTCGGGGCCAGAGACATGATTCCTTTTGCCTACTGCTCGGGAATCAAGGGGTTGCTGGTATTTGCCGCTCTGGCACTCATAGACGGATATCATAACTGGCTGCTTTTTGTTGGCGTGCTTGACTTTCTGCTGACATTCTTCCTGCTTGTTGGAATCAGGGTGCTGATGATTATGGTTTACAGCGCCATAAGCCAGAGGCAGAGCCGCCAGAACAAACTCCAGAAGGTTCTAATCTATGGAACCAGCAACAAGAGCGTTGCCATCATCAAACGTCTTCAGGCTTCTACGCATTACAACATCATAGGCTTTCTGGAGCGTTCGGACCGCAAGGCCAAGATGCTCCTGGACCAGCATCCGGTCTTCAACTTTGACTCTGACAAGGATTTGGAAAATATTATTTCTGAGTACAATGTAGATTCCATACTGTTTGCAAGGGATACCGATGCCCGCAATGAGTCCGACGGTCTGATTGAATATTGCCTTAAGAAAAAGATAAAGACGCTGATAGTCCCCGATGTTGATGAGGTTACGGCCGACCAGTCGCTGTTCAGGCCAAGGCCGGTGAAGGTTGAGGATTTGCTTGGCCGACAGGAGATTATGATTTCTCTTGACGAAATCAAGGCTTACTTCAATAACCGTGTTGTGATGGTTACCGGAGCCGCCGGCAGCATTGGCAGCGAACTTGTCCGCCAGCTTGCAGGCTTTGGAGTTAAGAAGCTGGTTCTGTTTGACAATGCTGAAACTCCGATGCACAACCTCCGCCTTGAGCTTGAGGATAAGTTCAAGAGCCTTGATTTTGTGCCTGTCATCGGCGATGTCCGCCAGCCCGCAAGGCTGGACTTTGCCTTCCGCAAGTTCCATCCGCAGGTGGTCTTCCATGCCGCTGCCTACAAGCATGTTCCGTTGATGGAGGAGAACCCTTGCGAGGCAGTTCTGGTAAATGTATTCGGAACCAGAAACGTGGCCGACAAATGTATGGAATACGGCGTGGAAAAGATGGTGATGATATCTACGGACAAGGCCGTAAACCCCACTAACGTAATGGGTTGCACTAAGCGAATCGCTGAGATATATGTTCAGTCTCTGGGTCTTTCTACTAACGGTAATTCTGCCGAAAACCAGTCTGAACAGCCTGCTCCGGACAAAAAGCCCGTTACTCAGTTTGTAACCACCCGCTTCGGCAACGTGCTGGGTTCCAACGGCTCCGTAATTCCGAGGTTCCGTCAGCAGATTGCCAAGGGAGGTCCGGTGACCGTTACCCACAAGGACATCACCCGTTTCTTCATGACCATTCCGGAGGCCTGCCGCCTGGTAATGGAGGCTGCTACCATGAGTACCGGCAACCAGATTTTTGTGTTTGACATGGGAGAGCCCGTAAAGATTGACCAGCTTGCCCGCCGTATGGTTTCTTTGGCCGGCTTTACTCCGGACAAGGACATCAAGATTACCTACACAGGTCTCCGCCCGGGAGAGAAGCTCTACGAGGAAGTGCTTGCCAATGAGGAAAATACGGTACCTTCTTTCCACGAACGCATCCGCATTGCCAAGGTCCGGAACTACAGCTACGGCTATGCCAGGGCCACCGTTGAGCAGCTGGAGGATCTTGCCCGCAAGGTTGACATTCTTCCAATGATTGCCATCATGAAGGAAATAGTTCCCGAGTACCACAAAGCCGACTGACTTATTTTATTATGCAGAACATCATCATCATAATTACCGGAAAGAATTACTTTGCTGTAATTGTTTAAAATTGTTGTTGTGTTTTCATCTGCAAATTTTCCATCTTTACTTATTTTTGTAATAAATTTTCTTAATGCTAAGTCAAATTCCTTTTGCATTACTACTACTTTTTCAAAATCATCATCATCTTCTTGTCCTGGATAATATTCTTTATCTCCATTTTTTACAACGTTGCTTCCATCATAGTATGGATCATTTTTTCCATTTTTTCCTCCTGTATAGTTTGGTAAATCTTCGTCTATT
>CALBPX010000031.1 GCA_937899055.1 uncultured Bacteroidales bacterium
CAGTAGTCCAAACAAGCGTAGGATAGCCCGTACGGCGAAGGTCGGTGAATGCCTGATTGGCCTGCATGATGCCGAAGTGTGTCCATTTCATGGTAATAATGGCTTCCAGTTTGTTAGAATAGTGATTCCAGACAGCTTCCGAATACGTATCAATTTCGGAATCCGACGGAACGGCATCGGCCTTATAACCAGTGGCACCGTGTCCAACTACGCTAGTCATATTCTGTGCATAATACTGCTTAATGGAAAACTCCAGACCCTTTTTGAAATTGGTCTTGGCGTTGGCCTCGCTCTTGGATACACCGTAACCCTCATTATAAGCCTCTGCAAGGAGGAAGTAAACCTCGGCGGCGGAGATAACAGGGGAATCCATATAATCGTTGCCGTTGAAGGTAACAGAGTCCAGATGAGAATACACGCGTTTGTCCCAAGGTTGTGCTTCGTTAGCCTGCTGGTCCGTAACAACTTCTTGTGAATGCTTGCCCTTAAATTGTCCGTCCTTATTTTTATTATACATAACAATAAGACGCGGGTCATCTCTTCCGGTTACCTGCATAGCATCAATCATGGGCTGGGAAGCGAAACGGTTACTCCAGTTTCCAGTAGGGTTCCACTCGTCGCCAAAGGAGTTATGAATATCTCCGGAATAGTCCAGGCTGCCACCATCACGGCCCATTTGAGCCATAATGGCGTTGTCCAGATTGGTGACCAAACTGCGGGAACTTGCTGTACTGACGGCGGCGCGGCCTTCCGTAGTGAGATCACCCTGGGCCGATACATGCACGCCAAGACGAAGCATTAGTGAGTTGGTATAGATGAGCCATTTGTCAAGGTTCCCCTGGTTCAGGAAATCTTGGGAGGAAAGCGTAGACAGGGTAAGGCTGTTGAGGCTTCCCTTGAGAGTGTTGATCTCGGTGTAAAGAGCATCCAAGCGTTCCAGGGCATTCTTGTAGATGTCTACATCTTTGTCATAGGCAGGGTGCGCAGTGGCAAAGTCACCTGTCACAGGAAGATAACCAGCTTGTGTATAAGGGGCGGGGCCGAAAACATCCACCATCTGGGTGAGTTGGTCCAAAATGAATACCTCGGCCAGAACCGGATAGATTTTGTTTTCAGCTTTATCGGCATCGCTCAGCGCATCATAGGTGCTTTGCAGAAGACGGAACTGCGCCAGAGCCTGGTAGAAATTATTCCACCGATCTCCGGCATAACCGGGGGTAACTTCATAAATTCCGCTGGCATTGTTATATCCGATGGTCTGTGAGAAGCGCCCAAGGAATCTGTCCCATGTAATAAGACGCCAGTAAGACTGGTACATATACTGCCGACCGGCGAACATTACTCCGGTGAAGAGTTTCTCGCAACTGACTGTTGTGGTTTTGGAGGGGTCATAGTACTTGTCGGAGAAATCCTTCTTAGAGCAGGAAATAACTACAGTAAGAAGTGCGACAAGACTCAGAACAATTGTATAGACTCTTTTCATTTCTTCGTGTTTTTTAGTCTCGTGAACAGTTTAGAAATTAGCACGCAGAGAGAAGCCGAAGGTTCGGGTAGAGACAGTGGTGCCACGGTTGACGGATTGGTAAATCCAGTTCGTAGCATCGGAGGCTTCCACGTCAAAAATCGGCATATTCTTGAACACATAGAACGGGTTGCGGGCAAACACAGAAAGCCTGAGGTTGTTGCAACCGAACTTCCTGGTCAGATTCTCAGGAAGGGTATAGCTGAGGGCAATTTCACGGCACTTCAGATAGGAGTTTTTGAAGACGGCGTGAGAAT
>CALBPX010000032.1 GCA_937899055.1 uncultured Bacteroidales bacterium
GGCGACCACCGAGATCTACACTCTTTCCCTACACGACGCTCTTCCGATCTGGTTATCTTAACCTGCCCGGGGTAGGTCATTTCGTTCTGTATCCTCTTGGCTATTTCTGCTGAGAGGTTCTCTATGTCCTTGTCTGAAACCTGATCGCTGCCTACTATAACCCTGAGTTCTCTTCCGGCCTGAATTGCGTAGGTCTTGGTTACTCCGGGGTAGGACAGGGCAATGCCTTCCATGTCTTTCAGACGTTTGATATAGCTTTCAATAACCTCTCTTCTGGCTCCGGGCCTTGCTCCGGATATGGCGTCCGCAACCATTACCAGAGGCGAAATCAGAGAAGTCATTTCCATTTCTTCATGGTGTGCGCCTATGGCGTTGCATACATCGGGCTTCTCCTTGTACTTTTCGGCCATGCGCATACCCAGGGTTGCGTGCGGAAGTTCAGGATCCTCTTCGCAGACTTTTCCGATATCGTGCAGCAGACCGGCCCTCTTTGCAACTTTTGCGTTCAGACCGAGTTCAGAAGCCATTGTAGCGCAGATATTGGCCACTTCTCTGGAGTGCTGAAGCAGGTTCTGGCCGTATGAAGAACGGTATTTCATCCTTCCTACAAGCTTTACCAGTTCTATATGGAGCCCGTGGATTCCAAGGTCTATGCAAGTGCGTTTTCCGGTTTCCAGGATTTCGTCGTCGAGCTGTTTTTTAACCTTTTCTACAACTTCTTCAATTCTTGCCGGGTGGATTCTTCCGTCCGCAACAAGCTGATGGAGGGCAAGTCTTGCAACCTCTCTCCTTACCGGGTCAAAGGCCGACAGCAAAATGGCCTCAGGGGTGTCGTCCACAACAATTTCAACTCCGGTTGCCGCCTCAAGAGCACGGATGTTACGGCCTTCGCGTCCGATGATGCGGCCCTTGATTTCGTCGTTGTCTATATTGAATACCGTAACGGCATTTTCTATTGCAACTTCCGGTGCCGTACGCTGGATAGTGTTGATGACAATCCTCTTTGCCTCCTTGGATGCACTCAGCCTGGCCTCGTCCATTACATCGTTGATATAGGACTGGGCATCTGTGCGTGCCTCGGCCTTCATGGCCTCCACAAGCTGTTTCTTAGCCTGATCGGCCGTCATTCCTGCAATGTTTTCTATCTGGATGATTTCCTGCTGGCGGAGTTTGTCGTACTCGGCACTCTTCTTGGCTACAATGTCGGCCTGGAGTTTAAGGTTATTGCGGATGGCCTCAATTTCTTTTTCCCGCTTTGCAAACTCAGCATTCTGCTGGTTAAGCTGTAATTCCCTCTGTTTAAGCTTACTTTCCGATTCTCTCAGGGCATTGTTCTTGGAGTTGATATACTGTTCGTGTTCGGTCTTGAGCTGCAGGAATTTTTCCTTTGCCTGGAATATCTTCTCCTTCTTTATGTCTTCTCCCTGCTTTTCCGCCTCCTGAAGAATTTGGGATTTTTTATTCTTCAAGACGATGGGGCGTACCAAAATGAAACCCAGAAGGGCTCCTATGATGAATGCGGCTACTGTAATAATGATACTGATACTGTTTATTTCCATAATGTTTGTATAAATAAAAGCCGGCAAGAGGGCTGTTCTCGAAAAATCTTAAATGTTAAGATTTGGGCCCTGTATCAGACGCTGACTTCCAACGTCCCGCTTGCGGAATCCCCCTAAAGGTAACCTAGGCCTGCCATTGTCTGGCCTGTCGGGCCCGAGATTGTTTTAGTGTTGATTTTCGCAAAGAGCCTCTTACCGGCTGAAATTATCTGCTCTCTGGAGATAATCTGCAAGTTGAGAATTGATTTCCTTCAGCGATGTGACCGTGTCTTCCACATCGCTTTCCTTTCTCAAGGCACCCATTACCAGTTTAATCATAACTGCTATCAGGGTTTTGTTATAATCGGAAGAAATGCTTTCACGGTTCTTTCTGAAAGAGTCTATTTCGCTGTTGATAAGTTCTTCGGCCTTCTGCAATAACTCGGCCTCAGCAGGTGAACAGTTGTATTTGAGTGAAATACCGTCTATCACCACAGTAATCTGTATGTTGCTTTTCTTAAGAGCCATACTAATCGTTCAACAGAGAAATGCATTTGTCAATCTCCTTTACAATCTTCCCTAACTGTCTTTTAGCCCTCTTTTCGCTTGCCTCAGATGAGAAGAATGCCTGCTTCAATTCAAAATGCTCCAGTTTTTTCTCTTGTTCTGCTATCTTGTTTTTTGCGTTCAACAATTCAGTTTTTGTTTTGTTAAGTTCGGCCATAAGGTCTGAACGGTCTCTCGACGCCACCTCATATCTTCTGACCAGTTCCTGAATCAGTTTTTCAAGTTGGTCCAAAGTCTTGTCCGTATCACTCCTTGTAGCCATATCTAACGCGCAAATTTAATCAAAAATACCTCATTTGAAATCTCAATCATAAAAATTGAAACCTTTTTTTATTCCGTCCATGACATAGTGCCACCTGAGAACGATACCTATCAGGCATATAAGTCCTATGAGTATCAGGGCTTTCATAGAGGGATCGAGGTTTTTCCACCAAAGTGCCGCTTTTTTCATTCTCATGTGTTTTCCTATCGTTTTTCAATCCTGATTCTTGCACCTACAACGGTTATTTCCTTTTCATCGCCGAATATAGGGCTGAGTTCCAGCTCAACAATCTGCGGGGCCATAACGCATAGGGCACTCACTCTTCTGATGAGTTCGTTTATCAGGGTCTGGTTGACACCTTCCTGACCTCTGTAGCCCTCAATCATGGGATAAGCCTTCAGAGATTTTATCATCTTGACTGCCTCGTCTGCAAATACCGGAGCCATACAATAGCTGATGTCTTCCATTGCATCGGAGAATATTCCTCCGAGTGAAAACGATATCAGAGGGGCAAAGTTGGGTTCCCTTACAGCGGCAATCCTCAGTTCGGTAATGTTTTCGTTGATCATAGGCTGGATGAGGAACCCGGTAACTCCTTCTATATTGCTCATCCTGCGGTATTCTGAGCGGAACGTATGCTCATCGGTAATGTTCAGCGACACTCCGTCAACTTCTGTTTTGTGAAGCGGCCCAAGCACCTTGAGCACAACGGGATAGCCTATGGATATTGCGGCAGAAACAGCCTCTTCCTCGTCCAGGGCCACTATCTGATGGATGCGGTTTATGCCGCTGGCATCCAGAATCTGCTGAACCATAAATGTAGGCATCCAACCCTCAGGGCTTTCGGATATGGCCCTGTTCAGAAGATACCTGTCTATGGCCGGAAACGAGCCTTCTTCCTTTACCGGAGGGGTGTTTATCACCCTTGCAAGGGCATTTCCGAACACTACTTCATCTGAAAAAGTAACTCCACCCTGATTGTGAAATGCAGTTATGTATTCCTGGAAGGAAGACTCCGAAGTAAACAGCGGATAGAGCGGCTTGTCCGTCTGGCGGACCTTGCGGAATATGACATTGGAAACTTCCGAAATGTCGCTCATTTCTTTCTGGCCGAAGATTACGGCTATGGAATCTACATTGCTGTCTTTGTCGTATTTGTCTATCAGAGACGAAATTTGGCCGGCTGTCTTTCCAAAGCTGTAGTCCTCAAAGAACAGGTAGGGGACCTCTATAGAATGTTTCTTGAGAGTGTCGGAAAGCATTACCGCAGGGCCTCCCGCCTGGGTGAGGATGGCCACGCGGTTTCCATCCGGCCTTCCCTTGGAGAGTATGGATATTATGTTTATGAGCTCGTCTCGTCCAAAGGCCCTGACTATGCCGCATTTTCTGAACAGGGCTGCAACTACCTCGTTATGAGATGCAAGTACTCCAACTATTCCGGCTCCCTTGCTTATCAGGGAGCGGCAGCGGGCCATCATCTGTACCGAGTCCGATATCCTTTCCACATAAATGGCAATGACCTTGTCCTTTGCTCCGTAGGTTTCCCAGTTGTCGTCCATCCATCCGAGGATGTCTTCTACGGTGGTAAGGGGCGAATAGCCCACTGAAAAGATACGGGCAATACTCACACCGTATCGCGGAGCAGCCTCCACAAGATAGGATATGGTTGTTCTTGAGGAAGATATGATATCTACGCTTCCGCCTTTGCTAATCCTCGTGTTCGTGTAGGTTCCGCAATAGTTTTCGAGGGCTATTCCGGAGGAGTTGGGGCCTATGAGGGTAACCTGGAACTTATTGCAGATTTCTCTGGTACTTTCCAATGCCTCTTGCGGGCTCATGCGGGATGAGGAAATGAAATCGGGGAATACTACAATTGCCTTGCAGCTTTTCTTCTGGCAGAGGATCTCTATCTTACTTAGGGTGTCGCCGTCATCCTCAGCGATGAAGGCTATATCGGTGTCCGGAATGTCCTGAAGGCTGGAATATGAATTCAGGCCCTGAATAAGCTCCGCCGAACCGGAAACTGCAAAGATGCTGCCCTGATAGTTACTGACGGTCAGATTCTTGATGAGATTTCCGCCTGGGGTGAGCAAATCGTTGGAGGCGCCGGTTACCGTTATTGATTTGGGAGATATGAGTTCTTTTGAAATCATTTGCGTCTGTCTGTGTTTTGTGCAAAATTAGCAAAACATTGAATTATTTCGTAAATTGTGCCCAAATAGAATGTAATGGGAAAGATACTTATCAAAGATATATACCTGAAAGGCAAGACGGTTTCCATTCTCATAGAGGGTAACACAATTGCAAGGATAGCAGACAGAATAGAGGAAGTTTCCGAGGATACAGAAGTTTTGGACGGACGGGGCAAGGCCGTAATTCCCGGATTTGCAAATATGCACACTCATGCCGCCATGACTATGATGCGCGGGGGCAAGGAGGACGAAAAACTCCAGCGGTGGCTCTCCGCAATATGGGCTATGGAAAAGAATCTTGACGATGAAACCGTCTATTGGGGAACCAAGCTTGCCTGTCTGGAGATGATAAAGACCGGAACCACTCTGTTCAACGATCAGTATTTCTACATAGACTCCGCAGTAAAGGCAACTTCAGAGATGGGCCTGAGGGGCGTTCATTCTTATGTCTTTTTAGATCTTAATGATAAAGAAAAGATTGAGTCTCAAAGAAATATGTGCGCCGTTGAATATGAGAGGTCGAAATCGTGGGGGCCACTCAATACTTTTGCCATAGGGGTTCATGCCCTCTATACCGTCAGTCCGGAGAACATAGTCTGGGCCTTTGACTTTGCCAGAAAGCATGGGCTGAAGGTACATATACATCTGTCTGAGACCTATCAGGAATACATGGAGTGCCGCGGAAAGAACAATTGCACTCCGGTTGAATACTTTGACTCTCTGGGGCTCATGTCCTCGGATCTGATTGCCGCACACTGTGTATGGCTGAGCCGCAACGATATAGAGATACTTGGCAGGAACGCAGTGAACATAGCCCACAACATAAAATCCAACCTCAAACTGGCATCGGGCCTGAATTTCAAGTTCCGCGAACTTTCCGACGCCGGAGCCAATGTTTGCCTTGGCACAGACGGAACGGCATCCAACAACAATTTGGACATGCTTGATACAATGCAGATTACGGCTTTGGTGCAGAAGGCCTGGCGAAACGATCCTGCCGCAGCTCCGCTGCCGGAACTGATAAAAAGTGCTACGTACAACGGCTACAAGGCAATGGGGCTTAACGGCGGACACATAAAAGAAGGCGCGCTGGCAGACCTTTCCATAATAGACATAGACAACTACAAGTTCACACCCAATATCAATTTTGATGCAAACCTTGTATATTCGGCTAACTCATACTGCATCAAAACCGTTATATGCAACGGCCGTATAGTAATGAAAGACAGATATGTAGAAGGTGAGGACGAGATACTTTCACAAGTGCGCAGGCTTTACAGAAAACTGTGGGTTTAAGAGAATAATCAATAAAAATCAGGTAATATGATTGCAAGAGAAGAAAAAATTTTCCAGGCAGCCGACTACCTCAAGATGAGGATCGGAGACAGAAAACCCATTGCGGGAATTATTCTTGGCAGCGGACTGGGTTCGCTGGCGGAAAGAATAGAAAATCCGCTGATAATTCATTACAGCGAGATTCCCAACTTTCCGGTATCTACGGCAGTAGGGCACAAAGGCAATCTGATATTCGGAGAGCTGGGTGGCAGGCAGGTGATGTGCATGCAGGGCCGTTTCCATTATTATGAGGGTTATACCATGGATCAGGTAACCATCTGCGTAAGAGTTATGAAACTTCTTGGAGTTGAATATCTTCTGGCATCATGCGCATGTGGGGGGCTCAACCCTTCGTTCAAGGTAGGTGACATAATGGCCATTGTAGATCATATCAATCTTCTGCCTAATCCTCTGATTGGGCCTAACATGGAATCCTTTGGAACCAGGTTCCCAGATATGAGCCATCCTTACGATATGGAACTGGTGGAAAGGGCGCAGAAGATTGCAACCCAGAACGGTTTCAACCTGCTGACAGGCGTTTATGTTGCCGGAAGCGGACCTTCATACGAAACCAAGGCCGAGTACAGGTATATGCGCCTGATTGGCGGAGATGCAGTTGCAATGTCCACCGTTCCTGAGGTGATTGTGGCAAGGCATTGCGGCATAAAAGTATTTGGAGTATCTATAATTACCAATGCCTCCGGCGATACCGAAAAGGCCGATTTCAAGAATGACGAGCAGGATGTAATCAAGGCTGCGGATGCTGCCGTTTCCAGGATGACGGCCTTGTTTACCGGCCTGATAAGGACGCTGTGATGATCAGTTTCCTGTCTCTTTCGAGCGGAAGCAGCGGAAACTGCTATTTCTTTACGGACGGGCAGACCTCATTCCTGATAGATGCAGGAGTGGGGCCTCGCAGTTGTGCCAAAAAACTTTCTGAGCACGGGTTCAGTCTTTCTCAGGTGGAGTTTATTCTTGTCACTCATGATCACATAGACCATGTCAAGGCTCTCGGAATCATCTCCTCAAAGTACCATAAGCCGGTCTATACCACCAATTTGCTGAAGCAGGCTCTGTTACACAATGTTTGCACCAGAGGATATCTGAGCGGGAATGTGCATGTGATTGAACCCGGAAAGGCCACTGAGATTTGCGGAGTGGGGGTATTGGCATTTGAGGTGCCTCATGATGCTACCCAGACCGTTGGCTTCCACCTGTGCTTCGGAGGCCGGAGAATTACCCTGATTACAGACTGCGGCAGAATGTCCGAACCGGTTATGGATTATGCCCTCAGGTCCGACACTCTGATTCTTGAGAGCAATTATGACATGTTGATGCTTGAAAACGGCCCCTATACTGCTTTGCTCAAAGACCGCATCAGGGGCGGCATGGGGCATCTTAGCAACGATGAGGCTGCCGGCACCTTAGTTGAAGCCCTCCGCCGGCGGATAGGAAGGTTGGAGCAGGTTTTCCTATGCCACCTCTCGGACAACAACAACACTCCTCAGGCTGCTCTTCAGACTTCTCTGAAAGCAATATCCGATGCCGGTTTATCTGAAAATATGCCTCTGCTGGAAACTTTGCCCAGGGGAAAAGCCTCCAGGCTATATACTTTGTAGTCTATTTTTTTTATTAAATTTGCAATAAACACTACTAAAACCATATTCAAATGAAAAAGTATTTAGCAGAAATGTTCGGCACTATGGTGCTGGTTCTTATGGGCTGCGGCGTGGCTGTCAGCCTTAACTGTTCTTCTGACTGTTCCACTGTTGCCAATGCAGCAACCGTAATAGGAACAGCTCTTGCATTCGGCCTTGCCGTTGTTGCCATGGCTTACACAATCGGCGGAGTGAGCGGATGCCATATCAACCCCGCTATCACTCTGGGTGTATTCCTCAGTGGAAGAATGAGTGCAAAGGATATGATCCTTTACATTGTATTCCAGTGCATTGGTGCTTTCATCGGCTCAGCTCTGCTTTATCTGCTTACCTGCAACGCAGGCCTTACGGGAACCGGAGCTAACGACCTTCAGGCCGGAGTTTCAGTTTTGGGCGGCCTTCTGGCAGAAGTTATCTTTACCTGCGTGTTTGTTCTGGTTGTTCTTGGTGCAACTTCCAAGACCAACGGAGCTACCAACAATTTTGCAGGTCTGGCAATCGGTCTGTCTCTGGTACTTGTTCACCTTGCCTGCATCCGTTATACGGGAACTTCCGTTAACCCTGCACGCTCACTCGCTCCGGCAATTTTCCAGGGTGGCAGCGCACTTTCCAACCTGTGGATATTCATTGTAGGTCCGTTTGTAGGTGCAATTCTGGCAGCCGGTATCTGGGGTATCATAGGGCCCTGCAGCTGCAAGAAAGCCGAATAGCGTGAAGCTGTAAGAACGCTACCGTACAAAGGGGGTGAATCAAGGATTCATCCCCTTTGTCGTAAAATTGGTATATTTGCCAGATTTTGGTTAGGATATGAGCCGTTACCAGCTTACTATATTCACTCCATCTTTCAACAGGGCAAATACACTTTCTGCCCTGTACCGGAGTCTTTGCATCCAGCAGTGCAAAGACTTTGAGTGGATTGTGGTTGACGATGGTTCTACGGACTCCACAGGAGAACTCGTTTCAGGCTGGATCAGGGAAGACAAGATAAGCATCAAATACTTCCGTCAAGAAAATTCAGGTAAAATGCCGTCTCACAACCTTGCCGTGGATAACCTTGATTCAGAGTGGTTTATGTGTGTAGATTCAGATGACCGGCTGTATGACGCCTCTACGGTAGGCAACTGTATAGAGTTCCTCAAAAGTCTGCCCGGCGAGTTTACAGCCGCCGAACTTTCAAAAATCTGCGGGGTAATATCGCTGAAGATCATTAACGGCAGGTTCAACAGCTTCCCTTCCGGAATGCGGAATGTCCATCTGCAGGACCTGAAAAGATCGGGATACAGAGGAGAAACATCCTTTATGGTGAAATCTTCTCTTCTGAAGGATCATAAATATCCTCGTTTTGACGGGGAGAAGTTTGTCACCGATGCCTATCTTTACGAACGGCTTGACAAAGACCACACATTTTTGCTGATGAATGTTCCCACACAGGTCTGCAAGTACAATCCGGACGGTTATTCCAGCAAATACAGGCGGCTTCTGTTTTCCAATCCAAGAGGATACAGAGAATATCACAACCAGAGGATAGCCCTGAAATACGACGGAATTCTCAGAAGCGCCGTCTGCTACGATGCCATAAGCATCAGGATGGGCCTGAAGGATTTCCTCAAGGGAGCAGCAAGTCCCTTGCTTTATCTTGCCGTTCTTCCGCTGGGCTTCTGCAAGTATCTGTATGACAGCCTGAGCCTTAAAACATACAGGAATATATGTTGAGCCAGGCCAAAAGGAGCGTATTCTGGAGCGGAATCCAGCAGGTTTCGGTGTTTGGCCTTCAGTTTGTCATTTCGCTGATTATAGCCAGTCTGATTTCACCGTCCGACTACGGGGTGGTGGCTCTTACCGTTACATTCTTTGCAATAGCTCAGATTGTTCTTTCTCTGGGAGTTGAGGGCGCACTCATCCAAAAGAAAGAATGTAGCAGTGCAGACTATGACACGGCATTTACGGTCTGCGCCATAACGGGCATAATCTTCTATGCCATATTCTATCTTGCAGCCGGAGGCCTTGCTGCATATTTTGATATTCCGCAGCTCGAAATGGTCGTCAAGGTTTCGGCTACGGTTCTGATATTCAAGGCTTTTTCAACAGTACCCTATGCAAAGCTTCAAAGAGATCTGAAGTTCAGGCTTCTGGCCAGAATATCTGCATCTGTGACTCTGCTTTCAGGTATTGTGGCCATAGTTCTGGCCTATATGGGCTTTGCCTATTGGGCGCTGGTGGTACAGACCATGCTGAGTGCCTTTGCCCTGGCGTTACTGTATTTCTTAGGCAGCGGCTGGAGGCCGGGCTTTGGCTTTTCGGTTGAGTCTTTCAGGAACTTGATGAAGTTCGGTATTCCTATGATGATGTCGCTTCTGATAAGGTCTGTCTATGACAACCTCTATTCTCTTGTAACGGGCAAGAGGTTTGGTCAGGCCCGTCTGGGTATATTCAACCGGGGCACTGCATTTGCCGGAATCATTCCTACCAATCTCAGCGATTTTACAATGCGGGCACTGTTTCCTATATTCTCCAGATATCAGGACAACTTGCCTCTTCTGAGAAGCCAGGCCTGCCGGACCATGCATCTTACAGCCTTTGTGGCAGTTCCGCTGAATCTTTTTATTGCCCTCAACTGCAGGGATCTGATTCAAGCTATACTTGGGGCAGAGTGGTTGGAAATGGTTCCGGTAATAAGGATAATGAGCCTTGCATATCTTTCTTATCTGGTCTGCAATGTTCAGATAAACTTGCTGAAGGTGGTAAACCGTACGGACCGGCTGTTCTGGTGCGAAGTTGTCAAAATGGCAATAGGACTTGGAATTCTCATATTTACAGTACGTTTAGGATTCATGGCCATGATTTACGGACTGCTTGCCTATAATGTCCTGAGCATGGTCATAGGCGGAGTGTTCACATATTTTTCCGCAGGGCTGAATATGATGGATTACCTGAAGAGCCTGCTGCCGGTTGCTGTGGTTGCCGTTGCAGCGGTTCTTGCCGGCTATTGGGCTGCGTCGTTTGCCGGAAACATTTATGCCCGGCTTTGTCTGTCGGGCATAATGTCAGGAGCTTTGTTCCTGGCGGTCTCTTATATTTTCAAGGATGAGGCCATAGGCTTTTTCCTCGGGTTCCTCAAGAGAAAATAGCTACTTGGCCTGTGCCACTTCCATGAATCTTGAAAAATCAAAATACAGAACCTTTTGGGCTCCGTCGGAATCCTTTATGGTTATCTTGTCCTTGAAATCCTCCGTAAATTCCCGGCTTACAATGCTTACAGCCTTGAAGTAAACACTCAGAAGCTGGAATTCATCGGTTTCGCTGTTGACATATATTGCATTTTCTGCCGACGAGCCATCTCCGCCGGACTGCAATATTGCCCTTACCAAGTTGAGATATGCGTTCTGAAACCTGTTGCTTTCCTGAGTCTTGTTGAGAAGGTCTGCAAGGTTCATAAGGTCAAACAAGGTTTTCAGCGATGTGGGATCCTTACGGTTTTCCTGCAGAAGATGCTCAAAGGCTTTTTCATACTCCTTCTTGCTTATGAGCGAATCGGCCTTACTGTCTAAATAGCCTGGCTTGTAGCTATCTGTGTAAGTATAGCCGTAATAGAGCAGGGCATAGTCGTCCAAAGACATCTCCTCTGCAGCAAAATAATTGCTGAGGATGCTGTCGTATTCGGCACGGTTGTCGGTCATAAACTGCTTGATTTCTGCGTAGAAATCTTCGGTTTGGGCAAAAGCGCTGCTACCTAGGGCTAAGGCGCATACGGCGAGCAGAAATCTGAACTTTCTCATATCTCAATTATTTGACTGTGTCTGACTAAAGCTGAGGACCGGCGGCCACCAGAGCCTTGCCTTCTTCGTTGGTGGTGAACTTGGTGAAGTTCTTGATGAAGCGCTCTGCAAGATCCTTTGCTTTTTCGTCCCATTGTGAGGCAGATGCGTAAGTGTCCCTCGGGTCAAGGATGTTTGTAGCAACGCCTGGGAGTTCGGTAGGAACTTCAAAGTTGAAGTAAGGAATATGCTTTGTTGGAGCCTTGTCTATGCTGCCGTCCAGAATTGCGTTGATGATTCCTCTGGTATCCTTTATGGAAATTCTCTTTCCTGTTCCGTTCCAGCCGGTATTTACCAGATAAGCCTTTGCTCCTACGCTTTCCATTCTCTTTACCAGTTCCTGTCCGTATTTGGTTGGATGGAGAGAAAGGAATGCCGCACCGAAGCATGCTGAGAATGTAGGGGTTGGCTCGGTAATGCCTCTTTCAGTTCCGGCAAGCTTTGCGGTGAAGCCGGACAGGAAGTAGTACTTGGTCTGTTTCGGAGTAAGGATGGATACCGGAGGAAGCACTCCGAAGGCGTCTGCAGAAAGGAAGATGACCTTCTTTGCTGCGGGAGCCTTGGAAATGGGCTTTACTATGTTGCTGATATGATAGATAGGGTAGGAAACCCTGGTATTCTCGGTTACGCTCTTGTCGGAGAAGTCTATCATGCCCTTTTCGTCAACGGTAACGTTCTCAAG
The DNA here is from genome assembly GCA_937899055.1 of uncultured Bacteroidales bacterium. Taxonomy (GTDB): domain Bacteria; phylum Bacteroidota; class Bacteroidia; order Bacteroidales; family UBA932; genus Egerieousia. Next base: position 12,050 of record CALBPX010000032.1, read on the forward strand.
GAGAGCGTCTCTCTTGATTGCACCGTAGATTTCAGGCTCTGCATTGCGGTCCAGGTTAATGACCTTTGCATAGCAGCCGCCCTCAAAGTTGAAGATGCCGTCATCGTCCCAGCCGTGTTCATCATCGCCGATGAGGGCTCTTCTCTCGTCAGTTGAAAGGGTGGTCTTGCCGGTTCCGGACAGTCCGAAGAAGATGGCTGTTTCGCCCTTCTCGTTGGTGTTGGCCGAGCAGTGCATGGCTGCAATTCCCTGAAGAGGAAGCAGATAGTTCATGTATGAGAACATACCCTTCTTCATTTCCCCACCATACCAGGTATTGAGTATGATCTGCATCTTCTCAGTAATGTTGAACACTACTGCGGTCTCTGAATTCAGGCCAAGTTCCTTGTAGTTCTCAACCTTTGCCTTTGATGCCGTAAGAACAACAAAATCAGGCTCCCCGAAGTTCGCCAGTTCTTCCTCGGTAGGGCGGATGAACATGTTGCGGACGAAGTGTGCCTGCCATGCAACCTCCATTATGAACCTTACCTTGATTCTGGTGTTGGCGTTTGCTCCGCAGAAACCGTCAACCACATAGAGTTTCTTATCGCTGAGCTCCTTGCGGGCAAGCTTCTTGAGTTCTTCCCAAGTGGCCTGGCTGCAAGGTTTGTTGTCGTTCTTGTATTCGTCTGAAGTCCACCAGATGGTGTCTTTGCTCTTTTCGTCCATTACCCAGAACTTGTCTTTGGGGCTTCTTCCGGTATAGACACCCGTCATAACATTTACAGCTCCAAGTTCAGTAAGCTGACCTTTGTCATAGCCTGTAAGTTCAGGCTTCATTTCCTCCTTGAAAAGGAGCTCGTAGGAAGGATTGTAGATGATTTCCTTAACACCGGTAATCCCGTACTTGGTAAGATCTATCTGTGCCATATTTAAATAATTTTTAATGATACAAAACTACATCCGTAAAACGCCCGAAACAAACTTAGGCATTCTACGGGTGCAAATATAATCTTTTTATGGGATTGTCGTATAACCGGCCTAGTTGCTGTAATGATAAACCGGGCGTATGCAGCTCACTAGGAGAACGGTGGCGGCCAAGGCCAAAAGATACTTTTTCATGATATCAGGATTTAACGAATTCTGCCATAAATACTCTGTATCAATGGTTATCATTGCCTATGCTGGGTGGAAGACTTGGTAGATTGGTCACATCAAGTGAAGACAGCACCTGTAGCTGTCTGACGGCCATCTGTCGCAACATTTGCAGACGTTCAGCCTGCGGGTGTTTCTGCTCAATGAGAAGCGCATTGTATGACTCCATGTTCGACAGAACAAGCAGTTGCTGTAGCGAGGCATAGTCACGTATGTTCCGCCATAGCGTCCAGCTTTGGCTGTGATGCCAATGGCACCTGTGTTTTCCACCCACTTTGAGGGTGTCATGACAAAGCGGTTTAATCCGGCCTCGGTTCTAAACGTGTCGAATTGAACACGGTTAAAACTTGGATTATGAAGACTCTCCCAAAGTCCGAGAAACTCAATGG
>CALBPX010000033.1 GCA_937899055.1 uncultured Bacteroidales bacterium
TGGGGCCACTGCTATAGACGTTGAGGATGAGTCTCTGCTATAGACGTGGAGGGTGGGGCCACTGCTATAGACGTTGAGGATGAGTCTCTGCTATAGACGTGGAGGGTGAGTCTCTGCTATAGCCGTAGGAGGGTGCCACTGCTATAGACGCAGCGAGTTGGTGCCACTGCTATAGACGTTGAGGGAGAGCCTGGCTAAAAATGCAGGAGGGAGGTACTTGTGAAGCTATTAATTGTTAATTTTGTATCCGGATTTGAAACAGAAATGTCAAATACTTAATAAGTTCCTATTATGCAGAAGTTTATAGACAGTTACGATTTTAAAGGCAAAAAAGTTATTGCCAGAGTTGACTTTAATGTTCCGCTGAACAAAGATTTCAAAGTTACAGACGATACCAGAATCCGCGCAGCGGTTCCTACCATCAAAAAGGTGCTGGAAGGGGGCGGATCCATCATACTTATGTCGCATCTTGGAAGGCCGAAGGGAGTGGACAGGAAATACTCCCTGGAGCATATCATCTACAAAGTTGAAGAGCTTCTGGGTCAGAAGATTGAGTTCTGCCCGGATTGTATGAAAGCCGACGAGCAGGCAAAGAACCTCAAGCCGGGCGATGTCCTGTTGCTGGAAAACCTCCGTTTTTATGCCGAGGAAGAAGGCAAACCAAGGGGTTTGGCCGATGACGCTTCGGACGAAGAAAAGAAGGCCGCAAAGGCAAAGGTCAAAGAAAGCCAGAAGGAGTTCACAAAACATCTGGCCTCCTATGCAGACTGCTACATCAACGATGCCTTTGGAACGGCTCATCGCGCTCATGCATCCACGGCCCTGATAGCCAAATATTTTCCTGAAGACAAGATGTTTGGATACATCATGGAAGGAGAAATCAGGGCAATAAACAAGGTAGTCAACGATCCTCAGCATCCGGTAACTGCCATCATCGGCGGCAGCAAGGTTTCTTCCAAGATAGGCATACTCCAGAATCTTGTAGAAAAGGTAGATAATCTGGTCATCGGCGGAGGAATGGCATACACGTTCGTCAAGGCCCAGGGCGGAAAGATTGGAGACTCAATCTGCGAAGACGACCAGCTCCAGGTTGCCTTGGATATCCTCAAAGCCGCTCAGGACAAAGGTGTTAAGGTTTATCTTCCAAAATACAGCGTTGTGGCCAACCGCTTTGACAACGATGCTACCAAGATGATTTGCAAGATAAACGAAATTCCGGACGGATGGATGGGTATGGATGTAGGAACAGATTTTCTGGTTCAGGTTGAGGATGTAATAAACAGTTCAAAGACAGTTCTCTGGAACGGACCTGTAGGAGTGTTTGAAATGCCTTGGTTTGCCCAGGGTACGCTTTACATTGCAAAAGCCCTTGCAAAGGCCACTCAAGAAAAGGGAGTATTTACCCTGGTAGGCGGCGGAGATTCCGTAGCTGCGGTTAACCAGATGGGTTATGCAGACAAGGTAAGCTACGTTTCCACCGGTGGAGGAGCAATGCTGGAAAGCCTTGAAGGAAAGGTACTCTCTGGTATTCAGGCTATTATGGAATAAGCGGAACCGTTCTCAGACGCAATCTGCAAGCTTCAGTCTCTTCCTGGTTTTCGGGGAGAGACTGAAGTATTTTAAATATGTAGTCTTTTTCTTCAGCGATGGCTATACAGTCTTTTTTCTCAGCGATAATTTCAGAATCTTTCTGTGAAAAAGACCCTGCTTCTTCTGCACATATCCTACTGGAAGACTCTGTTCCCTCTGCATATATCCTTCTGGAAGACCCTGCTCCTTCTGCATATATCCTACTGGAAGACCCTGTTCCCTCTGCATATATCCTACTAAAAGACCCGGCGCCTTCTGCATATATCTCAGAAGATTCTGTTCCTTCTGCATATATCCTGATCGGAACCTCTGGACGCCCTTCTGCCACATAGGCAATGTCCAGACGCTTTATATTGTTTTTCCGGTGCCATGCCAGTGGGAACAGATCCAGTATGTGGTCAACATAACGCATGCTGTTGATGTGTCCGTTGAAATCCACATCGCTAAAGAAAGTGTCCAGTTGCCTGATCATTGTAAAATTCTCACCCTGAACCCTTACCGGCTTTGTTATGGGAACTTCCAGATATTCGGGGTCGTCCGGTTCCACCACATAGTTCCTTATAGCCCCGTCATTTACCTCCAACAGGTTCACGGCATGGCGGGTAGAGGTATCCAGCATGGCCCACACGCTGCGGCCCCATCCGAGAACTTCTCCGGTGGAATCTACGGTCATCCTGAAATTACGGTTCGTGAACATCGGGTGAACTTTCTCCACCCATGTTTCCACAGCTACTACCTCATGGCGCGACGGAATCCTGATCATCTCCACGGCAAGGCGCGACAGAACCCAGGTCTTGCCTCTTTGATTGAGATATACCGTTCCAAAGCCTCTCTCTGTGGAATGATAGTCGGCGGCGCTCAGCATTGTATTCACAAGAAAGCTGAAGCGCAGCATCTTGCGAAGATTGCACTGATACTGTTCAATCTTGAACGTGTAACGGCCTTTCTTTGGGATCTCAGACATGGACTGCCGGAAAACTCTATCGCTATACGGTCATTATTTCTTTTTCCTTGGCAGCTACAATTTCGTCAACCTTCTTTACGAAAGTGTCTGTATGCTTCTGGATTTCAACCTCTGCGTCCTTGCAGATATCTTCCTCAAGACCTTCTTTCTTGAACTTCTTGTGGGCTTCCACAACTTCGCGGCGGGCATTGCGGATACTCATCTTTGCATTCTCGCCTGCACCTCTGGCCTGCTTGCACAGTTCCTTTCTCCTTTCCTCCGTCAAAGGCGGAATGTTGATTCTGACATTTTCGCCGTTGTTGATGGGCGTAAATCCAAGGTTGGCATCCATAATTGCCTTTACAATAGGGCCTACCATTTTCTTTTCCCAAGGCTGTACTATCATGCTCTTGGGGTCCGGAGTTGTAACGGAAGCCACTTTGGGAACAGCGGTAGGAGTGCCATAGTAGTCAACCATGACATTGTTCAGAACAGAGGGGTTGGCCTTACCTGCCCTGTAGGTCTTCAGATCTTCCTCAAGGTGAGAGATTGCGTTCTGCATTTTCTCCACTCCCTGAGCAATGTTGTCTTTTGAAACTTTAATTTCCATATCGTTGATTTTTAAATATTTACTTATTATACATGAACAACCGTACCAACATTTTGGCCTGCAAGCAGGCGGTTGAGGTTCACTGGATCTGTCATGTCAAAAACTTCTATCGGAATGTTATTCTCGCGGCACATGGTGAATGCGGTCTGGTCCATCACCTTCAAATTGTCTGCCAAAGCCTTGTCAAAGGTCAGAGACTCATATCTCGTGGCTGTAGGGTCTTTCTTAGGGTCGGCGGTATATACTCCGTCAACCTTGGTGCCCTTAAGCAGGGCATCTGCCTCAATTTCGCAGGCTTTGAGGCTGGCGGCGGAATCTGTGGTAAAGTACGGATTGCCTGTTCCTCCGGTAAATATTGCTACACCTCCGCCCAGAAGCACTTCCATAGCTCTGTCTTTGCTGAAATGCCTTGCAAACGGCTCCATAGGATGAGGCGTAAACACTTCCGCCTTTACTCCCTGTTCCTCTATGAATATGCCCAGAGCCTTGCCGTTTATGACCGTTGCCAACATTCCCATCTGGTCTCCCTTGACGCGGTCAAAGCCTTCCTTTACGCCACTCATTCCGCGGAAGATGTTGCCTCCTCCTACAACTATGCCTATCTGGACGCCAGCCTTTACTGCCTTTGCAATCTCAACTGCATACGACTTGATTACTTCTGAATCCAGACCCTGGCCGTCCGCTCCACCCATGGCCTCGCCGCTGAGCTTGAGCAATATCCTGTTGTATTTCATATACTTGATTATTTCTGTTTTTTACAAACAACGAAAATAACCAATAAATCCAATAAAAACAACAACGCACTCAAATACTTCTTCTTGCTAATCAAAAAAAACATGTGTATATTGCGCTGATTTTTGGGCGGGGCCTGAATTTAGGTTTGATAATTTAAACAACTGATTTTTATATGGCTAACATATTTACAACATCTATCGGCAAGAAGGTGATTATGAGCTTAAGCGGATTGTTTCTGATCCTGTTCCTGACCCTTCATGCATGTCTGAATGCAGCTTATCTGTGGTCTCCGGAGGCCTTTGACGGCGTCTGCGAGTTCATGAGTCTGCCTATCATCAAGATTATGGTTCCGGTTCTGGCCTTCGGATTCATAATCCACATAATCTATGCTTTTGTTCTCAGTCTGCAGGACTACAAAGCCAGAGGCAGAGACAGATATGCCGTTGCCAATAAGACCAAGTCAGACGGATGGGCTTCCAGGAACATGCTGGTACTGGGTATCATCGTACTGGTTGGCATAGCCCTTCACCTGATGGATTTCTGGGCAAAGATGCAACTCAGAGAATTCATGGGCAGCACACCGGTTGCAGGAAGCGAGGCCATGACAATGACGTTCAAGTGCGTTTGGGTATATATCCTTTACCTTGTATGGTTCTTCTTCATCTGGCTGCATCTCACCCACGGCTTCTGGAGCGCATTCCAGTCTATGGGTTGGAACAACAACAAATGGATCAAGAGGCTCCAGTGGATAGGATATATCTACTGCACCGCCCTGATGCTGCTTTTTGCCGCAGTGGCAACCAAGGGTTATCTAGTGGCAAACTCCATCTGCTGCTAGTTCAGACAAACAGATCTCTTATGATGCCGTCCGAAATGAAAAACTTTTCGGACGGTATTTTTATTGTGCCGGCTGCGGTCATTTGAATAAGACCCTGCCGCTGAAAACCTTGCAGGGCGGGCAGCATCTGCGATATGAATATGGCCGACTGAGGATCGCACTCCCTGAGGGTTTTAAGAGATACTCCGTCAGCGGTCCTTAGAGCAAGCATCAGTATTTCGTTGAAAACATCCCGGGACGAAAGGTTTTCGCCTTCCCTGATTTCGAATGTAGAAAGGTTGCAGTAAGAGTCAACGTCAGGAAAATTCCATTCGCGGTGCCTTCCTATGAAGGAATGGGCTCCTGGTCCGAGCCCCAGATATGGAATGCGTTTCCAGTAGGAAGAATTATGGCGCGACCGGAAGTCTGCGGTAACTTGTCCTGACAAAGAATGAAGGCAAAAATTGGACACTTCGTACTGGATGTATCCTGCATCAGAAAGCCTTTTCTGAAGGGTCTTGTACTGTGCAGCGCAGACTTCTTCGGGCAGAAGGCTGAACTTCCCGCTTGCGGCAAGTCTTTCCAGGGGAGTGTCCTGGTCTATGCCCAGCTGGTATGCGGATATATGCTCCGGAGCAAGTTCTGCAACAGTCCTGAGGTTGTCTTCCCAATCCCGCTCGGTCATCAGCGGAAAGCCGAATATCAAATCCAGACTTATGTTTGTGAATCCTGCATCGCGGAGTATTCTGAAAGCCTTTATGGCCTGAGATGCGTCATGGCGCCTTCCCATCCACTGAAGATGGCTGTCCTGAAAAGACTGCACTCCCATGCTTATGCGGTTGATTCCCAGTTTTCTCAGCGATTGGGCATAGTCCTCCGTAATGTCGTCTGGATTGACCTCCACGGTGAACTCAAAGACATCCGGATTCTGGGTTTCAAAAGCCCCTTCCGCAAAACGGAAGTTTTCTTTCAGCAGCTTGGCGGCCTTTTCCAGAACCCCCACAGGCAAAACCGAAGGAGTACCCCCACCTATGTACAAAGTCCTGATTATGCGCTCAGACGGATAGAGGCCGTCAAAGAAATTCCTGCGCTCCAGAATTTCTCTTTCAAGCGCAGGAATGTATTTGTCTCTGAGTCTTTTGGAGACCACAGAATAGAAGCCGCAGTAAATGCACTTCTTGTTGCAGAACGGAGTGTGCAGGTAAATGCCGGCCATCGGCTTATCTGAGGCTCACCTCGGCGGTTCCGATTCTGCCCCTTGTCGTATAAGCCTCTGCCGTGTAGGTTCCTTTTACCAGTTCCGTACCCGGGGTGAAGAAGATGTTCAGGTCAAGTTCCTGGCCTTGATAGTCAACCTCTCTGGCTGCGGTATAAATCATCTGCTCGCCGTTGCAGGTAAATACCTGCTGGCCGCCGTCGGTCATAAGCACTCCGTCCGGATCCTTGATTCGGATATAGACGGTCATCAGACCGGTTTCGGCAATGGGGTTTTCAACCAAAGACAGGCTAACCCTGAACTGTTCGGCGCGGCTGGAACGTTCCATGGCCTTGCCCCTGCCGTTGAGGGCTACGATGCTCATGCCCCTGCCCTTTACGGAAGAGCCTTCCGTTATCTTCTTGCTCTGTTCCTCTATCTTCTTGGCCTGAGCCTCGTTCTTGGCCGTGGTTTCCTTAACCTGCTTCTTGGCCTCGGTAATTTCTTCCTTGAGGGCTATGTTCATCTGGTTGAGAGAATCTATCTGCTTTACATAGCCTCTCATTATAGACCTCAGGGTTCCGAGTTCCTTTTCATATTTGCGGAGCTGGGCTGCGTTTGTAGCCTCGGTCTTCCTGACTTTTTCTATGAGCTCGGCAACCTTTTCGCGTTCAATCTGAAGCTGGGTGTTGATGGTGTCGTTGGTAGTTGAAAGGTTGGCATAATCCTGCTGAAGCTGAGTCAGCTGATCCGTAAGGTTTTCCTTGTCAACCGTCAGAACCTGTACCGTTTCCTTGATTTCCGTCTTCTTGGAAAGCTGGTAAATGAGCACTCCCGCCAAAACCAGAATTACGGCGCTGAGCACTCCGATGATTATCTTAAGTTTCTTTTCCATAATTCTTTTTTTCTTTGCCTGCAAAAATAATACAATCCTAAGACTTTCCTGACATAAAATTTTTACTTTTGCGTGTCTGTATGACATGGTTTTAACAATTTTGACTTATGAGATACTTTATACGTTCTGTCAAATGCCTTGTGCTGGTAGCCATTCTTTTTACCATTGTGGTTCTTGCCATGTTCTATCTCAGCGAACATGACAGCAGCCTCAGACCCTGGGATCTGTTCTGCGGCAACTGGAAAAAGATCATCCTGTTTTTTGTAGCCTATGCTGCCGTATATCCGCTGATTGGCTACAGCAAGAGGGACGTTCCCTTCGGAGAAGGATTTTCGGCCAGAAGGCAGGAGATTGCCAACCTTCTCCGCCAGATGAACCTCGTTCCCTCATCCCCTGAAAATGGAACAGTTGCTCCCAATGTCCTCAAACTGCACAACAACAGCGGTTTCGTGCGGGTTTTAAGGCTGTTTGAAGACACTGTAACCCTCACCGAGAACGAAGGCATAGTTACCGTTGAGGGCCAAAGGAAAGATGTGGTCAGAGTTTCCATGAGGCTGGAGGATTACCTCCGCAAAAGAGCAGAAAACCAGGAACAACAATAACATCCATCGCCATGAGAACCTTGAAAAAATACCTCAACGCCTTTTCGGCCAACATAGCAAAGGGTATGCTGGAAAACGAAGGAATCAGGGCCGAAGTGATCCACCAGAACATCCCTTACATGGGCATTTCTGATAAGCTTGCAGTGGAACTTATCGTAAACGACGAGGACTACGAAAGGGCTAAAAAACTTCTGGAACAAGCCGAGCAGGACATGATGCGCCTCAGCGATGATGCGGACGTAGCTTCTGAGTAACGCTATTGTTTGTCAAGCAGTTCCGCTGCCTGACAAAGCTGAGAATAAAAATCCTTGCCGAATTTATGTATTATGGGTTCCCTCAGGAACTCATAAACTTTTATGCCCTTCTGGCGGCCGTTCGTAAAGGCTGCCGAGCAAAGATGTTCGCGGCTCAGCATCAGACCTGTGCTGCCCGTAGAAAACTTCTTGAGCCTTATAGGAAATATCCAGCACGAAAGAGGTTTGCGGAAGGTTCCCCGGCCTTTTTCAAAACCTTTTTCAACGGCGCAGAATGTGTTTCCTGAGGCGTCAGTTACGGAATAGGCACAGCGGCCGTCGCCCTTTACCAGCGGAGTTACTTCGTCGCCGTCCGAATCTATGATGCTGAATCCTTGAGTTTCCACCGCCAACTTGCCGTCCGGAGCCATAAATGGAGCATAGCCAGAATACCGGCTTTTCAGGCAATCCGCCTCTCCTTCTTCCAACGGAGCTCCGCTGTCGCCTACGATGCAGCAGCATCCCTGACAGTCGGAATAGTTGCAGCAGAAATATTCCGTAAGAATTTCCGTGCTTACAAGGCAGTTGTCTATTTCTATGATCATGGCCGGCGGCTCAGTCTATGTCAAAGAAATTCTTGATGAATTCGTTTTCTCTCAGAAGCTGCAGGGTAGGAATGTCGGCCGTGGTTCCGTCCATTACCACCGTAATCCTGTTTCCTTCCAGAACGCTCTTGAGGAAGGAGCAGAAATCCTGTTTTGTCAGAGAATTCAGAGTTTCGGGCAAGGCAGAAAGGTCTTTACCGGACATCTGCTTGGTTTCCAGAAAGTCCAGCCAGTATTCATGGGTAGATGACACTGCATCAAACTTTTCTTTGAACTGCTTTTTCATCAAGGCAAAATCAGGGTCTGAAATCTGACCCCTGGATGCCGCACCAAGCTTTTCGGTCAGCTTTTCTATGCAGGAATGTACACTCGCCGAGTCTGTTTCAAATATCATATCCAGAGAATAGATATGCTCCGGATAATAGTTTACCTTGCCCTTTACATTGTACAGCGGAACGCTGGTGTAAAGGTCGTTCCTGAATATGCGGCTTGTGAAATCTTCCAGCATGGCACTCAGGACTATGTTCTTGGGCGTGAGTTCCTTGGCGCATGAGAGGGTGAGTGAGGCATAACTCCGGGGCACATTCATCTTAACCAGGAACCGCCTTTCTTTGTGGCCCTTGGAAAGATAGTTCGGAACTACAATCCAGTTTTCGCGCTTGGAAACATCTCCTGGAATTCCGCCTATGTATTTTTGGGCCAGTTCCTTGTACGACGATGCATTGCGGCCGGCAAATATGAATACAAAATCAGCCGCATTGCTGAACCTTTGGCTGAGTACTCCGTGAGCATTGTCATAACCATAGGATGAAACTTCTTCTTCGGTTATCCTGCGCACAAACTGCTTGTTGGAATTACGGTAGTAGGCTACGGTATCTCTGAAGATAGTATGAGGCGAAAGACTGTTGTATTTGAGGTCGTACAGAACCTTTTTGGTGTAAATGTCAAAGGCAGCATCGTCTTTACGGCGGTCTGTCATGTTAAGATATATGGCCTGCATCAGTTTCTCTGCCGACGGGGCTATGGCAAATCCGTCCATCTGCTCCGTGTTCTGGTCTATCTTTGAAGACAGGGAAAGATGGTTGTAGTCATACAGACGGCTCATGTTTGCATAGGATATGTCTGCTATCTTTCCCACGCCCAAAAGCCCGTTGTAATAGTCTTGGTTTCCAAGCGTTGCTCCCTTTATGAGAGAAAAGCCGCCTTTGCTCACTGCCCTGAAAAACAGGGTGTCGGATTCCTGCGGAAGGTCTTTGAATATGACGATGGCTCCGTTGGACAGAACCATCGTAAGGGTTCCGTACCGGATATCCTCCGTTTCGGAAATCACCGTAGAGGAAAGTTCCGGAGTTACAGAAGGCCATTCCGGAAGAGAACTCTCTCCGGAGAGCAGCGGACGGTCAAGAGGCTGGGAATATGCTGCAAGCATCCTTTCTTTTGAAATCTGGTTCACGCCCTCCGCCTTTGGAACAAAACATGAAATGACAATGTTGCTGTCCTGAGCCATGGTTGCCGCCGCATATTCGGTTATCTTATTGTGGTTCAAAGAAAACAGCACTTCCTTCATTATCTCAAACTGCATCTCGGTAGAAGCCAGGCCATAGCCTCCGTAGTAGGACCTGAGGGCCCGGTCGAGATAGACTTCGTTTCCGGCTGTGGCGCGGTTGTCGTAGAAAGACTCCAGGCTCTTCCAGTAAACATCCGATACCTTGGTATATTCCCTTGCATCTATGCCGTGGTCCGCAAGCTTCTTTATCTGGGCGCTCATGAAAGATATCGCTGAGTAAAGACTGCCCGGAAGGGTTTCAAAAGACAGGTTTATGGCACTGCTCTTTTCTATTCCCATGAACGGCCCCTTTTCTATGCTGACATTGTAAACCGGAAGGTTCTCGTTCAATATTCCTTCTTCTATCCTTCCTTTCAGCAAATGCAATATAGCTCCGTCCATAAAATCCTGAATATAAGGCAGGTTTGTTGTCTTATACTTGTCTTTGAGGGGCTGCTTCAGAAGGCTGATGGAAACTATGCATTTTTCAAATTCGTCGTCCTGCATCACAAAAGTCTTTACGCCTGAGAAGGGTTTAGGCTCATACCATGTGCGCTTTGTGCTCTTGAGAGGTTTGGGTATGGTTGAAAACACAGATTTTATCTGAGTTTCCAGTTTTGCCGGATCTACATCCCCTACAACAATCACACATTGCAGTTCCGGACGGCACCAGTTGTAGTAGAAACTTCTCAGGTCCTTTGAATTTATGGTATTTACACTGCGGATTTCTTCCGGGCGGAGCTGATTGCCGTAAGGGCTTTTAGGGTAAAGCTCCTTAAGCAGATCTACCTCCATACGGTGCAAGGGAGTCCAGCTACCGAGTATCCTTTGGGCAAGGGTGGAACGCTCCGGAGCAATGTCGCTCTCGTCAACGTTTATGGAACTCATCCAGTTGTACAGAATAAGCAGTGCGGAGTCTATGGTGTTTGATCTTCCGATAGGTATATCCTTGATTGTGTATGTAATACGGTCTGCGCCCGTAGAAAAAGACACGCCGTCTGTTCCAACACCCAGCGTCTTCAGATAATCCATTATGGCCGTGCCCTCAAAGTTTCTGGTACCCTTTGTGGCAAGTTGCTGAAGCAGCATGAACGAACCTCTGTCCGAACCATTCTCCAATGAAGTTCCAACTTTTTGGGCCACGCAGAAAGTGGCGGTGGATTTTTGGGCCTGGTTTTTGATAATGATGTAGGAAAGGCCGTTGGAAAGGGCTCCCTTCTTGACCCTTGGATCGTCCGGAAGCGTAGGCAGATCCTTGGTGGAAGACTGGGAAAAAAGAGCCGACGGCAACACAACCGCCAATGCCAGTATCAGTATGCAAGATAACTTCTTCATATCCTAAAATTGAGCTTGGTGCAAAATTAAACATAATATTGAATTTTTGTGTGTTTGCGGGATATATCCATTTTTAGTATTTTTGCAACCGCCTGTTTTGAAATTAAGAACTAAACAAACTATACAGAGATGAAAAGAATCACCAAACTTTTTTTGACCGCGGCAGTGGTACTGTTTGCGGGAAGCGTATTTGCCCAGGATATGACTCAGGCCGGCGAATTCTATCAGAAAGGCACAGAGGCATATCAGGCCGGTAACGAGATGGAAGCAGTAAAGAATTTCAAGGAAGCCTTGAAGATTGCAGAAGCTGCGGGCGAAGAAGGCGTAGAGATGGTTCAGGGTTGCAAAGACATGATTCCTCAGATTCTTCTCTCTGCAGCCGGCAAAATGGTTGCAGCAAAGGACTATGCAAATGCAGAAACCACTTACAACGAGGCTTTGGAGGCAGCCAAGAGCTTTGGAAATGAAGCCGTTGCCAAGAATGCCGAAACCAAGCTGGCGCAGATTCCTCTGCAGCAGGGCGGCGAGGCTCTGAACGCCGGCAATACAGAAGAGGCTATAGGTCTTTTCCAGAAAGCAGTTGAAAGAGATGCAAACAACGCTAAGGCTCACCTGTTCCTCGGTATGGCTCTCAACAAAGCCGGCAAGAGCGCAGATGCAGAGGCTTCTCTCATCAAGGCTAAGGAGCTCGGCGATGCAAATGCTGAAAAGACTCTCTCTCAGATGTATGTTGCCTCAGCCAACGAAGCCATGAAGGCAAAGAAGTTTTCGGAGGCAATATCCACAGCTGAAAAGGCTTTGGCAATAGCCCCCAACCCTACCGCCAGCCTCATTGCAGGTATGAGCGCATATCAGGCAAAGAACTGGAACAAGGCAATTGCCCACCTTCCGAACGCACCTGCTTCTGCACAGAACCTCTACATTCTTGCTTCGTGCTACGAAAATGCAGGCAAGAAGGCTCAGGCTTGCGCAACTTACAGAAAGGTCACAGGCGACGCCAAATTCGGACCTACTGCAAAGCAGAAGCTGGCAAAGCTCGGTTGCTAAAGTTCTCTTTGGATGCACGGGCTTGAACTGCTCTCACCGGCCAAAAATTCGGATATCGGCATGGCAGCCATTGACTGCGGTGCCGATTCCGTTTATATTGCCGCTCCAAAGTACGGGGCCCGGCAACAGGCCGGCAATTCCTTTGAAGACATTTCAAGGCTTTGCAGCTATGCCCACCGGTTTGGGGCAAAGATATACCTGACCCTGAACACCATACTGTACCAAGACGAACTCAAGGAAGCCCAGGCGTTTCTGTGGCAGGCTCATGAATGTGGCATAGATGCCGTAATAGTACAGGATCTTGCCCTCCTGAAGATGGAACGCCCACCTGTTCCGTTTTTTGCTTCCACCCAAACAGACATACGAACTCCCGAAAAGGCGGCCCTGTTGGAAAAGCTCGGTTTCCAGAGGCTCATTCTGGCCCGGGAACTGACTCTGAAACAGATAAGGGAAATCCGGAAAGCCACCTCCGTACCCCTGGAATCTTTTGTACACGGCGCCCTGTGCGTAAGCTACAGCGGACAGTGCTACCTTTCAAGATACCTCACCGGAAGAAGCGCCAACCGGGGAGAATGTGCTCAGGCCTGCCGGTCAGACTATGATCTTGTGGATCAGGACGGAAGGGTTCTGGTAAAAGACAGTCCGCTGCTGTCGCTGAAAGATATGGACCGGTCCTCCAGGCTGGAAGACCTGATAGACGCCGGCATTACCTCCTTCAAGATAGAAGGCCGGCTCAAGAACATTTCATACGTAAAGAACATAGTAAGAAAGTACGACCTTGCCCTGAACCGGATTATAGCAAAGGACAACGCTGCCGGAGGGGTTCTTTGCAGAAGTTCTCTGGGGCATAGCCGCGCCGGTTTCACACCAGACGAAGACAAGACTTTCAACCGCGGCTACACAGACTTTTACCTGGACGGCAAAAGGGGCCGCTGGAAAAGCCTCGATTCCGCAAAATCCATGGGCCAGTACATTGGTAAAGTAGGCAGCGTACAAGGGGGCGGAAAGTCTTTCGTAAGTTTTTCTTATACTCCAGCGTCCGATGGCAACAATCTGAAAGACAGAACCATCCATAACTCAGACGGGCTTTGCTTTGTCTGTGGCAACAAAATCCTCAGCGGCAACCGCGCCAGCAGATGCAACGGCAACACAGTAGAACTGTTTACCAAGGAAACCGATATCAGAAAGGGCGATGACATCTACCGGAACTATGATGCCGAGTTTGAAAAACAGCTGGAAAACATTCCGGCAAGAGTCATGGATGTTTTTCTGGATATCTTCCTCAGCGATGGCCATATTACGGTTCAGGCAGACGGCAACCGGTTCCGTAAAACATTCACCTTCTTCCTCAAGGGCGAACGGGCCGAAAACCCGGATCTGGCAAAGAGCCTCGTAAAAAATCAGTTGGGCAAAACAGCCCTGCATTTTTCGTTCTCAGTCCGCAGCCTGGACGGAGACGATATCTATTTCTACAGAACCTCCGCGCTGAACGGCGTAAGAAACGCCCTGGCCTCTCAGCTTGAAGCCCACCTCCAGGAAAACGCAAAGCAACAGGATGAGCTTCAGGCAAAAGGAATCGCCGAGAAAAAAGAACTCAGGCCCCTTGCAGAAAAGGCTTTCCGAGACGGAGGGGGGTCCTACCTGAGGAACTGCTCCAACAGTTTGGCAAAAGAAGTTTATGCGGAACTTGGTATGGCCAACGTAAAACCTTCATACGAACAGGAACCTCCAAAGGACGCCGTGCTCATGAGGTGCAAATACTGCATACGCTTTCAACTGGGTATGTGCCCCAACGACGGAAAGAAGCTTTATCTGAGGAACGGCAAAAACACTCTTGCCCTGGAATTTAACTGCAAGCGGTGCGAAATGCTGGTTAAGGCGTTGGAATAATCGCCCATCGGATGTATATTTGCAGACTATGATATTTTCTGAAATTGCAGGACATAAAGAATTGGCGGACCAACTCAGGAACATGGTCCGCTCCGGAAGGATGCCGCACGCAGTATTGCTGAGCGAGCAGAGCGGCTGCGGAGCGCTGCTTCTGGCATTGGCTACCATACAGTTCATGTTCTGCAAGACAAGAAAAGCCATTGCAGGCGGAGACGACACATGGGTGGTAAAGGGCCTGTTCGGCGACGAGCCCAGCAGCCTTCCCACGGACGATTCTTGTCAGGTCTGCTCTTCCTGCATCAAGGTGCGCAACCTTTCGCACCCGGACTTCCACTTCATCTTTCCCATAAACACCACCCAGATTGTAGAAAAAGGCAAGAAGGTTGCCATAGACGCCTATTATGAAATCTTCCGCAACCTGATAAAGGAAAATCCCTATTTCAGCGAACAGGACCTTTACAAAGCCATGGAGCTGGAAAACAAGATGGGTCTGATTGGCGTAAACGAGGCTTCCTGGCTGATAAACAAGCTGAGTTTCAGCGCATACGAGGGAGGCCAGAAAGTTGTGCTGATGATGTGGCCGGAGAGAATGAATCTTGAGGCCGCAAACAAACTGCTGAAAAGCATAGAAGAGCCCACGGAAGACACCTATTTCTTCCTGATAACCAACGCCCCCGGAAAAATCATCCAGACCATCAGATCCAGATGCCGGCTGATAGAGGTTCCGCCCATAGATAAGGAATCGCTGAGCAATGCCATAGCAGAAAAATACCACATGGATAAAGATAAAGCCGCCGTGTGGGCCGCCTGCGCCCAGGGAAGTTTCGGAAGGGCTATGGAACTCATAGAGGAAAGCGAAGACGAAGCGGCGGATTTTGATGATTTTGAGCAGCTTGTGACTTCTGCCGCAAAAAAGGACCTGCCGGACCTTATAAATATGGCAGCCGACCTTGCAAGAAGGGGAAAGGAGGCTCAGAAGAACTTCTGCCGGAGTGCCCTTAAAACCCTCAGGCAGATTTATATGATCCAGCTCCGGAAAGAGGAAATAGCATATCTGAACCCCAATCACGGGCAAAAGATTGAGGCTCTTGCAAAGCTTCTGAAGAATGAGGCTTTTGACAAGTATTACGATATATTCAACGATACCATAGAGTGCATAGAAAGAAACGTGAATGCAAAATTCATCTTCAGCGATTTGTGCAATGCTCTCTATCTAAACATTTGACAATGGACAAAAGAGATATTGTCTATGACTGCCAAAGAGGCTGTCAGACAAACATAGAAACTAACGGACAAGTGCGCTGCATCTACAACAAGGGTTGCTGCAAGAGAGCCGTATTCGACTGGCTGCAGGGAATACCGGACGAAGAAATGGACGCCTTGTTTGAGGTCAGGTTCAAAAACACCCGCAAGGGCATATACCAGAACACTTCCGGCCAGGTGATAAGGGTTGGAGACATTGTAGTTGTAGAAGCTCAGAACGGAGCCGATGTGGGCATAGTAACTCTTCAGGGAGCAATGGTTGCCCACCAGCTCAAGAGAAACAACATAGATTTCCGAAGCTACGAATTCAAGCGCATTTACCGCAAGGCCCGTCCTATGGACATCCAGAAGTGGCAGGAAGCCATTGCCCGCGAACATCAGACCATGATAAGGGCAAGGGTTCTGGCCGCCAACCTCGGTCTGGAAATGAAAATCGGAGACGTGGAGTTCCAGGGCGACGGTACAAAGGCCATATTTTACTACATCGCAGACGGCCGTGTGGATTTCCGCCAACTCATCAAGGACTTTGCCGAAGAGTTCCATATCAGAGTGGAAATGAAGCAGATAGGTGCCCGGCAGGAAGCCGGCTTGATAGGAGGTATAGGTGTTTGCGGCCAGGCCCTTTGCTGCTGCCGCTACATCAACGACTTCCAGTCCATAACAACTGCTGCGGCCAGAAGCCAGGATCTGTCGCTGAACCCCCAGAAACTTGCCGGACAGTGCGGAAAACTCAAATGCTGCATTAACTACGAGGCAGCAGTTTATATAGATGCCAAGGAGAATATTCCTGACCTGAACGGACCACTTAATCTCGAAGACGGAGATGTGGTTCATGTCAAGAGCGACGCTCTCAGGCAAATTATGTGGTTCCGGTACTCGGACAAAGACTCCGAAGAGGCCTATCCGCTTGAAGTAAAGAAGGTTAAGGAAATAATGAGCCTGAACACCCAGGGCAAGAAAGGAGCTTCGCTGTCTGGAGGCAGAAAAGAAAAGGTAATAGACTTCAAGAGTGCCGCCGGAGAAGACAGCATCACCCGCTTTGACGAAGTAAAGAAAAAGAAAAACGCAAGGCAGAAGGGCCGGCAGCGTTTCGGACGCAGGAACGACGGCCCCAGACCTAACAAGGGGCAGAAATGAGCACTATAGGCAAGCTGGAAAAATTCCGGCAGAACAGCACATTCAAATGCCTCCTTCAGCCTAAGATGGAAGAAGTCTTCCGCAAAGACTGGCATCTGAAAGGAGCCTGGCATAGCCAGATTTTCAAAAACGACAATCCTATAACCCTGGAGCTGGGTTGCGGCAAGGGAGAATACACCGTAGCCCTTGCCCGTCTTTATCCAGACAGAAACTTCATTGGAATAGACATAAAGGGCTCGCGCCTTTGGACCGGAGCCCGTCAGGTAGAGCAGAGCGGACTTCAGAATGTCCGGTTTGTCCGCACCAACATAGATTTCATAGAGTGGATATTTGCTCCTGGAGAAATTGACTCCATCTGGGTAACCTTTGCAGACCCTCAGCTCAAATCGCCGAGGAAAAGGCTCACGGGTGTTCTTTTTCTTCAGCGATACCGTAAGATTCTCAAAGAAGGCGGCATGGTTCACCTGAAGACAGACAGCCGTTTTCTCCATGAATACACCGCCGCCCTTGTTGAGCAGAACGGCCTGGAAACCATCTGCCGCAGTACGGATATCTACCACGATGTTCAGCCTGCCTTTCCGCCGGAACTGACAACGGTTCAGACCTTCTATGAGCAGTTTTTCCTGAAGATGGGGCTGCCCATAACCTACCTGGGGTTCCGTCTGGAGGGCAGCGGCGCCTCCCGCACCACCGAACTTTACGAACCCCATTGGAACACTCAGTACTGGCTGGAATATGAAGCCCAGGGCAGAATACCCGGACGGATAAGATAAAACCCTTGAACATGGAAACTTACATAAAAGCAGACTCTCAGGAAATTGAATTTCTCACACAACTGCGTCACAGGATTCACAGCCGCCCATGCCTGAGCGGAAACGAAAAAGAAACCGCCGATATCGTATCGGAGGTGCTGCAAGCCTGCTCTCCGGACGCCCTCTTTAGAAATATCGGCGGGCACGGAATCATAGCCCTGTTCAAAGGAAACGAAAGCGCCCCGAGCGTACTTTTCAGGTGCGAGCTTGACGCCCTGCCTATCCAGGAAGCCGTTCAACGCCCATATATGTCTGTTTATGATGGAGTTGCCCATTGCTGCGGACACGACGGACACGCTGCCATAATGTGCGGACTGGCCCGCTGGATAGCATCCAACAGAGCTATGCTGAAACCTCTGGGCAACATCTACATTCTGTTTCAGGGCGAAGAAGAAACCGGAGCCGGAGCCAGAAAAATGGCCGATTGGATGAAGGAAAAAAACATTGTGTTTGACTATGCCCTGGCCCTGCACAACTGGCCGTCTATAAAGAAAGCCACCATAGAAATATATCCGCAAACCTACGCCTGGGCTTCGGTAGGCATAAAGATGGACATTACGGGCCATACCTCCCATGCCAGCGAACCCTGGGAGGCCGCCAACCCCACCGATGCCATAATTGAACTGATTGAAAGAATCAACAGTTTCAACAGCCCGCAATCTTTTTCAACAGTGATAAGCGCAGCCGTGGGAGAACTGGATTTTGGAATCACCCCCGGCAAAGGCTATGTAGCAACTACAACAAGAAGTCGCACAGACCAAGGTCTGGAGGAACTGAAAAACAAGATTCTCAAAGAGGCTGCATCAATAGTTGAAAAACACAGGGGCCTGAGTCTGGAAACCTCTTTTACAGACTATTTCCCGGCCACCATGAATTCCGGATATCCTACATCGCTGATAAAGAAAATTGCGGAGGAAGCAGGATATCAGACAGAAGAGAATTTTGTAGGAACCAAGGGAAGCGACGACTTCTGCCATATAGCAAACATGGCTCGCAGGGGAGCCACATTCTTTGATATCGGAAGCGGAGAAAACCATGCGCCGCTTCACCGTCCGGATTTTGATTTTGACGACGACCTGATTCCGGTAGGTCTGGATGTCATCTGCCGCGCGTGCCTGCAAATTCTGCAAAGCCCTCAAGCATAGACCTTGCCTGTGAGGCGGGCAGGGCCGATATTGCCTGAATGGCCGCATCTGTGTAACTCTGAAGCTTTTGGGTGGCACCTTCCAGCCCCCCGCCATTCAGTACAAAATCTGTAACCTCGGCAATTACAAGCTCTTCTTTTTCCGTTGTCTTTTGCCCCAGCACGCTCTCTATCATGCCAATTTTTGAAATGACTTCCGGAGCCTTCTCCGGATAATTATCCAGGGCGCAAATCAGCGGAAGCGTTATCTTCCTTTCCCTCAGATCGGCACCCGCCGTCTTGCCTGTATCAAGACCGGGGCTGTAGTCCAGAATGTCGTCTCTGATCTGAAAAGCAAGCCCTAAATTTTTGGCATAGGCTTCTACTGCGGCAACCGCTGCTTCCGAAGCTCCGCTTACAATTGCAGCACTGCGGAGCGATGCCACAAACAACGCAGCAGTCTTGCCGTAAATTATCTTCAGATAGTCTTTTTCCGTAGTATCCAGGCTGCCGGCCTTGTCGAGCTGCAAAAGCTCGCTCTCGCTCATGGTCTGAATTGCAAGGTCAAAATTCCTTATGATTTCCCTGCCGCAGTTGGTGTTTATTACATTGAGGCTGCGAGCCAGCCAGAAATCGCCGGTCAGAACAGCCGCCGGAACGGAAAACATGGCTGCAACAGACAATGCTCCGCGCCTGAAGGATGCTCCGTCGGCAACATCGTCGTGCATCAGGGTTGCTGTATGCAGCATTTCGGTAGCAGCAGCAACGCAGTAACCCTCAAAAGAAAGGCTTCCGCAGCAACGGCTTGTCAGAAGACTCAGAACGGGCCTGATTTCTTTGCCCCTGCTTCCAAGGACATAGTTGTTTATGGTTTCAAGAAAAGGTTCATCGGTATGCAATGCAGTATTTAGGGTCTGACGATATTGTTCAAAGTCAGACCCCAAAAACTGTTTTGCGCTTTCTATGCTTAGTCCCAAAGCCATTCAGAAGGTAAATGCCACTGAGAATTCTATACCCCTTGCCTTAGAGGCTCTCCATTCTGAACCATTGAACTTCACGCCCTTTTCGCCATCGCCGACCTTGGAAAAATCCCAGTTGTATCTGGCGTTGAACTGAAGCCTCCACACATCAACACCGGCACCAAGTCCTATTCCGTAGCCAAAACGGTTGATATCATCCCAGTCTCCTACATTTTTATCTTTGCCTATTGCATAGTTGATATAAGGTACAACCTGAACGAACGGCCTTGCCACCACAAGGTTAGGACCGTACTGAATGCCTACGGGTACCTGAAGATACTTGAGTCCGTATCTTCCGTCATAGGTCTTTTCCCCTTTCTTTGCCTTAAGCGTGCTTCTCTTTGCAACATACAGAAACTCTGGCTGAAGGGCAAAGTTAGGAGTTACATGGAGCTTGTAGAGCACACCGGCCTGGAAGCCCAGATTGTCCGTGAGCTTGAAGTCTTTGATGTCAGAAAAATGCGATGTGTAGATACCGGCTTTCACACCGAACTGCGCAGATGCCTTCTTAGGCATAGCTACAAGCATCAGAGCCACCGCTATGGCGGCCAGGGTAAATTTTGCTGATTTTTTCATATCGGTTAATTTCAGGTTAAAGCAAAGCCTTGAGTTTAGCCTCTATGGCCTCTTTGGTGTTGGCACCCACCATTTTGTCCACCAGTTCCCCATTCTTGAAGAACAGAAGCGTAGGTATGTTTCTGATACCATAGTTGACCGGAGCCTCTTCGGCCTCCTCCACATTGCACTTGGCCACAACGGCACGGCCTTCATATTCCTTTGCAAGTTGCTCAACAACAGGAGCCACCATACGGCAAGGCCCGCACCAGGTTGCCCAGAAATCCACCATTACAGGAAGTTTGCTCTCCAGAACCACTTCCTTGAAGTTAGAATCAACTACATTAATTTCCATCGCTCTGAATTTTTTAAATTACAAATATCAAGTGCTAAATTAGCATTTATTTTCCAGAAATAGTACTTTTGTTATAGAAACAACACAAAAACACCAGACGATATGTACAAAGATTTTCAATCTCATCTCAGAACGGAACTATCTTCCATCAAGAAAGCCGGTCTGTATAAAGAAGAAAGGGTGATAACCTCGCCTCAGAGGGCAGACATCACGGTTCAGGGCGGAAAGCAGGTACTGAACTTCTGCGCAAACAACTATCTTGGCCTCAGCGATAACAAAAGGCTCATCAATGCCGCAAAGAAAGCTCTTGACACTCATGGCTATGGAATGAGCTCCGTAAGATTCATCTGTGGAACCGGAGACCTTCAGAAAAAGCTGGAGGAAAAGATTTCAGAGTTCTTTGGAACAGAAGACACCATCCTCTACACTTCCTGCTTTGACGCCAACGGGGGCGTGTTTGAACCTCTGCTTGACGAAAACGACGCCATAATCTCCGATGCCCTCAACCATGCATCTATCATAGATGGCGTAAGGCTCTGCAAGGCCGTTCGTTACAGATACGCCAACGCCAACATGGAAGAACTTGAGGAATGCCTCAAGAAAGCTCAGAAGCAGCGTTACAGGATAATTGTTACAGACGGAGTGTTCTCAATGGACGGCAACGTTGCACCCGTTGACAAGATTTATGCCCTTGCAAAGAAATACAATGCAATGGTGATGGTTGATGAAAGCCACTCTGCCGGAGTTGTAGGCAAGACCGGAAGAGGAACTACCGAACTCTACAAACTCAGAGGCAAGATTGAAATTCTGACCGGAACCCTCGGAAAGAGTTTCGGAGGTGCTGTAGGCGGATTCACTACCGGAAAGAAAGAGATTATCGCCATGCTCAGGCAAAGGTCTCGCCCTTATCTGTTCTCCAATTCCATTCCTCCGATGGTTGCTGCCGCAGGCATAGAGATGTTCAACATGATGAGCCGCACAAACCGTCTGCAGGACAAACTCCACGAGAACACAGCCTACTTTGTGGACAAGATGAAGAAAGCCGGTTTCGACATCAAGCCCACCCAGAGCGCAATCTGTGCCATAATGCTCTACGATGCAAAACTCAGCCAGCAGATGGCAGCCAAGCTTCTGGACGAAGGCATCTATGTTGTAGGTTTCTACTATCCTGTTGTTCCAAAGGATCTTGCCAGAATCCGCGTACAGGTTTCTGCCGGCCATTCCAAGAAACAGCTGGACCGCGCCGTTGCCGCCTTTACCAAGATTGGCAAAGAACTGAAGGTACTCAAGTAAACCGGTTATAAATACCGCAGATGGAGATGATTCGAGGCCACCTAAAAAATCATCTGGAACAACTGAAATATTGAATTGTCACAGATTACGTTAGTTCATTGCTGTAATTACTTGACATTTGTTTAATTACTCTTTTATATTAGCTGCAAATTTGACCGAGCACAAAATAAGACCAAGAATAAGAGTAATTTTGTGTTCGT
>CALBPX010000034.1 GCA_937899055.1 uncultured Bacteroidales bacterium
CATCGATGAGGTTGAAGCTCTGGAACACAAAGCCGATGTTGCCCTTGCGGAACTTTGTCCTTTCCTTTTCCTTCAATGTGGCCACCTCTGTTCCCAGAAGCTGATAGCTTCCTCCGGTAGGATTGTCCAGAAGGCCGAGGATGTTCAAAAGGGTTGATTTACCGCAGCCCGAAGGGCCCATGATTGCCACAAACTCGCCGTCCTTGATTTCAAAGGAAACACCGCCAAGTGCAGTGGTCTCGATTTCTTCCGTCCGGAATACCTTGCTGAGATTGGTTACTTTAATCATAGTGTTTTGTCTTATTGTTCGTTTATTCTTTTTCTAATAATTACAAAAAGTATTCAAAGCTTAGAATACAAGCACGTCACTGTCGCCGTAATTGTCATAGCTTGAGGTGATTACTTTCTCTTCCGGAGCCAGGCCTTCCAGCACCTCAAAGTACTGTGGGTTCTGGCGGCCTATCTTGATCTTGCGTCTGGCTGCGCTCTTTCCGTCCTTGTCCATGACATAAATCCACTGTCCGCCGGTCTTCTGATAAAAGGAGCCGCGTGGGATGAGGATAGCTTCCTCGCTCTGGCCCAGCTGCAGGTTCAGGTAATAGGTCTGACCGCTGCGCATATTGTCCGGCTGAGCGCCGGTAAAGCGGAAGTCTGCCTGGAACTTACCTTCTCTGACCTCCGGATAGACCTTGCGGATTTCCGCTCCGTAGGTTTCTCCCTGGCGTTCGAATGTGGCTTCCAGACCGGAGGTTACACGGTCTATATAGTGCTCGTCTATCTTGGCCTCTATCTTGTAGCTTGCCAGGTTGTTAATCTGCCCTATCTTAGTTCCGGCCGCAACATTCTGGCCAAGGACAACATCCAGAAGGCCGAGTTCTCCGTCAATGGGAGCGGTTACGGTAAGGTTGTTCTTCCTCTGGCGTATCATGCTCATGTTCATACGCATATTGGAAAGGCTCTCGTTCATCTGCTGGATTTCCACAGAACGGTAAAGGCTGTCTTGTTTCTCCCTTTCCTTTGTAAGCTGGTAGTTCTTCTGGCTCAGGTTGTAGTCTTCCTCCGCCTTGAGATATTCGTCTCTTGAAACCAACTTGTCTGCATACAGGGCCTTGTACTGCTCGTATGTGCGCTTGTTCCTTTGCACTTCCATCTCCAGAGCCAGCCTCTCCTTCCTGACGGAGAGCTTCTGCTGTTCCATGGATATCATGGTGTTACGGAGTATGTTCTCCTTCTCGGCAAGGTCGGCCTCGGCATTGAGGATCTGGAGGTCCAGGTTGTCGTTGCGCAGACGGAGTATCGGTTCTCCCTGACGGACAGTAGTACCTTCCTCTATGAGAATCTGCTCCACAACTCCGCCCTCCATCGGGCTGAGCTGTATGGTAACTATCGGTTGAACCTGGCCGTTTATCCTTATGTAGTCTTTGAACTCGCCTTTTTTCACATTGCTGACTGTGATTGACTTGACATCTGCCCTGAGTGTTTTCTGGTTGCCCTTTGCAATCAGGTAAACCGCAAACAACAGCACGAAAGCTCCGAGCCAGTAAGGCAAAGCCTTCTTTGCAAAAGCCTTTCTGAATCCTTTTTTCTGTTCTAAAACCCTATCCATTTCCTTTACTCTATTCATCAACCCATCATTGCTGAGACAGATAGCTCTGCCCCTGATAATATCTCAGTACCTTTTCCTTAATCATATATGTAAGCTGGGCCTGAAGCCGGTCGGCCTGGGCCTGAAGCCAGTTATTTACTGCTGTCTGATATTCTATGGATGAGATCATGCCCTGCTCAAACTTCTTGACATTCAACTTATAGGCTTCCTGCTGAACCTCTGCCCTCTTGAGAGCCAGCTTCCATGAAGACAGAGTGTTGTCTCTGTCCTGAGCAGCCCGCTTCACCTCAGCCTCAAGCTCCGCCAGCTTCTGGTCTCTCTCCGCAACCGCCCTATCGTAGGCATTCTTCCTCCTTTTAACAGACGATTGAGCCTGAAGTCTGTTATAAATGGGAATGCTTAAACTGAGCTGGATGTATTCTCCGCGATTGTTCTTGAACTGCTGCCTGAACGGAACCGGGGTGTATCCGGCCCTTCCGGGATATGTGAAATATGTAGTGCACCAGCCGCCGCTAAGACTCAGGCTCGGGGCCAGTTGCCACCTGGCCGTGGATAGCTGTCTTCGGGCATTGCTGACATTTCCTTCCGCAAGTATAGCCTGAGGATTGTGAGCCAAAGCGTAATCTACTGTCTGAGTTATGTCTTTCCGGTTCTCTGAAGCAGTGAGCACCAGACGGGAAGGCTCTTCGGTATCAAGCACAAGTGGAGTATCCAACGGCCACATCATCACGCTTTTAAGGGTCAGTAAAGCGTCATCTGCCTTGCCTTTGGCCAGCAGACTCTGATACTGCTTGTCTGCAAGCTCGGCTTCCATCTGAACCACGTCTGCGTATGCCTTTTTCCCCAACCGTTCTTCTTTCCTGGCTTTGTCGAGCGACATTTGCGCTGCCATTACCTGGTCGGCCAGAATCTGCGAGAGTTCAGAATAATACAGCACATTGCTCCAAGCCTCCATCGTAGCCAGGCAAACCTCATCTTCTGTCAGCTGCTCCCGGCTGATTCCCATGAGCAGGGAAGTTCTGGCAATCTTCATGTTGTTTACCGCCTGAAATCCGTCAAACAGCGTAAGGCCTGCCGAAAGGGAGTATCCGTTGTGGAAAGACTTGATGTTGCTGTAGGTGTTGGTCTCCGGGTCAACGCTGCGGCCCCAGTTGTAGTAACCGTATGAAGATGCACTTACCGCCGGAGTAAAAGTCTTAAGCACAGCGTCCCTGCGCTCTACCCTGACATCGGAAAGATCAGCCTGGGCTGCCTTGACCTTTGCGGAATGTTCCACTGCGTATTCCATACACTGGCGGAGAGTCATTTTATCAGGGAAACCTGCGCTTCCCCCGCCATAGGCCCCATACCGGGCAAACGCACCAGCCTGCAGCGGAGCAGTCAGGAAAAGCACAAGCGCCCATACAGATAAACATCCTGCTGAATTAACTTTAATCATAACCTGTATTCAATCGCAATAAAAGCAACACCTCCCGTGCCAAGAAAGATAAATCGCTGATAAACAAGATGTTTGACAGAAAGCAAAAAGAAAACGGGTGTAAATTTTCTTTACATCCGTCTTAATTTTTTACAAAGCTTAGGCTGGGGCTGGGTTGCAGCTCACTTCTTTTTCCTGATGGCCTTGATTCCAAATATGATTGCCAGAAGAATAAGCAGGCACACAGCTCCGCCAAGCAGATAAGGAGTGTTGCTTCTGTTGTCGGCGGCGTTGGGCAGAGGATAGCTGTCCGGGAGTATCACCTTGTCTCTGAGATATACAGCGTAGGCGTACCACTCGGAGATGTCGGCGTTATCGAGGAACCACCCCTGTTCGTTGCCATGGATGGAGCACTTGCGTTCTATGTCAAGTATCTCCTTGCCGTTTGGATCTCTGGGCTCAATTGATAGCAGCCCGTGAGACTTGCTTCCGGCCAAAGATATGTTGCTTGCGGTGTAAAAGTCTGTAACCACACAGTAAAGAGCCGATTTGTCGAGCTTCTTGCCATGGACATATACATCATTGACCCTGAAGAATTTAGGCATGGCAGAATTATATGTGTAGTTGAGGCCGTAGAAACTTATGTGAGTATCCGGATTGTCAATAGCTGAGGAAGCATTGAATTCACACACCTTCTTGAGGTCGCTTCCTGTCAGGTAGCACAGAATCAGCTGGCTTCCAGGATTCTTTCTGGAGTCTCTTCCCAGAGACAGACTGTTGAACACATCGCTGTAGGTAATCTTGCCGGCAGGAATCTGCTGCCTGAGAACACCGTCGGGGACAATGGCTACAAGAGTGGATGTGTCAACCTGTGCCATTTTGAGGAAGTAAGCACAGTTGAAAATTGCCTTGGCAACATCGTAACCCATTGGATTAAAGCCCTTGGAGTCAGTTGTAACAGATAGTGGAGCAGCTATGGAGTCTATGATATCGAACGGAGATGAGTGGAACCTCTTTCCGAACTGATCCAAGACTTTGTCTTTAAGGGCATCTAATAACATCTGAGCGCCCTTGTCAGGTGCTATGTCTTCCGGAACCGTCTTGAGTTCATACTGGCCTATGATATACTTTCCGGCTTTCTTTACAAGATCTATTTCGCCGAGCAGACTTCCGTTGGCTCCGGCAGAAACTATTGCAGTATTACCAACCATAAAAGGCTGGAACAGAGCTTCGTGGTCATGGGCGCTTATGATTACGTTTATCTCAGGACATTCTCTTGCAAGACGGGCGTCTTCGCTGTCTTCCCTTGCCATTGCACCGCTGTGCGACAGGGCTACAATAAATTCGGCGCCCTTGGCTCTCATCATAGGAATTACCTTCTTGGCAGTTTCAACGGGGTCTTCATACAGAATCTTGCCGCTTACCATACTGGTTTCGTAGGCATTTTGCCCCAAAAGACCGAACACGCCAATCTTCAGACCACCTCTTTCAAGAATGACATATGGCTGGTGATTTATGAATTTGAGGGCATTGGCAAAATTCTTACTGTCGTCTCCGGAGGCATTCAGGTCGGCATCTATGTTGGCCGTTATGTTGATAGGGAACAAAAGCTTTTCTTTGGTTGCAGGATTCTCAAAATTGCCCTTGACTGCCCTGTTGTAGAACATGTAGGCAAGAGATGTAAGGCCCAGATCAAAGTCATGGTTTCCAAACACAAAAGCATCGTAGCCGGCAAGTGCAAGCTGGCGGTATTCTGTTGCATCTATCTCAAAGAAAGCGGAATAGAGGCTTCCAAAAGCCATATCTCCGCCGTCCAGGGTTATAACTCCGAAGCCACCGTCCTCGGCTGCTTTTCTCTCCTGTTTGATAAAGGCCGTAAGTGCAGGATATTTTTCTGCACACGAATGAAGGTCAGCGGTAAACAAAACCCTTACTGCTTTAACCTCGGGTTTGGGCATCATGTCCGGCTTGTAAGCCTTGTCGGCAGAATTCTGAGCAAAAATGCCGGTAAATGAGAATGCCGCAATAACCAGCATCGGCAAAAATTTGTAAAACCGTTTCATATTATTCAGTATCAAAGATTTCTAAAATAATCTACTTCAAATGGGCTTGCATTTCCAAAGCCATTTCCCTGGCCTTTTGGGCGGCTGCTTCCGCAAACTTTTCCGTGGAACTGGCATACAAGATTCCTCTGGAGGAATTGATGATGAGCCCGCAGCTGGAATTAAGACCCGCAGAAGCCACATCTTCTACACGGCCTCCCTGAACCCCTACTCCCGGAACCAGAAAGAAATTTTCCGGGCACAGATGGCGTATGCGGTTGAGCTGCCCCGGGCGGGTTGCCCCTACCACATACATGATGTTGTCTTTGGTGCCCCATTCCCTGGACTTGCCTATAACCCTTTCATACAAAGGAATATGGGTCTGGGTTTCATCATCCACATCCATAGTGTGCGGGCGGGTTTCCAGAGTTTCAAAATCCTCTGCCGTAACATTGGATGTCAGGGTGAGAATTATAACCCATTTACCATCATATTTAAGGAACGGCATTATGGCATCGCCTCCCATATAGGGCGAAAGAGTTACCGCATCAAAGTCCATCGTTTCAAAAAAAGCCTTGGCATATTGCTTGGCTGTATTGCCGATATCTCCCCTTTTTGCATCGGCGATGAGAAAAATATCGGGATAATTGCTCTTGATGTAAGCGGCAGTCTTTTCCATCTGTACTATGCCGGCCCATCCCAACGCTTCGTAGAACGCCGTATTTACCTTGAATGCAACGCAATATGGGGCTGTGGCGTCAACAATCTGCCGGTTAAAGGCAAACACCGCTTCCTCTTCGGGCAGGGCGGCAGCCCTTACCTGCTCCCTGACGCACAGTGGTATCTTCTCAAGGTCCGTATCCAGACCCACGCACAGAAAGCTCTGCTTCTTAAGGATTTGACCGTATAGTTGCTCGTATGTCATTGTCGTAATAAGTGTCAGCCGGTGATAAGCAGGCTGCCGGTAAACGACAGCAGCTTTTCCTTGGCGTATGGCAGGGTAACCCTGAACTCCTTTTTCTTTGCAGAAGGAGCCTCGTACATAGCATCTACCATAATAGCCTCGCAAATGCTTCTGAGGCCTCTTGCTCCAAGGTTGTACTTGATTGCCGTATCTACAATAAGGTCAAGTACTTCTTCATCAATTTCAAGATTGATTCCATCCATCTGGAACAAGCTCTTGTACTGCTTTACCAATGCGTTTTTGGGCGTAGTCAGAATATCGCGGAGAGCAGTCCTGTCCAGCGGATGAAGGTAGGTCACAACCGGAACCCTTCCTATAAGTTCCGGAATGAGGCCATAGGAACGCAGGTCCTGAGGTGCTATGTAGCGCAACAGTTCCTTCTTGTCTATGTCCTTTGTGCGTTCCTGAACCCCATAGCCTACAACCTTGGTATTGAGCCTCTGGGCAATTTTTTTCTCTATGCCTTCAAAAGCCCCACCGCAGATGAAGAGTATGTTGGAAGTGTCAACGGCTATCATCTTCTGCTCCGGGTGCTTACGTCCGCCTTGAGGAGGAACGTTCACTATGTTGCCTTCCAGGATCTTGAGCATTGCCTGCTGCACTCCTTCGCCCGAAACATCGCGGGTGATGGAGGGGTTGTCGCTCTTCCGGGCTATCTTGTCAATCTCATCGATGAATACAATACCCATCTCAGCCTTTTCCACATCATAGTCGGCATCCTGAAGAAGCCTCGTAAGTATGCTCTCCACATCTTCGCCCACATAGCCGGCCTCGGTAAGCACCGTGGCATCCACTATGGCAAACGGAAGATGGAGCATCTTGGCAATGGAGCGTGCAAGCAGGGTCTTTCCGGTACCGGTAGGCCCAACCATCAGTACGTTAGACTTTTCCAGTTCCAGATCTCTGGATTTCTGACTTTGGTGCAGTATTCTTTTGTAATGGTTGTAAACGGCTACGCTGAGGAATTTCTTAGCCTCGTCCTGACCAATTACATACTGGTCCAGATATTTACGTATCTCTTTAGGAGACAGGAGCTTGAATTCTTCCTTGACCTTATCTGCATACATTCCCTGAGGCTTGAGATCGGTGTTGAGTTCCGTAATGTAGCGGTGGATATTCTCCACGCACTCCGTGCATATACATTCGGGGCCGTGTCCAACGAGTATAACTCCGTCATGCTCAGTCCGGCCGCAGATTATGCATCTGGGTCTGACCTTGGAAACGGTACTCCCATTTTTCTTTGTAGCCATCTTGTTCAGTTATCGGCTGCAACCTGTGCAGCAAAGATTATTTCTTCTTAGCCCTGGAAAGGATCTCGTCTATCATTCCGTAGTCCTTTGCCTCCTGGGATGTCATCCAATAGTCTCGGTCGGCATCCTTTTCTATCTGTTCCAGCGTCTTGCCGGTATTCTCTGCAAGAGATTCGTAGAGTTCCTTCTTTGTCTTTATGATTTCGCGTGCCTCTATCTCTATGTCCGATGCCTGCCCCTGAGTTCCACCCATAGGCTGGTGGATCATGATCCTAGAATGGGGAAGCGCGCTGCGCCTGCCTTTTTCGCCGGCCGCCAGAAGTATGGCCGCCATTGAAGCCGCCATTCCCGTACAGATGGTGCAGACCTTTGGATTGACCAGATTCATAGTGTCGTAAATTCCCCAACCGGCATAGACCTGACCTCCGGGAGAATTTATGTAAAGCTGAATGTCTGCCTCAGGATCAGCGGATTCCAGATACAGCAGCTGGGCCTGGATTATGTTTGCCACGTCGTCGTTGATAGGAACTCCAAGGAAAACTATCCTGTCCATCATCAGGCGTGAGAATACATCCATAGTGGCTACATTGAGGTGTCTTTCCTCAATGATGGTAGGATTGATGTATGCAGCACTGAAGCCTGCATAGCCGTCCAGCTTAAGGGAACTTATGCCCCTGCGGTCCAAAGCGAACTTCTCAAAGTCTTTGATCATAATTCTCCGGATATTAATTGTTTATTCAGCCTTCTTTACGGCCCTTTTTCTTGCAGGTTTTTCGGCTTTGGGTTCCTCATCCTTTGCCGGCTCGGCAGCCTCTTCCTTTACGGCCTTCTTCGTGGCTTTCTTGGCGGGAGCCTTCTTGGCAGGCTTGGAAGCCTTCATAGCAGCATTATCGCTGAGTATTGCAAGTTCTTCATGGGTAACCTGCTTTACATCAGCAGTAATAAGGCCTTTGACATAGTCCAGAACCTTGTCTTCCTCGCACCTTTCAACTACGCGGTTAAGTTCCTTTTCGTTGTTGAGCATCTGCTGGGCATACTGTCCCAGAGTCTCTTCCGGAATATTGGGCATACCGTACATTGCAAACTGGTTGGCAGTCATCTGCTTGGCAACATTCAGAAGGTCTTCTTTGGTGATATTCATCTGCTGCTGGTCAAAGATCCTGCGTGTAATCATCTGCCAGCGGTAGTCCTGGAGGAAGAGAGGGAACTCGTTTTCTATCTGCTCCATTGTAAACTTGCCTTCGTTGACTCTGAAAAGCCATCTCTTCAGGAAGTCCTCCGGAAGTGTAAGGTTGGCCTTCTTGACTATGTAGTCTATGAGGTCGCGGCGGAAACGCCAGTCGCTCTCCTGCTTGTACTCATTCCTGAGCTTGTCCTCCAGAGCCTTTTCAAATTCATTCTCGTCCTTTACGGCATCCTTTCCGAATGCACGGTCAAACAGGTTCTGGTCTATCTTGGCAGGAACAAAGGTCTTAACCTCAGCAACTGTAAGCTTATAAACCGGATTGGAGGCATCAAACTCGTCCTTTCCTATCCTGAGCAACGAAGCCCTGTCTGTTTCATTCGGGAAGCATTTGACAAGGTCAATGTCAAAGCTATCGCCGACCTTCTTGCCAAGGAACTGTTTCTTGTCTTTCTCAGCGATGCTCTTGAGGGTGATATATGTCTTCTCCACCTTCTTTTCTCCCTGTTCCAGATCCACTACCAGGAAGTCCTCTTCTCCGGCCTTGTCTGTGTCTTCCAACGAACCGAACTGGCGGAGCATATCGTCTCTGTACTTCTTGAGGGCCTCTTCTTTTACCTCCAGCTCATAGTATGTAACCTTGTCTTTCTCGTCCAGAGAAATCTCCACCTTGGGACGCACGGCCATATCGTAAAGGAACTCAAACTTTTCGTCCTTGTCTATGTCTATCTTCTTCTGGAGTTCCTCGTTCGGAAGAGGTTCGCCTATCAGGTCAAGGTCATTTTCCTTTATGTGGTTGTTGATTCCTTCTGTAATCAAGTCATTTACGACCTCGCTCATAGCCTGAGAGCCATACAGCTTCTCTATCAGGCCCATCGGAGCCATACCCTTACGGAACCCCTTGATTTCTGCTTTTCTGCGATACTCCTTGAGCTGTTTTGTTTTCTTTTCGTTTGCCTCTGCCTTTTCAATCTCTACCGTTACAAGGTAGGTCAGCGGCTGTGTTTCTTTCCTAGTTACTTTCATATTTCTGTCTATTGTAATATTCCGTTATCATATCCCATGGCATCTTCCCCCTACATAACCCTCATTGCACCTTCCTCCTATATAACCCGCATTGCATCTTCCTCCTACATAACCCACATTGCATCTTTCCCTACATAACCTCCGACTGCATCACCCAACTACTTCTTCCAACTGCCCATAAGGGCCGCAAATTTAATCAAAAACAACTTCCCAAACAACATAAACAACCAAATAGATGGCATCGGCATAACACATATTCAAAACAGATTCTTAATTTTGCGGCGTCAAATCACGCTGATAAAGACATAAGGCGAATAGTAATTAATTGTAACAGATATGAGACAGAAAATCGTAGCCGGAAACTGGAAGATGAACACCACTCTTGCAGAAGGCATTGAACTCGTTAACCAGATTGCAGAAAGAATCGATCAGGTTCCTCAGGATGTAAAACTGATTGTCAACACCCCATTCACACACCTGTTTGCCGTCAGTCAGGCAATAGCCGCCATCAAGTGCCCGTTCTGCAGAAGCAAGATTGCTCTTGGAGCCCAGAACTGTGCAGACAAGGAAAAAGGAGCATACACCGGAGAAGTTTCAGCCAAGATGCTCGCTTCAGTCGGAAGCGCATCCAACGGAGCTCCTGTTGAATATGTAATCCTCGGACATTCTGAAAGAAGAGGCTACTACGGCGAAACCAACGCCATCCTTCTGGAAAAGATCAAACTCGCCCTCTCAGAAGGCCTCAAGGTTATCTACTGCGTGGGAGAAGCCCTGGAGGAAAGAAAGGCCGGACGTCACTTTGACGTTGTAGCCGAGGAAATCAAAGATGTCCTCTTCAACCTCACCGGCGAGCAGATGAAAAACATAGTTGTTGCATACGAGCCTATCTGGGCCATCGGAACCGGCGAAACAGCCACCAAGGAGCAGGCTCAGGAAATCCACGCCTTCATCCGTAGCACCCTTGCAGAAAAGTTCGGAGACATGGCAGAAGAAACCTCCATTCTCTACGGCGGAAGCTGCAAGCCGTCCAATGCCAAGGAACTCTTCAGCCAGAAAGACATAGACGGCGGCCTGATTGGAGGAGCCAGCCTCAAAGCAGAAGACTTCATAGGCATAGCCACAAGCTATTGAACAACGGTCCGCCTTTAGCTACCGCCTGTGTATGATGTCTGTAGCTGTTGCCTGTGAATGATTTCTGCAGATGAGTATGTTGGCATACTCTGTTGATTCTGATTGGAGACGCCTGCTGATGATATCCGTTTTTTTGATGTTGATGGTATCTCTGATTGCAGTTGCAAATTGACAGAAAAGATTTACCTTTGCAGTCCGTTGCGGGTATGGCGTAATTGGCAGCCGCGCCAGACTTAGGATCTGGTGGAGTAATCCGTGGGGGTTCGAGTCCCTTTACCCGCACACTTCAGGCATCCGGCTCTCACGGATGCCTTTTTTTATTGCCACATTAGCCCACATCCTGCGCTAACACCCACTAAAGGATTGATTACAAGGTGGTTACACCCCACCCTGAATGCGGAAAGGGCTGCCGTGACTATGGGATTTGACGGGACTTTGATCATCTTAATCTGTTACCTTCACCAGCGGTTCGCCAAGTGCGGTGGAAATCTCGGCGATGGATTTGAGTGTAAGGTTGGGAAAACCCGATGTCCACCGCGATATGACCGCTTCCGACCGACCCATTTTTTTTGCAAGGTCCCGCTGCGTCATGTTCTTCTGCTTAAGGACGCCGTCGATGCGGGCAATGATGTCGGCTGACAGCTGCACCTCGGATATGATCTCCGGAGACACGGCCGCCATCTTTTCATTGAACCATTCCTGCTTGTTTTTCATTGCGGTATCTATATTTCAAATGTGATATCCTCTATGCCGGAAAGTTCTTTCTCTTCGATGCTCACGTAGCCCTTCTCAATGTTTTCGTTGAGTAACTTCTCAAACTTCTGGAGGTCCAGAACATAACCATACAGCTTGGGATCCTCCTCATATGTGCGCGTATTCTTCACGCCGCCGTTGCCGAGAATAACAATCTGGTCCGAAAGCCTCAAACAATATAGCCTCAATTTGCCACTCTCGATGGGCAGCGCCTGGACACTGTCGTTCATGCCTCCCTCAGGACGGAAGAAGCGTTCAAGGGCACCAATGCGCAGGATGGCTTGAAGCGCAGCAATGATGCGCTGATAATCCCTGTTGTAAGTTGCATTCATCTCAAACTCTGCCACGAATTTCTCAAACTCCGTGGTTCCGTCCATCTCGAAGCTGATAGAGTACAGAGATGCCTTCTCTGACTCATTCAGCAGCTCAACTGTTGTCTTCTTCTTCACGTTCATGCGGCAAAGATACAAAACGAAAACTTAACATACAAGTTAATCATTGAATTTGTGACAAGATAGACACGGAACTTTGCAGGTGAGCCTTGGAAAGACTTGTTTGATTGAAAGTTTTACCTACATTTGCATTGTCATTATGTAATGATTAGATGGAATTTAAATGGGCATCTACTCTCAATAGGTGTCCATTTATCTTAAGACCTAACCGAGGGGAGGTGCTGAAACAAGGAGGCAGTTGTTCTTACACCAGCAAAAATGCCTTTAAATGTCGTTACCGTCCGAGTGACTGACGGTAGATTAGGAGTTTTGTATGTAGCCTGGCATAGGCATCTGTACAGTTGTCCTTGGTCTGCTGGTACAGCATCTGAGCCTCCAGAAGGTCTGACATCTTTGAAATGCCGACTTTATAATAGTCGCGATTAAGACGCAGGTTTTCTTCAGCCTGCTCTATGGATTTTTGCGCTATGGCGAGGCTCTGGCCGAGCAGGAGATCGTCTATCAGGAGCGCGAGGTGCTGAGTGAAGAACGGCGTCAGGAGCTTGACGCAAAGCTGGATCACTTGCTGCGCGTCTACCGTGAGCGAAAGTCCGGCACCCGATATGAGATCGGAAGAGCGTCGTGTAGGGAAAGAG
>CALBPX010000035.1 GCA_937899055.1 uncultured Bacteroidales bacterium
CAGGATGAACTTACCGCCACTTATTCCTACTTTGCCGATGGAACAAAATACTCCACGGCTGACACCTGCGGAAACAGCAGAATCTACATCGGTCCGTTCACTCTCGCAAGAAAAAACTACAATGCCGGTTCAGGCAACGGCGGCGACAACAACAACGACACGACAATCCAACATATAACCTTGCTGGAATCAGCTGACGTTCTGGGTTCTGATGCCAGGTTCGCCTTCTCCGCAACACCGCAGACAGTCTTTTCTGGAGACACTTCATACACAATCGCATACGAGACGCTTTACCTGCTGAAAGACCATCTGGGAAGCATCAGAACAATAACGGACAGCCTGGGCAATGCTCTGGAAAGGAACGACTACTATCCCTATGGCCTCAGGACAGACCTCGGAAGAAACTATCCAGCGCTGTCAGACAAGTACAGGGTGAGGATGCCGGAATCTTTGGTTGATCTTAGTCAGAACAGCGGCAACTATCCGGCAGTATCATCCCCTACCGGGAAGTTTCTCCCTTACCGCCTGCTTTACAACGGCAAGGAACTCCAAATGGTGGCACAGACAAGGTTTGTAGATTATGGAGCAAGGATACTGGACCCAGTGATTGCAAGATGGAACGGAGCGGATCCGATGGCGGAAAAGAATAATAGTTATTCTCCATATGGGTATATATCAAACAATCCTATAAAATACATTGATTTTAAAGGAGAAGATGGTTGGGACTATATTCTTGGTTTATTAGCCGCGTATGCAGATAATTTTGGGTGGGGATTTACCAATTTTAGAGAATTTGCGGCAACGCGAGTAAAAGATGCCGATGATTTTAATAAGGGATTGACAATGGGTGACGCTTTAAGTGTTGCTACTGGGGCTATTGAAAGTGATTCTGGTATGGGATTGATGGGCATAGGAGATATTACTATTAGCATAAGTCTCGCTGCAGAACTCCCATCTGGAGGGACTTCCACTGTCGCTGTAGCTGTAGGAGGTGGGGAGTTCATAATAGGTGCAGCTTTGTCAGCACATGGTGCTGGAATGTCATTCTCAGCTTCAAAAAATTTGTCTGATAAAAAAGGACACATCTACAACCAAACTGAAAGAACTACCTCTAGTTTTGAGAAAACAATCAAAGTTAAAGATAATGGCAAAAACGAAAGACATGGAGACGGGGGAAGGGCACTCTCTAAATCAGAGAAACAAATAAGACAATTAGAGGAAAAAGCGGCTCAGACTCAAAGCAAGAAGGAGCGTAATAAAATCGAAAATAAAATCAAGAATATTAAAAGAAATGCAGAATCAAAAAAGAAAGGCGAAGAACACAGCAGAGACAGTAAACGCTAAAAAGAATTACTTGTATATTAATCATTCTTATGGTTCCTTTTTACTTGGAGACAATATAGAAAAATATATTAGAATAAAACATAGGACAGTTAAAACGGACAAAAATGATTATTATAAACATTGCTATTATTTCTATGATTATAGCATTGAAGCATGGTGCATCTCATCCTTCATAGATGTTATTTGCTGTGACAAAGAATGTTGGTATAAGGGAAAGAATTTAATAGGGATGACATTTGATGCCCTTCTTCAGTTATTGAATAGCGTGCCTTGTCAAAGTCAAGTTATCTATGTTCATAAGGGATACAAAAAAAATGGCGAGAATCAAATAGTATATGATTTTGACAAAGAGGGCCTTCAAGTGTGGGTTTGGCTAGGAAAGATTGTGACAATTCTTATTACGAAGTATGATCCAGAAGATGAGTATAGTGATCCCAGAAAATAGGACCTCTATAATCTATGTAAATGCAGTGTACATACTTGAACAAGTTTGTTTTTCACTAGTCTCGCACTATCTTTGCATAACAGGGAATAAAAGGAGGAACTGTAATGAGAAACTTTGGAAATATCAGGATACCGGCAGCAAGAGTAGTGGCTTCAGTTTTGGCTGTATGTGTGGTCCTTGGCTCAGCGATGGCCCAGGCAGGGCATACCACATCGCTGAAGTTTGACAAGGTGGTGCACAACTTCGGAAAGATACTGGCCGGAAGCGGAGAGAAGAAGTGCGAATTCAAATACACCAATGTAAGTTCTGAACCAGTGGTAATCAACAACATACTGTCTTCGTGCGGATGCTCTGTACCGGAGTGGAACAAGGCCCCCATCCGCCCGGGTGAAAGTGGGAGCATAACCGTAACCTTCCTCAACGACCAGGGAGCCTACCCCTTTGACAAGACACTGACTGTTTATGTGTCATCGTCTGAAAAACCCATACTGCTGAGAATTACCGGTGTGGCTTACAGCAAGGAAAAACCTCTCGGCGAGCTCTACCCCTCACACATCGGGCCGTTGGGCATGAAAACCCCGTTGATGAATGCCGGACAGATAGAGCAAGGCCTTAAAAAAGCCATGAAGGAGAATGTGGTAAACCTGTCCAAGAAGAGTGTAACTGTAAGCTTCAGCGATACGGATCCGGCTCTGGAGATATCCGTCTCCCCTTCCGTAATAGCTCCTGGGGAAAGCGCAACAATCTCTTACACTGTCAATACCGCAAAAGGAAAGCAAAGGTGGGGAAGGAATATCTACAGGGCAACCCTGCTGTGCAACAAAATCAAGACAGGAACTCTTTCCGCAGAAGCAACAGTTGTTACCCCTTACACATCGCTGAGTAAGGAAGAAATAGAAAAAGCACCGCAGATCTTCCTGGACAAGAGCTCATTCCCCTTTGGTACGGTAAAGAAAGGAAGTACGGTTTCCTTCAAGGCAAACATCAGCAACCCGGGCAAGACCGCCCTGAGGATCTACAAGGTGGAAACCGGTGACCAGAAAATGGAAATCCACTGTCCTTCAACTGTTCCGGCCGGCGGCAAGGCTGTAATGACGGGAACAACGACCGTCCGGAAAGCAGAGCCGGACATGGTTTTTGTGATAACCCTTGTAACCAACAGCCCCGACAGACCTCTGGTGATCCTCTACCTGAACGGAACCATAACTGACTGATTGGCCGGTGTCCGGTTATTGACAAATACTGCTTATATTTGCACTGACCAACAAGACACTCAAGATGAGCAACAAGATAGACGCTACAACCGAGGACTGGCCTCCGAAGAAAAGCAAACAGAACGATACCGCTCTGGTAGTTAACGAAGGAGTTGATTCCCAGCCTACCGTAAATCCTTACATCAAGAACTTCTTTGTAAAGAAAAAGCCGTCCGTGCTTACCGCCAAAGAATATCTGAAAGGTATTTTTGCAGGCGACAGGGCCATATTGGGCAAAGCCATAACCATAATAGAAAGCTCCAATCCGGAGCACAGGGCCCTGGCAAAGGAAATCATTATAGGCTGTCAGGAAAAAATCCGCAAGAGCAAAGTCCGCACTATGAGAATAGGTATAACCGGTGTTCCGGGAGCCGGCAAAAGCACCTTCATAGAAGCCTTCGGAGGCTATATCACCAGCTCCGGTCATAAACTTGCCGTTCTGGCAGTTGACCCTTCCAGCGAAAGAAGCAAGGGTTCCATCCTCGGCGATAAGACCAGAATGGAAACCCTGACCAAAGACCCTAAGGCCTTCATCAGGCCCTCGCCGAGTGCAGGCAGCCTTGGAGGCGTTACAAGAAAGACAAGAGAAACCATACTCCTTTGCGAAGCCGCCGGCTACGATGTAATCTTCATAGAAACCGTAGGCGTGGGGCAAAGCGAAACAGCCGTCCACTCTATGAGCGACTTCTTCCTGCTGCTGATGCTCAGCGGTGCCGGAGACGATCTGCAAGGCATAAAGCGCGGCATTATGGAAATGAGCGATCTCATTGCAATAACCAAGGCCGACGGCAGCAACGAAGAAAAGGCAGAGGGAGCCAAAGCCCTGTACGCCAATGCCCTCCATCTCTTCCCGCCTACCGATTCCGGCTGGGTTCCTACGGCAGTTACCTCATCGGCGGTAACCAAGAAAGGCCTTCCTGAAATTCTGGAAAAGATTGAGGCATATTTCAAGCTTGTACAGAAGAACGGTTACTACGACATTAAACGCCGTCAGCAGGCAAAATACTGGATGTACGAACACATCAACGAAACCCTCAAAAACGATTTCTACGATAACCCCAAGATAGAAAAAGCCATCCAGAAGACCGAACAGCAGGTTCTTGCCGGACAGATAGATTCCTTCATGGCTGCCGAGCAGCTGCTCGACGCCTACAAGAATTAGAACTCCTGCTACACTACCTAAGATAAACCATTGAGAATATGAAGAAAATAGTATCAAGCCCAAAGGCACCGGCGGCTGTAGGAACTTACAGCCAGGCAGTTATCGCTGACAATACAATTTATGCATCAGGCCAGCTTCCTATAGATCCTTCAACAGGAGAGTTTGTTCCGGGAGGTTTCAGGGAACAGCTCACCCAGGTATTCACAAATCTCAAAAACGTGCTGGAAGAAGGCGGATTCAAGATGAGCGATGCAGTAAAAGTCACCTGCTACCTGCAGGATCTTGCAAACTTCGGAACGCTCAATGAAGTCTATGGGCAGTTCTTCTCAGAACCTTATCCTGCAAGAGTAGCATACCAGGTTGCAGCCCTGCCAAAGGGTGCAATGGTAGAAGTAGATATCATAGCCGTCAAATAAGGGCAGAAATCAAAGGGCGCCGCTATTTGAGAGCATCGCCGTTCATGGTTACCAGGAACTCTTCGTTGGAGGCAGTCTTTTCAAGACGGGCCTTCATGAATTCCATGGCTTCCACGCTGTTCATATCTGAAAGATAGTTTCTCAGAATCCAGATACGGTTCAGGGCCTCCTTGTTTACAAGCAGGTCGTCTCGTCTTGTGGATGAGAGTGTTACATCTACTGCCGGGAATATCCTCTTGTTGGAGAGCTTGCGGTCCAGCTGGAGTTCCATATTGCCGGTTCCCTTGAATTCCTCAAAGATTACATCGTCCATCTTGCTGCCGGTTTCGGTAAGGGCCGTAGCAATTATGGTAAGAGAACCACCGTTCTCCACATTCCTTGCAGCTCCGAAGAAACGCTTGGGCTTGTGAAGAGCATTGGCATCAACACCGCCGCTGAGCACCTTGCCGCTGGCAGGCTGAACGGTGTTGAAGGCCCTTGCCAGACGGGTGATGGAGTCCAGAAGTATTACTACATCATGGCCGCACTCAACCAACCTCTTGGCCTTTTCCAGAACAATGCTGGCAACCTTTACATGCCTTTCAGCGGGTTCGTCAAAAGTAGAGGCCACAACCTCGGCCTTTACGCTGCGGGCCATGTCGGTAACTTCCTCAGGACGCTCGTCTATAAGAAGGACTATGAGGTAAACCTCCGGATGGTTGTCTGCTATGGCATTGGCAATTTCCTTAAGAAGAACCGTCTTACCGGTCTTGGGCTGAGCCACTATGAGGCCCCTCTGACCTTTTCCTATAGGAGCAAACATCTCTACTACCCTGCAAGAGAGGTTGTTGTGTCCATTGCCCAAAAGGTTGAACTTTTCGTCAGGGAACAGAGGAGTAAGGAAATCGAACGGAACCCTGTCGCGGATGAAAGCAGGATCGCGGCCGTTGATGGAATCTACCTTGACCAGCGGGAAGTATTTGTCGCCTTCTCTGGGAGGTTTTATTTCTCCAAAAACGGTATCGCCTGTCTTGAGGGCAAAGAGTTTTATCTGGCTCTGCGATACATATATGTCGTCTGGTGAATTAAGATAGTTGTAGTCTGATGAACGCAGGAATCCATATCCGTCAGGCATGATCTCCAGCACTCCCTCTGCCTTCACAACTCCCTCAAATTCAATCTTCTGAGGTTTTTCCTCATTCTCTTTCGGACGCTGACCTTCTGCAGATGGGTTAGGCTGCTGTTCCTTGGGCTGCGGCCTGTCCTGACGGGCCTTGGGCTGAGCATTTGGCTGAGCATTCGGCTGGGCATTTGGCTGTCCGTTGTCCTGAACCTTTACTGGCTCAGCTTCTGTGGATTGAGGCTGCGGCTGGGATTTCTGGATTCTGGGCCTTTTCTGTTTTTGCTGAGCTTTCTGGTCCTGTGGCTGCTGGGCTTGCGGCTGCTGAGACTGAGCCTGCGGCTGCTGGACCTGCGGCTGCTGGACCGGAGTCTGCTCAGAGGCTGCAGGAGCCTGAGGCTTGTTTTCGGCCTTCTTGCGCCCCCTCTTCTGGGGCTGGGGCTTCTGCTGCTCAGCTGCCGGACTGTCTGAAACTGCGGGTGCCGGCTCCTTCTGTGGGGCTTCTGGTTTGTTTGAGGCTTCGCGGAGTTCCTTCAGCCTCGGACGGCCTCTTTTCTTGGGTTTTTCTACCGGAGCCGAAGCGGCCTTAATAGCCTGTTCGTCAAGGATTTTGTAAACCAGATCGTCCTGTGAATAAGATTTGGGCTTGGCAATTTCAAGCTCTTGTGCAATTACCAAAAGTTCTTCTAAGCTTTTGGATTTCAGTTCAATAATATCGTACATAAATACTATGAGGGTATTTGAAAAACCCAATTATGTTAATTGTGTGAATATCTCGGATAACGGATCTTATGACTTCCTGCGGAGAACTCCGCTCAAAAATCACGCAAATATAACATTATTTATGTAAACTGCAACATGTTACACAAAAAAAACCGGCCCAAAATCTCAGGCCGGCAATTTATTCACTGTATTACCCCTACTTTATGGTTACAAGTATCTGGTGCAGGAATTTTACAAATTTGTCAAGCGATGCCAGATCGAGCTTTTCTCCAGGGGCATGAACTCCCCTGAGTGTAGGGCCGAATGATATCATATCCCAATCCGGGAACTTGAGGCTGAACAGGCCGCATTCCAGGCCTGCAGGAGTTACAATAACCTTGGCATCGGTGCCAAAGCACTTCTTGTATATCTTCTTGCAGTGTTCCAGAATAGGAGAATTCAGCTTGGGTATCCAACCCGGATATTCGCCTTCGTGAGTAACTTTAGCGCCAGCCATAGCCCAGCAGGCTTCCATTTGCTGAGCCATCCACCGCCTCTCACTTACAACGGCGCTTCTCTGGCTTGAACCTATGACAATCTTGTTGCCCGGCTTCATCTTTACAGAAGCAAAGTTGGTGGAAATTTCTATCAGGCCAGGAATGGTATCGCTGATCTTGTAAGACCCGTGAGGGCAGGCAACTCCGGCAAATATCAGAGAAGCCGCAGTGTTAGGGTCTATAGCCTTCAGACGGCATTCTACCGGTACAAGTTCCATCTGCACTCCCGGATCCGGAATGGCATATTCAGCCTTGACCTCGTCTCTTACCTGATTGAATATCCTTGTCACCGATGCTTTTGCGCTCCTTGGGAACCCGAACAGGGCATGAGCCTCGCGCGGAATTGCATTGCGCTTGTTACCTCCTTCTATTTCATAGAGTTCCATACAGTGCTTGTCAAGAACCTTGTAGAGGAATCTGACAAGTACCTGATTTGCGTTCACACGGTTCTTGTTTATATCGTCGCCGCTGTGGCCGCCCTGGCTTCCGAATACCCTGACCTTGTATTTGAGATATTCCTTGGTCTGAGGAACAGGCTTGTAGGTGAAGATGGCAGTAGTATCAATTCCGCCGTTGCAACCTATGCAGAGTTCGCCCTCGTCTTCGGAATCGAGGTTGAGGAGAATCTTTCCCGTGCAGAAACCCTTTTCCAGGGCTTCGGCTCCGTCCAGTCCGGTTTCTTCAGAAATGGTAAAGAGAGCCTCCAACTTTCCGGTCTTCATCTTAGGATCCGTAAGGGCTGCCAGCTGTGCGGCCATACCTATTCCGCAGTCTGCGCCCAAAGTCGTATCCTTGGCAATCATCCAACCGTCCTCTATCACATAGTTGATAGGATCCTTTTCAAAATCGTGCTTTACACCCTGATTCTTTTCGCAGACCATATCGGAATGGCTCTGCATGATTACGGTAGGAACCTTTTCCATGCCTTTGTCTGCCGGTTTGGTAATCAGGACATTGCCAACCTTGTCTTTCTTTGCCTTGAGATTGTTCTTTTTAGCAAAGTCCAAAAGCCATTTGATTATCTTTTCCTCGTGGC
Organism: uncultured Bacteroidales bacterium; assembly: GCA_937899055.1. GTDB lineage: Bacteria > Bacteroidota > Bacteroidia > Bacteroidales > UBA932 > Egerieousia. The sequence goes on from CALBPX010000035.1 coordinate 8,015, forward strand.
CGCTCTCACGGGGTACAGTTGTAATCTCCTTGAAGATTTCAAGAACTCTTTTGCTGTCCATAATTTGAATATTTTTGGGTTTAATAATTATCGCGATAATTATAACTGTTTGCCAGGCTTAAGCTGACGCTCCAGATCAGAAACATATTTGCGGATACTGCGGTCTGTATCAATCAGATCTGAAACAGTGCTGCATGCGTGGAGCACCGTGGCATGGTCCTTTCCGCCCATTTGGCTTCCGATGGAGGCCAGAGAAGCCTTGGTAAGGTTGCGTACAAGGTACATGGTTATCTGGCGGGCCTGAACTATTTCTCTCTTCCTGGTCTTGGAAACTATGAGCTCCGGCGTAATTTTGAAATAGTCGCACACTACGCTGCGGATTTTTTCCAGCGACAGTTCGGACGAATCTACATTTACAATCTGCTTGGTAACCTTCTTAGCCAAATCTATGGTGATATCCTCTCTGTTGAAAGTAGAATGGGCCAGAAGAGTGAGGATGGTGCCCTCCAGTTCACGCACGCTTCCTGTAACCTTGTTTGCAAGATATTCCACCACATCGTCCGGAAGAACTATGCCCTCGTTTGCGCTCTTTGCCTTGAATATCTTCACACGGGTTTCGTAGTCCGGAGGAAGAAGTTCGGCGGAAAGCCCCCACTTGAACCTCTGGAGCAGGCGGGTTTCTATTCCCTGAAGACGGCCCGGAGCCACATCCGAGGTAAGTATGATCTGCTTTCCAGCCTGATGCAGATAGTTGAATATGTGGAAGAACACGTTCTGGGTACCGGGAGTGGTAAACACCTGTACGTCATCTATGATGAGAACATCTATCTGCTCGTAAAAATGCATGAACGAGGTGATGTTGTTCCCTACTACCGCCTCCTGGTACTGAGTCTTGAAGACATGGGCGCTTACATACAGAACTATCTTGTCTGGATGCAGTTCCTTTACCTTCAGTCCTATTGCCTGAGAAAGATGGGTCTTGCCCAAACCTGAACCTCCGTGGATGAACAGGGGGCAGAACGGATTGTTCCCGGGGCTTTGGGCCACTCTCTCGCCTGCGCTTCGTGCAAGACGGTTGCAGACGCCCTCTATGAAATTTTCAAACGAATATTTGGGGTTGAGGTTAGGCTCTATGGTGAGCTTCCTGATTCCGGGTATGATGAAAGGGTTGAGGCTTTCTTTATCGCTCCTTGGAAAAGGAATCGGCCTGTTGGAAGCCACCTGCTCGTTCTGATGCGGATACTGGAGGGTGGTCTTGGGATACTGGATGTTGTACTGAAGCTTTACACTGTTGCCGAGTACTCTCTTGAGAGTCTTTGCAAGAATGTCTATCAGAGGCATCTCCTCCAGCTGGCGCATGTGCGCATCGGAAGGAACTTCTATGGTCAGCAGATTGTCCTTCAGCGATACAGGTTTTACGGGCTCAAACCAGGTCCGGTAAACCGGATCAGGCACATTGTTTTTTATAATCTGAAGACACCGCCTCCAAATATCTATGTGATTGCTTTCGCCCATTAAAAATTTCTAAATGCTGTCAGACAAAAAATGCCAACGATTGGCAGAACAAAAGTGGTAAATAAAAAGTTAAAAAAAAATATCCGCAGCTATTGTTTTTTTGAGAAATATTTTAAGACCACTAAAAATCAAGCAGAAAAAATATTCGATTTTGCAACGGCCTGATGCTTAGTCCATTGAAGTTTACTATACTGCTAAATAGCTAATCAGAAAACACTTACTTTAATATACTTTTTGGGGTTGCTCTTAATCTTTTTAACAAGTCCGTCTATCTCGTTGAGCAGGCTGTCAACCGAGTTGTGAAGATCGTCTGAATTTATCAAACGTCCTGTGGTTGAAGAAGGTGACTGAATCTGAGTGATCAAAGAATTGAGGTTGTCAACGGCTTCGGCCAGTTTTACGGCAGAAAGGTTCTCGGCTGTCTTGTTGATATTGGATATTGCCGCCTTCAGGTCTCCGTCTTCGGAAGAAAGGTCGGTTGTAATGCTGTTTATATTCTTCAGCGATGAGGAAAGATCCGGAGTCATACCGTTCAGCGATGCTGAAAGCTTCTGTATGTTGGCCAGCGAACCGTTCAGGTTTCTGATGGAGGCATGGAGGTTTTCACGGGCGGAGGAGTCCAGGGTTTCATTGATGGAAATCAGCGTGTTGTTGAGATTTTCCATAGTTTCGCCCAACCTCACTTTCAATGGGCCTACATAGCTGTAAAGCACTGATATCATGTCCGGTACGTTTTCGCCGCGCAGAGTGTCTCCGTCTCTGGCCTCCAGATTGGAATCTCCCAGGGCTATTCTGAGGGCCTTGCCGCCCAAAAGGTCTGAACTGTAAACTTCCGCACGGGAGTCCGCAGGAATCAGATAATCTCGCTTTATGCTGAAAGTCAAAAGGAAACTGTCTTTGACAGGATCCAGTCTTATGCTCTCTATGGAGCCCACCTTGAGGCCTCTTATGTAAATAGGAGATGTGGCAACCATTCCTTCCACACTGGGAAGATAAGTGTAATATCTGTTGCTCTTCTTGAATATGTCGTGCCCCTTGAGGAAATTGAGTGCCAGAAACAGACCTACAAGCACAACTATTACAAAAATACCCAACTTCTGACTGTTTGAAATTTTCATACCCTATGATTTAAAGTGCCACTTATGCTATTTGCGTACAATTTTACCATTTTTTATCTCCACCACAAAGGCATCCTTGAATTTTTTCCTTACCTGCGGCAATTTTGATGCCGCCTCCTGCTGGCTGGAAAAATTTCCGTAGCAATACTTGTAAAAATTATTGCTGTAATACCGCACAACCGGACTCAGCCCCTTGAACTCAGAAGAGGCGGCAGGAAGCCGTTTCTTGGAAGCCATAATCTGAATGGCAAACACGGATGCTTCAGTTATATCTTCTTTAGCCTCTGTAACAGGTTCTTCTGCTTTTTCCGCTGTAACAGGTTCTTCTGCTTTTGCCTCTGTAACAGGTTCTTCTGCCTTTTCCGCATCTGTTGGTTCCGTTTCCGGCTCATCAATCTTAAGCCGCTCGGGAGCATCCGGAGGGGTCTGACCTGAGTTCAAGGCTTCATAGTCCTGGCAGTAGCGTGTAAAGGCGTCGGCCAGACGGCGGGCTATCTTCTGCTGGCCCTCCGCCGTAATTATCCTGGCTTTGTCTGAATCGTTGGTCAGGAAGCCTATTTCCGTGAGCACAGACGGCATCGTGGTCCGCCAAAGCACCAGAAACCCTGCCTGACGGACACCTCGGTTATTGAACACCGGCCCTTTTCGGTATTCGTCCTGGATGAACGACGCCAACTTTATACTCTGCTCAGAATATGCGTTTTGCAGAAGCGTAAATATGATGTAGGATTCCGGGCTGTCTGGGTTGAAGCCTTCGTACCGGGTGGTATAGTCGTCTTCCATCTTGATTACGGAGTTCTCGCGCTTGGAAACCTCAAAGTTGCGGTTGCTCACATGGGCTCCCATGGTATAGGTTTCGCAGCCGTTGGGTGCCGTAGAAGTATTGGCGTTCACATGAATGGATATGAACAGGTCTGCCTTGTTGCGGTTTGCAATGTCGGCCCTTTCGGCAAGCGGAATGAACACATCTTTCTTTCTTGTGTATATCACTTTCACATCCGGGTGCTCTTCTTCTATGAGCTTTCCGAGCCTTAGGGCTACAGACAGGACTATGTTCTTTTCGCTGTATCTGCGGTCTCTGCTCATACATCCATGATCGTGCCCGCCGTGGCCTGGATCCAGTACCACACATCTGACACGCTGCCCACCTTCCTGAGCATAAGAAGCTCCGGAAAACAAGAGCATTGCAGAGAGCAGAAGCAGCACCGCCACCAGTTTACATTTTAAGGCATAAGATTTGAACATGAATAATATTTGCTAAATTTGCCCTTTGCCTACAAATTTATAAATAAAAGCGGAAACTGGTACAGATAAGCCGATGAGAGTACTCAATATTATACATAATGCAATTATGGCGGCGCTAGGGGCGTTAATGTTGTGTTCCCTCTTTGCATTCACTCCCCACGGGGCAAAAAAACATTCCGCAAAATCGGTCTTTCTGCTCAACCGCGATACCATAATCAAGGCAGACAGCCTGCAAACAACTGATTCACTGTCCGCTACTGATTCGCTGAGCAAAACCGACTCCCTGTTTAACGTAGATTCCTCCCAGATTTCCACATTGAAGCAGCCGGTATTTTCAACCGGAAGAGACTCAAGCGTAGAAATACTTACGGACGGAAAACGGATGCTCTACTATTACGGCGATGTAACGGTCAAGTACGACGATATCACCATAAAGGCAGACTACATAGCCTATAATGTCCAGACCAAGACAGTGTTTGCCAAAGGTCTTCCGGATTCCACGGGAGTGGTCAAGGGCCTGCCGGAACTCAAGGAAGGCAAGAACACCTACACCATGGAAAGCGTCTATTACAATTTTGACACTAAAAAGGCCAAAATCAAAAACATGATGACGCAGGAGGGAGAAGGTAACATCAAAGGCAAGTATATCAAGAAGATGCCGGACAACTCCGTCAACATAGCAAGAGGAATATACACCACCTGCGATGCAGACGAACCGCACTTTTACCTTCAGATGACAACGGCCAAGGTCATCAATTCCGGGCCGGTGAAAAAGACGGTGTTCGGCCCCGCCTATACGGTCATAGAGGGAGTTCCTACGCCGTTTGCCCTTCCGTTCGGTTTTGTACCCAGAATCAGCAACCGCAGCGGCGGAGTGCTGTTCCCTTCTTACGGCGAAGAAACTGCCAGAGGATTCTATCTGAAGGGGCTGGGCTATTATTTTGTGCTGGGCGAACATGCCGATATTGCCGCAACCGTTGACTTTTACAGCAAAGGCTCCTGGGCTACAAATATAAATACCAGATACACAAAGCGATATAAATTTACCGGAACACTTCAGGGAACTTATTCGGTAGATATAACCGGAGAAAAGAGGCAGCCGGACTATGCAAAGAGCACCAACTTTTCGCTCAACTGGAGCCATCAGCAGGATGCCAAATCCAGGCCCGGAACCACATTCAGGGCGTCGGTCAACTTTTCTTCTCCGTCTAACAGCAGGTACAATTCCACCACCATCAACCAGGCTCTGACAAACCAGATTTCTTCCTCAATATCTTACGGAAAGACCTGGGCGGGAACGCCGTTCTCCCTCAGCGTAAACGCTTTGCACAGTCAGAACTCCAGAGACAGCTCCTATGCCGTAACCCTGCCTAACCTTACCTTTACCGTAAGCAGGATCAACCCCTTCAAGAGGAAGGTAGCGGTTGGCAAGAAGAAGTTATATGAAGACATAACATTCAACTATACGGCCCACTTTGACAACAAGATTAATTTCAAGAGCTCCGAAGTAGGAAAGCCGGATTTCTTCAAGAAGATGCGTAACGGTCTGCAACACACCTTTACCATAGGTCTGCCTACCTTTACGGTTCTCAGATACATTCAGGCTTCGCCGGGTGTCAACTACGGCATGAACTGGTATTTTTCCCAGACGAACCAGTATTACGACACAAGGCTGAAGAAGGCCGTTACCGAATACTCAGACCCTTTCAGCACGTTCGGAGTAACTCAGACCTACAACTTCAACCTGTCTTTCAACACCAGGATCTACGGGCTGTTCAATTTTGGCAAAAACAGCAAAATACAGGCTGCCAGGCATATAATCACCCCGAGCATAAGCTTCAACTACATGCCGGAACTGGGTACCAGAGCCAACGGTTACAGGACCTATGAATATGTTGATTCAGACGGAAAGACTCATTCTGTAGTTTACAACAAATATGCGGGTCAACTCTACTCCCCGCCCGGCACCGGCAAAAATGCAGGAATGTCATTCAGTTTTGGCAATACGCTGGAAGCCAAGGTCAAATCGCAGAGAGACACTACCGGAAAGGGCGTAAAGAAGATAAAACTCATAGACCAGCTCAACTTTAACGGAAGCTATAACTTCCTGGCCGATTCCATGAAGCTGTCCAACATTTCCGTAAACATGACCACTACGGTTTTTGGAAAGCTGGGAATTTCCGGAAACATGACGCTGGACCCTTATGCCATAGACTACAGGGGGCAGCGCTACAATAAGCTGAATATCACAACGGGAGGCTTCAAGCCGTTCAGGATGACCGGAGCCAGTCTTTCTACATCTTATTCGTTCAACGGAACCGGAAGCAGCAAGTGGGGAAAGGAATATAAGCCCGAAGGCGGAATGATACAGCCAACCAGGGCCGGCACAAACTCCAGTTCGTCTTCCTATCAGAGAATATTCTACCATCCGGTTACCGGAGAATACATACCCGGAGGATGGGTCTATTACTATGACCCCAGTATGCCCTGGAGCGTAAACCTGAGCTACAGCTACTCGTACTACAAGTCTTATCAGTACACCAACAACCAGCTCATTACCCGTAACAACCATTCCATGACACTTGGAGTAAGTTCTCAACTTACAATTTACAAAGACCTCAGGGTTTCGCTCAATACCGGTGTAGATCTTGCCAAGATGAAGCTCACCACCACCCAGCTCTCTGGGTCGTTCAGCCTCCACTGCTTTAACATAGCCTTCTCCTGGATTCCTAACGGAAAGTGGGAAAGCTGGAGTTTCAGAATAAGCGCAAACGCCTCTTCCCTTGCAGATTTGCTCCAATACAAGAAGAACGCAAGTTACTGGGACAACGGATATTAAAAAAACAGAACCTCATGAAACGGATGATTGTAGCCCCATCGATGCTCAGCGCAGATTTCTCGTGCCTGAAGAAAGACATAGACCTTGTCAACGCCAATGCCGACATCATACACCTGGATATTATGGACGGTGTTTTTGTTCCTAACATCTCCTACGGAACTCCAGTTGTAAAGACCATCTGCAAGTTTGCCAGAATTCCGGTGGAAGCACACCTCATGATTGTGGAACCGCAGAAGTTCTTTGCAGACTACAAGTCCTATGGAGTAAGCTCAATAAGCGTACATTACGAGGCCTGCAACCATCTGGACCGTACGGTGAACCAAATAAAGGAACTGGGTATGAAGGCAGGAGTTGCTATCAACCCCCATACCGGAGTGGGTCTTCTGGAAGACATCGTAAAGGTTGCAGACTACATTCTGGTCATGAGTGTGAACCCGGGGTTCGGAGGCCAGAAATACATCCCCTATTCAACTAAGAAAATTGCTGAGCTTAAGAAGATTATAAATCAGAACAACCCTAATTGCCTGATAGAAGTTGACGGCGGAGTAACTGTAGAAAACATAGGTGAAATAGCCCGGGCCGGAGCAGATATCGTTGTTGCAGGCAGCGCCGTTTTCTCTGCACCGGATGCGGCAGAGGCCATCAGGAAACTTCAGTCAGCTGTCTGAGTTTTGCTATAACGCTCTGGCAGGCACGCACTTTGTCGCCTTCTTTTACAAGAACTTCCGAACCCAACGGAAGAAATACATCGGCCCTGCTTCCGAACTTTATGAAGCCCAACTGCTGCCCCGCATATACGGAGCCTCCTTCCTTTGCGTAGCAGACTATCCGGCGGGCCACAAAGCCTGCAATCTGGCGGACAAAAATGTCAGTTCCGTCTTCTGTTCTGATTCCCACGGAAGTATGTTCGTTCTTTTCAGAAGATTTCGGATGCCATGCCACAAGATATTTTCCAGGATGATATTTGTTGTAAACCACTGCTCCGCTGATTGGGAAATAGTTGACATGCACGCTGTAGATGCTCATGAAAACAGAAATACGGATGCAGCGCCCGGCCATGAATTCACTCTCCTCCTCTTCACTTATCTCAACTACTTCTCCGTCTGCAACAGACAGAATCTCGCCCTTCTGCACCTGCTTTACCCGGCGATTGGGATTGCGGAAGAAATAGGCCGTAAGACAGAACAATACAAGGAGAACGGCGGCAAAAAACAGAGTTGGCAGATTGATGCCGAAAATCAGCATTACCAAGACCGCCAAAGCGCCTAAAACCATGAATGTCATTACCACCGGTATGCGGCCTTCTTTGTGTATCATACTGCAACTAAAGACAATACCAAGTAAAACAAGAATGCTACAGGAAAGGCCAGAAGGCCGCTGTCAAACCTGTCAAGAAGCCCACCGTGCCCAGGCATTATCCGGCCTGCATCCTTAATCTGGAACCTGCGTTTGAGCTTACTCTCAACCAGATCGCCGAGTATGCTAAAGACACATACCAGCAGGGCAAACAAAACACTGAGCCAATAAGGAAAAGCCGGCAACAGCAGGTTGAACGCCCTGAGAATCAAAGCTGTGGCAATAGAAAAGACCAGTGCTCCAAACACTCCCTCCCATGATTTCTTGGGCGAAACAGAGGGCATGAGTTTATGTCCGTGTTCCCCCTGCCCGAATGCAGTGCCTATGCAATAAGCACCTATATCGCCCATCCACATGATTATCATAAGCGACGCTATGACCCAGCCGTCGAAATAGCCTGAAAAGAATGTAGAGATAGGAACAAGCAGAGAAAACGGCAGAACTATGTACAGTAAGGAGGAAAGCGAAAACGACATGTAAAACTTTTCTCCGTCAAACAGATCTGCAACAGGCAGGATGACAGTTACAAAAGTCAGAGCGAGGAGCAAGAGCGTAACACTTGGATCAGATAACGACATCCCAGCCCCTGTGAGATCAAAAAACATTGCAAATCCCCAGAACAGACAGATGCCCCCGGCCAGAGTCATAATCTTGAGAACTACCTTTCCCTTGCCCATGGTCAACCTGAGATATTCGTAGTTGGTCCTGATAAGATAGAACGAAAAAAGAATGAGAAAAGGCAGGGGATAATCTGGAACAACAATAAGCGACGCAAGAGTGAGCGCGCAGAACACCGCTCCGCTTATAGTCCTGATTACAAGTTCTTTTCTACGTCCTTCCATAAATTATTATTTCTCGGGCTGTTCCAATTCGGCTGCCACTTCCGGAAGCACTCCGGCCTCAGTACTTTCTGCTGAATCAAGATCCTTGACCCTCGGGCCATAGATTCTCTCAAGGTCTTCGGCAAAGATAACCTCCTTCTCCAGAAGCAGGTTTGCAAGCTGGGTAAAGCCTTCCATGTGGCTTTCAAGGACATCCTTAGCCATCTGGTGTGCCTTGTCTATCAAGACTTTGGTTTCCTGGTCAACCATCTCGGCCGTTTTTTCAGAGAACGGTTTTGAGAGCTGATATCCGTCTTCCTGGAAGTTATACCACGAAACATTTCCAACCTTGTCGCTCATTCCGTAATATGCAACCATTGCATATGCCATCTTGGTAAGCCTTTCAAGATCGTTGAGGGCTCCGGAAGAAATCTTGTTGTTGATTATCTCCTCGGCCACACGGCCACCTATCAACGAAGCCATCTCGTCCATCATCTGCTCCTTGGTCATAATCTGCCTTTCTTCAGGCACATACCATGCAGCTCCCAGAGCCTTGCCCCTTGGTATGATTGTAACCTTCAGCAGCGGATTTGCATTGGGCAAGAACCAGCTTACGGTGGCATGCCCAGCCTCGTGGAAGGCTATGGTACGCTTCTCGCCCGGAGGTATGATCTTGCTCTTGCGTTCCAGACCGCCTATGATTCTGTCTATGGCATCAAGGAAATCCTGCTTGTCAACCATCTTCTTGTTGTGGCGGGCGGCAATCAAGGCCGCCTCGTTGCATACATTTGCAATATCGGCTCCGGAGAAACCGGGAGTCTGCTTTGCAAGAAACTCCGTGTTAAGATCCGGATCCAGCTTAAGTTTCTGAAGATGAACCTTAAAGATAGCCTCACGGTCTTTGAGTTCAGGAAGGTCTATGGTTATCTGACGGTCAAACCTTCCGGCTCTCATGAGAGCCTTGTCCAAAATGTCGGCACGGTTTGTAGCCGCAAGAATTATCACTCCGCTGTTCGTTCCAAAGCCGTCCATTTCCGTAAGAAGCTGGTTCAGGGTATTCTCCCTTTCATCGTTGGAAGAAAAGCCTACATTCTTACCTCTGGCCCTGCCTACTGCATCAATCTCATCGATGAATACAATACATGGGGCCTTTTCCTTGGCCTGCTTGAACAGGTCTCTTACCCTGGAAGCTCCCACGCCCACGAACATTTCTACAAAGTCAGATCCGCTCATTGAGAAGAACGGCACATTTGCCTCTCCGGCCACAGCCTTGGCAAGCAATGTCTTGCCGGTACCCGGAGGGCCTATCAGCAAAGCTCCCTTGGGAATCTTTCCGCCAAGAGCGGTATATTTTGAAGGACTCTTGAGGAAATCTACAATTTCCATGATTTCCACCTTGGCCTCCTCAAGCCCGGCTACATCCTTGAAAGTAACCTTCTGCTTGTTGTTCTTGTCAAAGACCTTGGCCTGGCTCTTGCCTACGGAGAATATTCCGCCGCCGGCTCCTCCGCCGCTGCCGCCTGTCATGCCTCTGGACATTCTGGAGAACAGATAAATCGTAAAGATTATGAATATCAAGGGCCAGAGCCAACTCAATATGCTGCCCCAGTAGTCCGTGGAAACATCAAAGGTGTACTTGAACTTCCGGTCCTGAGGAAGACTGTCTCTGATGGCGCTGAACTCCTTCTCGGCCTCAAACGACGAGGGCACCTGAAAGTAGAACAGCTGGCTGTACTGCGGAGTCTTTCCGCCAAAGCGGTTGCTGTATTTTTCCAGGCGGTCTTTCTTGATAGTTACATTCCCCTTGAATTCATTGGTGATGAAGTCTATGCTTTCTACATCGCCCTGAGGAATCATATTCTCCTTGACCTCATACCATTCAACCTTCTGGGGATCTCCGCCATTGTAGCTGAACAGCATATAGACCAAAAGCAAAATCAGGGGTATGTATATGAAAGTCATTACATTGGACAATCCTTTGGAAGGTCCTGCCTTTCGGTTCCTGTTGCCAGTGTTGTTTGTTGCCATCTGTCAATCTTCGTAAATTTTCTTGGGACAATCGCTCCACAAATCTTCCAGACGGTAAAAATTACGGTATTCGGTCTGGAATATATGCACTACGATATCGCCGTAGTCCTGTATTATCCAAAAACGGTTTTCCTTGCCCTGAGAGCGCAAAACCTTCTTGCCCAACCTCTCTGTCATACGGTCTTCCACATTGTCCGCTATGGCGGAAACATTGGTGGTGGAGTCTGCGTTGCATACCACAAAGTAATCGCAGATTCCGCTGCCCACTTTCCTAAGGTCCAACGAAATAACATTCTGGCCCTTCTTTTCCAGAATTGCGTCCGTTATAACTTCCATATCGGAAGGAAGGGCTTTTACTACTTTCTTTTTCAATGTCATGTTTTTATCTTTGTGCGCATTAACTTTCAAAGGTAATCATTTTTACACAATAATAAGACCAAACGACAATATGACACAAAAACCCGACATAAGATGGCTCAAGGTGACAGACTCCACCAATAACAGGGCTCTGGAAGGCATTCCCACGGAAAAAGACAAGACCGTATGGGCAGCCGAATTCCAGACCGCCGGCAGAGGTCAGAGGGGCAACAAGTGGACAAGTGCCGAGGCTCAGAACCTGATGTTTTCCATCCTTCTCAAGCCGGACTTCATACTAGCCAAAGACCAGTTCATAGTTTCCGTAATAGTAACGCTCGGACTTGAAAGCTACCTGAAAACAAAAGGCGTGGAAACCAAGATCAAATGGCCAAACGACATCTATGCCCAGGACCGCAAAATCTGCGGCATACTCATAGAACATGGCATCTCTGGCGATATGCTCTCTTCCAGCGTCTGTGGCATTGGCCTGAACATCAACCAGAAGGAATTCCCAAAAGACCTTCCCAATCCAACATCGCTGATTCTGGAGCTGGAAAGGAACGGAAAGAAAGACCAGCCTGCTTTCTGCCTGAAAGACGAGCTTGAAGAACTTGTTTCAGAAATCTACAGGTTTTACGACCAAGCCAGAGAAGAATACCGCCAAACCGGAAAGTACGGTACTCTATACAGTCTGTATCTGGAAAAACTCTACCGCAAAGACGAATTCCACCGCTACATAGAAACCGCCAGCAACAAGGAAGTGGAAGCCAGGATCATCGGCCTCAGCGATACGGCATGCATAGTTCTGGAATACCGTGACGGCTCCCGTAAGAGCTTTGCATTCAAGGAAATCTCCTACATCATCTAAAAACTGCCTTATCGGAAAATAAGGCTGAAGGTTGTCTTTTCCGCCGTGGATGACTTGAGGTTGATCTGCCCGTTGTGCATCCGCATTATCTGGCGGGATATTGCCAGCCCTATTCCGCTTCCGTCCTGCTTGGTAGTGTAGAACGGAACGAAAATCTGCGCCTGCGCTTCCGGCTTTATAGGCTGGCCATCGTTGGAAATGTCTATGATGGTGCTGTCTGCAGAATCTATCCTGGCCTCCACGCAAATGTGGTGTGCGCCGGCTTGGACGGCATTCTTGACCAGATTGATCATTATCTGCTGAATCTGCCCGCAGTCCGCAAACAGGATTACGTCTTCGGAACGCTCTGCAAAAGTCATTTCGGCAGCGTTGTCTTTCAATCTTGTCTGCATCAGAGACAACACGTCTTTAAACAGTTCCCGCACATAGAATACGCTTTTGACCGGAGCGGCTATGCGGGATATGCTTCTGTAAGATTCCACAAAGCGGATCAGCGACTTAGAAGATGCGGCTATTGTATCCAACCCTTCCCTCAGTGCCTTAAGAGTTTCTTCCCTATCCAACGGAGCGGAATTTAAAACTGGATTGAGAGAAGAAGCCGGCGGCTGAGAAGTGCTTGGGTATGGAGATGACGGTTCGAGGTATGAAACAAGGGCATCGCTGAGAGAAGCTATTGGAGTTACGGTGTTCATTATCTCGTGGGTGAGCACCCTCAACAGTTTGGAATAGGCGTCCTCCACACTGCTTTCAACTTCCTGTGTAACATCGCTGAAGGAAACGATTTCAACAGAGCGGCCCTGAACAGTAGCGGAAGTCTTGGACAGCATCAGCGTCTTGCCGCCTTTCTCATCATAGAGTTCCACCCGCCTTTTCTCTGCCGCTGAACTCTCTTCTGAAAGGAAAGCCTCGGCAAGTGAAGTATCTATCTGCTTGAGCTGCTTGATGTTCATCAGCGATGCCAGGCCCAGCAGCTGGAGAGCGCGGTTGTTGTTGTAGCTTACCAGTCCGGTGGAGGAATCGAACACCAGCACCCCTGTTTCCACATTGTCAAGAAGCGAGCCGAAGAACTTTTCCTGCTCATTGATTGTGCGGGTCTCTTTCTTGAAGATTCCATTGATGCGGTTGAGCGTCTTGTTGAACCTTCCGCCTATGAACTTGTCCTCGCTGAAGCGGAAGTTGGTCTCGTTATCTTCCAGCGCATCCAGCATATAGTTGACCTTGCGCCTGATTCTTGCGGAATGCACCAAAACAGCAACGGCCGCAGAAACCACGGCCACCAGAACAACCAGTATGACAACCACTTTCAATGGCATTTCAACTATATACTAAAGCCCGTACTTTTTCAGTTTGTTATAAAGTGTCGGGCGGCTTATGTCCAAGGCCTTGGCCACCAGAGAAAGGTTGCCGCCGTACTTTTTCATTGCAGCTTCAACTGCCTGGCGTTCAGCCTCCTCCAGAGTAAACACATCCAAACCTGATGTCAGGTTGCCGGAAGATGCAGCCATTCCGCCGGAAGACGACGCCTCGTCCTCAAACGCCTCAGGAGCGAGAAGCGGCCCGTCGCTGAGTATGACAGCCTTTTCCATTACATTCCTCAGCTGGCGGATGTTGCCGCTCCAGAAAAGGCGGGTCAGCAAAAGGGAGGCTTTTTCCGTAAGTCCCGTAACCTGGCGGTGATACTTGAGGGCAAATTCCGCAATGAACCTCTCGGCAAGAGGGACTATGTCTTCCACCCTCTCTCTCAGAGACGGTATGTGGAGGTTGAAGGTGTTGATCCTGTAGAAGAGATCCTCCCTGAAGGTGCCGTCTGAAACCATCTGCTCCAGGTTCTTGTTCGTAGCGCATATCAGCCTGATATCCACAGGAATGCTTTTGGTGTCACCGACTCTTGTTATGGTCCTGTTCTGCAGGATGCGCAGTAGCTTTGCCTGGCCGCCGAGCGGTATGTTGGCAATCTCGTCAAGGAAGAGTGTGCCACCGGAAGCAGCCTCGAATTTTCCCGTATGGTCTTTGACCGCATCTGTGAAGGCGCCTTTGACGTGGCCGAACATCTCGCTTTCAAACAGGGTCTCAGTAACGGCTCCCAAATCCACAGCTACCATTGGAGAGCCCTTGCGCAGGGAAACTGAATGGATATAGTTGGCCATCACATCCTTTCCTGTTCCGTTCTCACCTGTAATCAAGATGGTTGCGTCCGTTGAAGCAACCTTGTCAACCACTCGCTTCAAAGAAGCCATCGCTGAGGAAGAGCCCCAGAACATCTGTCCGGCAACAGAGTCCTCTCCAGGCAAAATCCCCTGCGAATAACGCCGTCTGGAGTCTTTGCCCGACTCTGAGATATAGGCCTTGTAGGCCCCGGTGAGCACCTCTATGAGCTTTTCGTTCTCCCACGGCTTCACAAGAAAATCGTAAGCCCCCCTTTTCATTCCCTCAACAGCCAGTGCAACATCCGCATATGCGGTAAAGAGCACAACCTTAACTGACGGATAAGCCTTGCGGATTTCTCCAAGCCAGAAAAGCCCCTCGTTCCCGGTATTGACCTCAGCGGAAAAGTTCATGTCCAGCAGCACCACCTCCGGCCTGAAATCGCGGAGACTGGTCATCAGCCGGGAAGGGGAAGCCAGAAGCTCTACCTCCGCAAAATGAGAAGGAAGGAGAATCTTCAGCGCACCCCTTATTCCCGCATTGTCATCAACGACCAGTATCTTGCCTCTTTTCATACCATGCAAAAATACAATTTTTCTGGCTCAGTCTTTCTTAAGCTCCTCGGCCGGATTGGCCTTTGCAGCCTTTACCACCTGCCAGAGCACGGATGCGGCGGCAAAGACGGCTGTCAGTAAAACGGCCAGCAAAATCGGCTGCAGAATTCCCCCTATCCTGTATGAATATTGCTCCAGATACCTCTGCCCCAGGTACCAGGCAATCGGAATCCCTATTATTATCGCGATAAGGACAAGAATGAGATACTCCCTCACAGAGCGGAGCGTCTCCTTCCTGACGTCGCTGCCGAAGACCTTGCGCACAGCGATCTGCTTTGTATTCTCGGCGCTGTAGTAGGCGCTCATTGAAAGCAGCCCCAGAAGGGAGATCATCACGGCAAGGACCATGAACAGCTCCAGAAGCCTCATAGTGTTGACTGCAGGAGCCATCTTTTTGTCCAGGATATCATTCAGGAACCCTTTCATATACGGCTCGTTGTAGAAACCGCGGGTCTCTTCCATATATTCCCTGTAGGCATCCATTATGGCCTTCTCAGCGTAATCTTTGTCCACGGTTGGAGTGACCTTTATGAGAGGGTCACAGGCATAAACAAGGTTCTCCGGATATTGCACTAAAACTCCTATGCTCCCGTTGCTTTCAGAAGCCTCCACGCGGTCTGCCGGAGTATCCTCGAAAATGCCGCCTACATAATCTGCACTCATGTTGTTCATTCTCATGGTGCGGGCAAAGTATGAAGATTCTTCTTCATTCGTAAAGCCTGCTGCACGATAAGCCGTCTGGCTTAGCCACAGGGAATTGGAAAGAGGATGGCTGAAGTCTTCCAGCACCTTGAATCCAAGCAGGCGGAAGTAAGTGGAATCACATCCGATTAATTGCAGATCCACTTCCTTCGTCTCTCCGCCCACATCCATCTTCCTGCCTATACTCCAGTTGATGTTGCCCGGGAAGCCCCGGCCGTATCCTATCTGTTCAACAAACGGAAGTTTTCGCAGTTTCTCCTCAAACGGCCGCATGTTATCCACTCTTCCCGGACCGGCCAGAACATACAGATTGTCGGATGTAAAGTTCATCGGTCTTTGCATCAGATGCTTCATCTGCATCTCCATAACCAGGGCAAGGGCTATCAGGACAACAGAGATAATGTTCTGGAATACAATGAAGAACTTGCCAAGCACCATCCTGCTTTTTCTGGCATAGGTTCCTCGGATAATGTCTATGGGCTTTGTCCTGGAAGCCTCCAGGGCCGGCAGCAGACCTGCAAGGGTTCCAAACACAAATACAGCCAGCACATAAGCCGCAACATATTTGAAATCCAGGATAAACCTGAGTCCAACGTCCTGCCCCGCCAGCTGACTACCGGAAAGAAGCGCTCGCATAAAAGGAACCAGAAGGTAAGCCAGCGCCACGGCAATCAAGAAGCAGACTGTCGTAAAGACAAGAGATTCAGAGATGTATTTCCATACAACCCCACCCCTTGTGGCACCGTGCAATCTGCGGGTCGCCATCTCCCTGGACCTTTTCCTGACCAGGGCAACATTGAGGTTCACATAGTTGATTATGGCAGAAGCCAGAAGGAGAAGCACAACTACGGTAAGCAGGGTGAGCAGGGTCTTGTCTGCACACCTGAGCATATAAGAAGCCTTGTGGAAATACATCTGGCGGTAGTTGTAGAGTTTTATTTCATTGTCATCCTTCTTGAAGAACGTGTAGTTCTGGTAGCATTTGTCGAGGATGTTGTCCTTGAAGGTCTGCTCGTCAACTTCTTTTTTGCGCTTGATCACGGACAGATGGGAGCCGTAACTCTGGAATGGAGGCGCGTAATTAGGGTATGAACTCTTTGCCGCAGAAAAGAAGATGTCGTAATACATCACAAGCGTATTGTCAAGGTCTTCAACGATTCCACCTATCACATAGTCCCTATATACCGGAGCCTCGTCTTCCTCACATTCAGTCCGGCCTATCGTCCTTCCAATCACACCGTTCCCGTCATCTATCATTGAAGCAAACCTCCTGCTCACAAGGACAGCCCCTCCGCTCTGGAAATCCTGGAGGTCTCCTTCCAGTATCTTGTAGTTGAAAATGCTGAAGAAGTTGGAGTCTATCTCGCAGGAGCGGCCCATCACGACCTTGTCGGCGAACTTGAGGATCTCCCCTCCATCGTTGCCGATCCTGGTGATGCTCTCCACCCCGGGTATGCTGTCCAGGCTCTCCTTGTCCCACCAGCTCATTGCCAGCAGGTCGTCTCTACCCAAGCCATAGATCCTGTCCCCGTCCGGGTTCTCGTTTGCCACATCGTACTGCTGCCAGACATAGCTTCCTATCAGAATCACAAACGTCAGGCTCACTACAAGCCCCAGCGCCTCTATAAATGCATACAACTTATTGCGGCTTAGGAATTTAAGATAACTTTTCATTTTAATTAATATATCATTTTTATTGTAACTATATTTTAGTTACATTTGCATTATGGGAACAAAAGAAAAACTACTTGAAAGATTGAAGTGCCTTCCCACAGACTTTACGTTTGCAGAGGCTGAAAGGCTTTTAACCTTGCTCGGATATACAAAATCCAACAAGGGTAGAACTTCAGGATCACGGGTAATGTATATCGATAAACAAAACCGCAAGATCTTACTCCACCGTCCCCATCCCGGGAAAATACTTAAAGTATATGTTTTGAATGACATCTTAAACAAACTCGTTAGAAACAATAATATCTAATCATGAATACGCTGAAATATAAAGGTTATATTGGTTCTGTCGCATATAGCGAACCCGATAAAGTGTTTTTTGGAAAACTTGAGGGCATTGATGATCTTGTCAATTATGAAGGAGAATCTGTTAAAGAAATAACAGATGCATTTCATGAGGCTGTTGACGATTATCTTATATTCTGTGAAGATCACAACGTAAAGCCGGAAAAGAGTTATACCGGCACATTCAATGTACGCATATCTCCTGATACTCACAGAGATATTGCCTTTATAGCAATGGAAGAGGGAATCTCCATCAATGCATTTGTCAAAAAGGCTTTGAGTAAAGCCGTTCAGAATCACACTCCATCTCTGAAGCCAATAGTTCAACCTAAAAAATACCCGACTCCATCTGAAAGGCATCTGGCAACACTCAATGAACCCGAAGAACAATATGGCGAAAAAAGTTTCATAGAATTTGAAATTCCACCTAAGGATCTCTCTTTTGCCAGAGAACTTGCAAAACGCTTCGGTTGGACAATATGGGAATTTAATTCGGACAGCAAGGGTCTTGAGAAAGCTCTTGAAGATATTAGCGAAGGACGCGTTAAGGAATATGACAGTGTTGAACAAATGATGAAAGAAATAGAAGACGATCCTGAAGAAGATAACCAACAATAGACAACCATGCATAAATGAAGCTCTAGTTTTTGTGCAGGACCTCATCCATGAGATTAGGGGCAAGAGAGTGGTGCCGGATTTTGATCTGACAAATCCACCTTTTGCCTTTACTGAACAAGGTGAAGCCATGATGCTTTTCTCTTTATTCATCCTTCAACGATTCTACCGGGTTGGAATTTACGATCCTCAGCGATGTAATGGCAACAACTGCAATCACGACAAGGATGACAGCGGCAGCCGCGGCAAGAAAGTGCATCGGTGACAATGAGATTCTTTCAGCAAACTGTTCCAGCCATTTGCGGGCAATCAGGAAAGCGGCTATGCCTGCCAGAACGGCCACAATTATCGAAATCCGGATAATGCCGGCCTGCATATACCTGTGGATGTCTTTTGCCGTGGCGCCGTTAATCTTGCGGATTGCCATCTCCTTGCTGCGCCGTTGGGATTCGTCTCTGACAAAGCCTATCAGGCCAAGGATGGCGACAAGCAGCGTCACAACGGCTCCGGCAAAAATGGTGTTGCGCATCTTGCGGTTTTCTTCGTAGACTTTTCTCATACTCTCCGCATAAGAATGGACCTTGACATTCCTTCCGTCCAGTGCCTTGGAGACGGCGTCAGTAAGTTGGGCGTATGTCTCAGAGCTCATTTCCGGCACTTTGATCAGAATATATGGCATATAGCCGTAGTCCTTGTCTAAAGAGCCATAGAACCTGGCGCTTGGGCGCTCATCCCCTTCTACCAGACTCCCGATTCTCATATCGTTATATACGCCGCTGACTGTAAACCCTGAAAGATAAGCACCGTTTTCTCTCTGCTTTGCAAAATCGTGCCCTGTTATGTCCACGACCTTTCCCACGGCACCGCTGCTCCAGTCTGCAAATTCAGACATCTTCTTGACGAAGCTCTCGCTCACGGCAACCTCCGAGGAATCACGGGGAGCGCGTCCTGCTATGAATTCCACCCCCAGAAGGTCATAGAAGCCTTCCGTTGCCCCATACTGGTCTGCTATGTTGAAAAGCTCGCTATCCTGGTCCGGAAGCCACACATTGTCTCCGCTGGAATGCTCAAACGGAAGAGCGTAGCAGGCCTCCACCCCAGTTACGGAAGGTATTTCCCTGAGAGAGGCCGCCACTCGCTTTTGAGAATCTTTGTCTCCATCATAAAGTCCTACGAAATATAGGTTGTCATACTTATACCCCAGATTTGCATTGCACAGGGCATCGTATTGCCTGGAAACCACCAGGAGCAGAGACAGCATGAACACGTTGATGAAAACCTGCACGCCAAGCAAAATCATCTTCCACCGCCTGGAGTTTTCAGTATAGTTTTTCAATGCAGCATAAACAGGAACTCTCATATAAAGCCTTGCCGGAACCACTATCGATATGGCGAGTACCACAAACACCACCGCACATACGACAGCAATGCTCTGGGGTATCATAAGTGTCTTGGGAGAAACTCCGAGAAGGTTTTCAACGATCCCTCTCCCCGCAAAAATCAGAACTGCAGCAAGCAAGAGAGATAGTACCAGATGAACTGTAGCTTCACGGGAAAGCATCCCGTAGATGTTCCTGCCCTCCGCGCCATAGCACTTCATGACTCCTACCTCCCTGGAACGTTTTACCATAGAGGAGATTACGACAAGGATATAGTTGAGGATGCTTATGACCACAAGAAGAAAGGCAACTACAGACAACACCCGTATCGTGTTCTTGACTTCAGGGTCTGATGTGTGCATCTTGTCAAAAGGAGTCAGGTAATACCATAAGGAGGTACCCGCTTTCTTTACTTCCTCCAGTGGCTGATGATTTTCCTGCATCTTGTGTATGGCATCATCAAGAGAATGGGGATCAACTCCATCGCTGAGCTTCACATACCCCTGATAACGGTCATTACCCATCCAGTTCTCCGTGCTTTGCTTGGAAAAGCTCTCCATACTCAGGAGAATGTCATAGTCAAACGTTCCGTTCTCAGGAAAATCCTCATAAACGCCCTCCACGGTAAACTTCAAGTCTTTGGCGTCTTCGTTGAAGAGAGTCTTGCCGATGCACTGCGCAACACCTCCCATCTTCTCTGCAAAACTCCTGGATACCACAGCTGTACAGTTCTTGGCCAAAGCCTTGCAGAGATTCCCTGTAAGGGCAGGACGCTCAAATATTCTGAAAAAGCAAGAGTCTGCCAATACCAGTTTAGCCGCAACTATGCTGCCGTCTTCCAGGACATAGTTCTCGTTGGTGAAAAGGAACGTTGTACGGGTTCCTTCCATAACGCCTGGGACTTCGCTCTTGAAGCCTCCCGGAATTGCACCGCTTACGTTGTAGTAATCGTGCAGTTCTCCCTGGTGGGAGTATTTGGTCCTTATACGGTAAATATTCTCGACATCTGAATAGCTTTTGTCATAGGAAAGCTCAAAGCACACCTTGGCAATGAGCACAATACCAACGGCAAGCCCTACCACCAAAGACAAAACCTTCATCAGTACATCTCTTCTCTTCATAAAATTGTTTTCTAATATCTCAGAACAGTTATTCTTTCTTGAGCACTCCGGCAGGATTGAGGCGTGTTACCCTTAGGGTCTGCAAAGCTACGGCGGCAAACGAGAATGCCATGATGATGAGTATTGCTGCAATAAAGAACCACGGGCTCAGCGATACACGGTGCACATAACTAAGTATCAGATCTCTGGAAACATACCAAGCCAGAGGCACACCGGCAATGCAAGCAGCGAGAACAAGAATCATATAGCCTCTGACATTCTTCCAGGTTTCAGAAGACACCGTGCCTCCGAAAACCTTCCTTACTGCTATATCGTGTTCTTTGAGCGAAATGAACCAGGTGCTCAGACCCATAAGACCAAGCAATGACAGAACCAGCATCAGGCCGGCAAACATCAGCACCAGTATCATCAGGGAAAGCTCGCTTTTCAGGAGTTCCCTGTTCAAAGCCGGAACAAAGCCTTTGAGATGAGGCTCCTTGTAGATGCCCCAGGAAGCATCCAAAGTCTTTTTCAGACAATCCAGTATATCTTTTTCAACTTCTGAACTATGGCCGGTTGTCCTTATTGCCAGAGACTTGTAATAGGCTGTCTGGCTCTCATACCAGTCGTCCTGGATACAGACAAATGTAGGACTGTCGTGATAGTAGCTATCTCTGAAATCCCCTATTATTCCGCCTAATGCGGTTATTCCCAATTCGTCCATCTGATCCTGGGTCAGCTGCACATTATCCAAGTTCAAGCCCATCTGCCCGACAAGGCTTTCTGTAATATACCCGATTCTGTCCCCTTCCCGCCTGAAATCTTTCAGAACCTTAAAGCCATAAGCTTCGAAGGCTCCTCTGTCGTAATAAAGTTTGGATACATAGTACCCTTTTCTCTCCTCTGCGCCGGCAGGTGTGTTATAGGTGAATGTGGTAGTGGCAGACTCGTCGGTGACAAAGCTAGCTTCTGAAAGACTGCCCGGCTTGTCGTCACAATATCCGATTTTCTCGACGCAAGGAAGTTTCCTCAGAGCTTCAATTGCCGGATCGAGTTCGTGGTGAGCGTATGGCCCATACAGGTAATAGATATTTTCCGCATCCACGCCAAGTGGCAGCCGGACCAGTTTGCGGTATTGGAAGACGTAAATCATGGAAACCGTCAGAACTACCATTGTTACAAGGCACTGAAGAAAGATGAAAACCTTGCTGAAAACCATCTTGCTACGTGTCCTGACTTCTCCCTTTATCACTTCGATGGCCTTGTATCGCGATATTAATATGGCTGGAAGAAAGCCGGCTATCAGGCCTACCGCAATCCCGAGCGCAACGTACATCAGAAGGCTCTGCCAGTTGTAACCAACCCTGACATCAAAACCCAATCCGGTGGAACGGAATACAGCATTGATTTGAGGAACAACTACATAAGAGAAAGCTATCCCAAGGACAAAACAGAGGAGTGTCAGAAGAAGGGACTCTTTAAGCAGCTTGCGGAGTATCTCCTTCCTGGATGATCCCAAAAGCCGGCGTGTAGCCATCTCCTTTGCCCTGAAGCTTCCCATTGCTACATTGAGGGCAATGTAGTTGAAAAGAGCAAAGACAAGCAGTACAATGCTCAGGACCAGGACAAAGTCAAACACATAGCTCTTTGATCCTGCAAGGCATCCTCCGGAAGTATCCGACAGTTCATCGTATCGTAAAAGCTTGACCTGTTCCTCCAAAATCCTCTTGATGTCCTCTTCCGAGTTTCCTTCAAGATATAATGTGCCGGCGTAATTGTTTCTGGCCGCAGTCCGGATCTTTGAAAGCAGTTCCTCCCTGTCTGTACCGGCCTTCACCTTGAAAAGGCAGAGGTCTTTAAAGTGCATGCGCTGAGGATTCTGCCAGTAGTACTGGAGAGTCGGACCGGCAATGTTGATTATCACATCGTGAGGCAGCATCAAAGACCTTTCATAATCACCTATTACCCCCTCTACGGTATATTCCAGGTCATCCAGCACAAAGTGCTTGCCCACCGCGTCCCGGCCCCAACCTGCCTTGCGGGCAAAACTTTCGGAAACAAGGGCACTGGTGTTGTCAGACAGGACATTGCGGCTTCCGGAAAGGAACTTGGTAGGGAAGAAGTCAAAGAAATCAAGGTCACAGAGCAGAAGTTCGATGCTATAGCTCTCCTGCCCAATCTTGATATCGGCCGGACGGGTGGCGCTGAACAGCGTGGTCTGCTCCACTTCCGGAATGTTCGACTCCAGGAACTCAGGCTGATCGAAACATCCACCCAGATACTTGCCCCATAGGGTAAAAGTATAGGTGCGGTCATAGTCCTTGTTTTCATGATCTATCCTCCACAGGTCATTGGCATAACTCAGGAGTGGAATTATGAAAGCCAGAGCCACGCTGATACCCAGAATTTCTATCAGAGTGTAGAGCTTATGTTCCTTAAGGAATCGGAGATATGTTCTCATTGCAGTTGATTCTAAGAGGTTGCTGCCTTTTACAGCAGGTTCTTCACATCGTTGACTATCTGACCGTCAAAGAGGTCTATAATCCTTTGAGCCACAGTTGCGTCTTTCTGGGAGTGTGTAACCATTACTATGGTTGTACCTTCCTTGTTGAGTTCAGAAAGCAGGTCCATCACCTCCTTGCCGTTCTTGGAATCAAGGTTGCCGGTGGGTTCATCGGCGAGGATCAGTTTCGGTCCGGCAACGACGGCTCTCGCGATGGCGACTCTCTGCTGCTGTCCTCCGGAAAGCTGCTGCGGGAAATGTTTCGCCCTGTGGCTTATGTTCATCCGCTTCATAATGTCAGTGACCTTCTGCTTACGCTCGGAGGCCGATATGTTCAGATACCGCAGCGGCAGCTCGATGTTCTCATAGACATTGAGCTCGTCGATCAGGTTGAAGCTCTGGAACACGAAGCCGATGTTGCCTTTGCGGAACTTGGTGC
>CALBPX010000036.1 GCA_937899055.1 uncultured Bacteroidales bacterium
GGGCTATGCTGTCTATCGTAGTGTAAATCAGGGAGTCGCACGCTCCGCTCATGTCGCTGCGGTAAAGTTTGACCTTGTGGAAGACGTTCATGAATGTAACCACGGTGCTGTCAACCGGCGCCCTAAGCGTATCCGATGCAACTGCAAGAGAGTCTGTTGCAAGCAAAAGGCTGTCTTTGCTCAGCGATAAGCTGTCTTTGCTCAGCTGCGGTGTGTCTTTACTCAGCGATAAGGTATCTTTGCTCAGTGGAGGTGTGTCTTTGCTCAGCGATGGGGTGTCTTTGCTCAGCTGCGGTGTGTCTTTGCTAAGCGATAAGGTATCTTTGCTCAGTGGAGGTGTGTCTTTGCTCGGCGATAAACTGTCCTTGCCTTGTTGCAGGGAATCCCGGATCTGGGAGATCGGGCCTCTGGGCATTATCTGTCCGGCAGGACGTGACGGTGGGATGATTTTGCCCTCGTTTTCTTTGTTCCTCTTGTATGCCGCAAGCCATTCGCGATTCTGGCGGTCGATTTCCACCATGGGGTCCAGGTCGGCAAGTTCCTTACGCTGAAGCGCGGAGGTAATTTCGGCGGAATCTATCTGGTACATCGGAACCTGCCACATCTTCAGGGTATCGCCCGCCAAGAAGAGCGTATCTTGCCTATATATAGGCTCTTGGGTCAGGGAATCTATGCCGGCCTTTTCTTCGGAGAACATTCCGGCCACGGCGTTATCGGTCATGTAAAGCAGCAGCGGAGACTGGACATAGACTCCTTTGTCGCCCATGATGAAGGCGTTCTGCGTCTGGTCTCTGACCTGCACGTTGTCGTAGAGTTCGGCGTTGCCGGATTCGCGGTGATAGTCTATCCATCCGGCCCAGAGTTCCTGGTCTTTGGTTGCAATGTAGTTATCGGCCTTCAGCACCAGTATCTTCTGCCGGACGGCATACTCCACGTTGTTGGAAAACAAGGTGTCGCGCCCTCTCCAGGCCGTGGTGTTCTCGCTGAACATGGCAACCTCCACCGCAGAATGGTATTCGGCTGCGTCGGAATAGATGTAGATGGAGTCTGAATACATGTTCACGTCATCGTTGAACATGAACAGACGGTCGGCCACATCGTACATTCCTTCAAGGCCTTCCACTATATCGCCCTTGGAGGAGCGGAGAACTCCGCCGTTAAAGAAAGTGGCAATGCTGTCTGCCGTGTTGTAGTCCAGAAACTGAGTCTTGAGCTGGTCGCCCTTCTTGTTGTAAAGCTTGACCTGGGTTCCGCGGAACTGCACAAGGTTGTCGTCTGCAAGGTAGGTTGCAAACTCGCTTTCCAGAAAGGCGTCGTTCTGGATAATCTTTACATGGCCCATTGCCTCAATGACATTGGAGTTTACATCCCACGCCGCACTGTCGCAGAGTAAGAAAGCATTGTTGTGCATGAAACGGGCAGGGCCGTGGACTATCCTGAACGGAGCTCCGTTAATTTCCGTAAGCTGAATGGCCTTGGCAGAAACAAGGCGTACGAGGCTGTCTCTGTCTTGCGGAAGGTCCTGAGCGTAGGCCCTTGGCACAAAGAGGGTTGCAAAAGCAACGGCCGCAAACACGGCGGCTCGTATGCATTTTCCGGACAAACCCTTTGTCTTCATACTCAGGAAGCTCTTTGAGGCATTACTTCACCCAGCCTTTCATCTCAAAGTCGCAGTCTTTGAACATATCGTCTATACGGATGAAGGTGGTCTTCTGATGTTCTTCCATGAACTTCTTGAGTGCCTCCTGCTGCTTGAGATTCTGGGCGTAGTTCTGTATTACTATGAAATCGCGGTCTATGTCCGCCGTATGAGAAGGAATTATCTCTTCCAACTTTATGATTTTGAAGATAATCTGGCCGTGGCCCTCGTTGTCCTGGCTTTCAAAGGCGGTGGACAGGTCCCCTACTTTCATGTCTTTGAGTACGGCGTAGTCGGACGGCTTGAGCTGGTCTTTTTCAAAGTAAGTGCTGCCGGTGTTCTCATCTACCATGAGTCCGCCGTTGAGGTAAGACATCGGGTCCTGAGAATACATCAGGGCAGCCTTTTCCATGGTGATGCTATCGCTGAGTATGGCAGTTCGGATGCTGTCCAGAGTGTTCATGCATTTCATCCTTTCTTCCGTGCTGTACTGGGGCTTGAGCAGAAGGTGGCGGGCATTGAACATATCGCCGTTCTTTTCTATCATCTGAATCAGGTGGTAGCCGTCCGGGGTTTCTACAATCTGGGATATCTGCCCTTCCTTGAGGGCTATGGCTGCATCGGTAAAGGCTGGCCAGAACAAGTTCTTTGGTGCCATTCCGAGTTCGCCGCCCCTCATGGCAGATTCCTTGTCGTCTGAATACAGGGCTGCAAGAGAAGAAAAGCGTTCGCCGTTCATGATTCTCTGACGGAATTCCAGAAGTTTTTCCTTTACGGCCATAACAGCCTCTTCCTTAGACGGATAAACAACTATATGACGAAGCTTGTACTGGATGGAGATTATGGGCAGAGAGTCTTTGTCAACCCTCTTGTAAAAGCGGCGCACCTCGCTGGGCGTGAGCTGCGGAACAGTGTTGATTATCTGCCTCTGCTCCTGCTGTATGAGGTTCTGTTCGCCGAGTATGGCCCTCCAGTCTTCCTTGAGACGGAACAGCGGCTTGTGGAAATACTCCTCGGCCTGGGCCTCTCCGCCCAGACGGTAGAGAACATTGTCAACCCTGCTCTGGAGTTCGGCTTCCACCATATCGGAACTTATGGTAAGGCTGTCCAGCTTGGCCTGGTTCAGAAGAAGTTTCTCCTGGAGAGTCTGCTCCAGAATCTGGCAACGCATCTTTTTTTCTTCCGTAGGAGCTATGCCGTTGGCCAGCATCAGCTGAACCTTTTCCTCTATCTGAGACAGCATTATAGACTCGTTGCCTATCAATGCTATCGTTTTGTCTATCAGTCCGTTCTTGTAAACCTGAGCATCTGCGTCACAGGCAAATGCCAGAACAAACAGTGCTGCAATTACTGCAGAAATCTTTCTAAGGAACATCTTATGTGTTTTTATTTGTCTCATGTTTCTCAGCCATTAAAGCCCGCGGCTGTAGTTGGGGGCTTCGCGTGTTATGGTAACATCGTGCGGGTGGTTCTCCCTGACTCCGGCGGCGGTGATGCGTACAAACTTGGCGCTCCGCAGCGTTTCTATGTCTTTTGCTCCGCAATATCCCATTCCGGCCTTTACTCCGCCGGCCAGCTGGTAGATAACCTCGTTGAGCTGACCTTTGAACGGAACCTGGGCAACTATGCCTTCCGGCACCAGCTTCTTGACATCGTCTTCCATATCCTGGAAGTAGCGGTCCTTGCTGCCCTGCTGCATTGCCTCAAGGCTGCCCATTCCGCGGTAGGACTTGAACTTACGGCCGTTGAGGATGATGGTTTCGCCCGGCGATTCCTCCACTCCTGCAAACAAAGACCCTGCCATTATGGTGCTTGCTCCGGCTGCCAGAGCCTTTACGATATCGCCCGAATAGCGGATTCCGCCGTCGGCTATCACCGGAATTCCGGTACCCTTGAGGGCGTTTGCCGCCAGCATTATGGCGGTCAGCTGCGGAACTCCTACGCCGGCCACAACCCTTGTGGTGCAGATGCTTCCGGGCCCGATGCCTACCTTTACGGCATCTACGCCGCACTCCGCCAAAGCCAATGCTCCCTCGGCCGTAGCCACATTGCCGGCTACAATCTGGAGCTGCGGAAAGGCCTTGCGCACAGCCTTGAGCGTCCTGAGAACGCCCTCCGAATGGCCGTGGGCGGTATCTATCACTATGGCATCAACACCGGCATCGCTGAGCATTGCCACCCTGTCATTTACATCGGCGGTAACTCCCACGGCTGCCGCAGTCATCAGGCGGCCCATGGAGTCTTTGCTGGCGGCCGGGTTGTCCTTGATTTTGGTTATATCCTTGTAGGTGATAAGCCCTACGAGTATGCCCTGGCGGTTTACCACCGGAAGCTTTTCTATCCTGTACTTCTGGAGCAGGCGGGTTGCTTCGGCAAGGTCCGTACGGGTGGTGGTCACAAGGTTTTCGCTGGTCATGACCTTGCTTATCGGAGTCTTCTTGTTGGACACAAACCGGAGGTCTCGGTTGGTTACTATGCCTATGAGCCTGCGGCCGGAGTCCACCACCGGAATTCCGCCTATGTGGTTGTCTGCCATAATTTTCAGGGCATCGGCCACCAACGCGTCCGCAGAAATGGTCACCGGGTCCGATATCATGCCGTTCTCGGCCCTCTTTACCCGGCGGACCTGATCGGCCTGCTTTTCTATGGGCATGTTCTTGTGTATCACTCCTATACCCCCTTCGCGGGCTATGGCTATGGCCATCTTGTAATCTGTAACGGTATCCATCGCCGAAGAAACAATGGGCACCTGAAGAGAAATTTCGCGGGTGAATTTTGAGGATATGTCCACCTCCCTCGGAAGAACATTGGAATGGGCGGGAACTAAAAGTACATCATCAAAGGTCAGACCTTCAAATATTATCTGGTCTGCAGGGTTGTTTTTGATATCTTTCTGTGGCATGACGAATGTATGTTTGCTCCGGTTAAAATAATTTGGCGAATATACTCAATTCCGCCCAAACGCCCAAAACAACTTTCAGCTGAACCCCGGCATCCGTCAGACACCCCCTCCAGAACCCCGCCTTCAAACACCCCCTCTCGAACCCATCCTCTGTCTGAGCATGGCAAGGAGCTCCTGATACCGCACCAGGCCCCAGCCCTTCTGAAGCGGAGAAAGAAATCGCGGAGGAACCTCACTAGCAAAACGGTCTATGTAAAGGTCCGGCCTCAGCCTTCCTATGAACTCCGCCATGAAATCCAGGTAGCCGTCCAGCGTAAACTCATGGAAGTCAGCCGGATGCTCACGGAACTCCTTCTCCATGAACGTGCCCCGTATAATCTGCAGCTGGTGGAACTTCACGGAAGTCAGCGGCAGCGAATTGATGATCTCAGCCTCTTCCTTCATCATACTCAGCGATTCGCCTGGCAGCCCGAATATGAAATGAGCGCACTGGGTCAGGCCCCTTTGGGCGGTCATCTCCACAGCACGTCTTGCACATTCAAAATCGTGACCGCGGTTGATGCGCCTCAAAGTCTGGTCGTAGCAACTCTCCACCCCATACTCCACAATCACAATCTTCTTTACGTTCCTGTCTGGGGTTTCATACTTGAACGTTCCTTCCTGGATGCTCTGCAGAAGGTCAAGTTTCTCGGAATCCACACAGTCAGGCCTTGTTCCAACAACTATGCCCTCAATCAGCGGATGGCTGAGTGCCGCCGCATACAGTTCACGGAGCCTCTCCACCGGAGCATAGGTGTTGCTATATGGCTGAAAGTAAGCTATGTATCTTTGCGCATGCCGGTATCTCACCCTGTGGAACTCTATGCCCTCGTCTATCTGCTGAAACAACGGTTTGTCCGGAGTACAATAGTTTGGATGAAACGCATTGTTCAGGCAGAACGTACAGCCCCCTACGCCCTTGCTTCCGTCGCGGTTGGGGCATGTAAAACCCGCATCCACAACCACTTTCTGAAGCCGTGCCCCGTATTTATTACGGAAATAGTCCACAAACGAATGCAATTCTGCCATATCCTTAAACCCCATTCAACTAGCCGAATCCTCAACCCCCGCTCAATAAACCTCACCTACAAACCCTTATTTCACTACCTGCAACCCCCATTCTACCAACACAATCCTCAAACTCCACTC
>CALBPX010000037.1 GCA_937899055.1 uncultured Bacteroidales bacterium
TGTACAGGGCTGCCAGCAGAACTCCTGCCAGCAATACAACCGCCAATGCAATCAAAAGAAATATGTTCCTTTTACGTTTAAGCATAGACGGGCGAATTTACGAAATTTTCCGCTATAACAAAAAAACCTCCGCATCGCCGGATGCAGAGGTCTTTGTCTTTTGAAGTGCTTTTGCTATTTCTTCTTCTCTTCCTTTGGCTGGAAAGGCATGACTTTGATGAGTTCTACATCAAACAACAGAGTTGAGTAAGCAGGCAGATCCGGACCCATGTCCTGAGCGCCGTATGCAAGGTTGAAAGGTATCCAAAGTTTAACCTTTCCGCCTTCGCCTATCAGCTGAACGCCTTCCTGCCATCCGGGGATAACTCCGTTAACAGGGAATTTTACGGTTTCTCCTCTGTCATATGAAGAATCGAATACCTTGCCGTTAAGCAGAGAGCCCTTGTAGTTAACCTCTACAGTATCCTGGAGTGTGGGCTTAACTTCGCTTCCGGGAACTTCAATCAGGTACTGAAGTCCGCTGTCGGTTTCCTCAACACCCTCGTTCTTCTTGTTCTCCTCAAAAAACTTCTTCTCTTCCTCGGCACGGATCCGGCCCATTGTCTCGCTCATCTTCATCATGTAGCTCTGAATGTACATGGGAGCTTCCTGTGCGTTGAAAATGACGCTGGTATCGCCCTTGAGGACCTTGATCATAGTACTCTTGATCTTCTCAAGGTTGAGGTTCTCCATCTGTGAACCTTTGAGCATGTTACCGAAAGCCACGCCCACAGCTATACTTGCTGAATCAACAGCACCCTGAGGAATACCGGGAACTGTCTTTACGGTTGTAGTAGTACATGAAGCCAGGAACATTGCGCTCAGTGCAACTGCTACGATTGATTTAAAAATCTTCATAATTCTATCTTTAATTTGTTTATGTTATTTTCTCTGCCCGGCGGACTTTGCTACAAGCCCGCCTGCAAATATATTCATTTTACTTCAATTGGAAACCAGCAAGGCCAACTTATGCAAAAGTCTTGCCCCCACATTTGCGTCCCATTCATTTTCTTTTCCTCCAACAGCCATTTCTCCCTTGGAGCGTGCCGGCGCAACTTCGCAGAGGTCAAACCCTACAATCTTCCTCAGCGATGCAACCTGCCTGAGCAGATAAACCGCATCCTGGAACGAAAGACCGCCCGGTACCGGAGTGCCGGTATTGGGGCAGAGCGAAGGATCCAGGCCGTCTATGTCGAAACTGATATAGACATATTCAGGCAAGCTGTCTATGATTCTTTGACAGATGCTCTTCCAGGTCTGGCCCTCGGCACGGCTTTCTTCTATCTGCCTGTCGGTAAAGGCGGATATGCGGCCCTCACGCGTTATGGTGTCGTATTCCTCGGCGCAGAAGTCTCTTATGCCAACCTGGGTAAGATGCCCTATGTTGCCTATCTTGGAAAGGATGTTGAACATAATGGAAGCATGGGAATGTTCAAAGCCCTCGTAGGCGTTTCTGAGGTCTGCATGGGCGTCGAACTGCAGGACGCCGAGCTTCTGGCCTTCGGGCAGACTTGCCGCGGCTGCCTTCACGGCTCCGAAGGACACGCTGTGCTCCCCTCCTACCACGCCCGGAATCTTGCCCTGAGAAAGATAGCCGGCACAGATTTGCTCCACAAGGTAGTTCACGCTTTCGGACGCCCGGTTCACCTGGGTCAGAAGTTCTACCAGTTCCCTGTCAAGTTCTCCGCCGGCGGCCAGACGGTCTATTATGCGGCAGGCCTTGGCTCTGGAATCCTGGCTCAGGGCCTTTATGTAGTCCGATACCTTGATGTGGCTCGGCCCGTTGTCTGCTTCTTCCTGCTCCAGGTCTATGACGGTTTCGTCCGTTCCTATCTTCAGCAAAGCCGAATCCTCAATGGCCTCGTCAAAAAGATCTACCTGAACCGAAGCTTCTGTGATGGCCTCCGGACCCTCAGCCGTACCCTCTGAATACGAAACGGTTGCATCCCAAGGCACGGATATCAGCACCACGGGGCACTCATCGTTCGGAAAAGGCATTCCAAAATACCTCCCGTTAGCCACTCCCACGCCGGAAGGGTCAAACCCTATGTCGTTTTCTTCCTTCATGTCAAACAATTCCTTCGCGCAGAATATCGTGAATATGCACAAGGCCCACATAGCGGCCTTCCTTCATTACCACCACAGAAGTAATCTTGTTTTTCTGCATGATGTCAAAGGCGTTTACGGCCATGTCGTTGATGTCTATCTGCTTGGGCTTGGGGCTCATGATGTCCTGAGCCGCCAGCTGTTTCATGTCCTGTCCTTTTTCAACCATGCGCCTTACGTCGCCGTCTGTGATTATACCTCTCAGATCTCCGTTCTTGTCCAGAACCACGGTTGCTCCGAGCCTGTTCTGCGATATGTTTATTATGGTGTTCTGTATGTTCTCGTTCATTCCCACAAACGGGCGGAGGTTCATGTCCATAACATCCGAAACCCTCAGATACAGTCTCTTGCCCAAACTCCCGCCCGGATGGTATTTTGCAAACTGCTCCTGCGAAAAGCCCCTCATCTGAAGCAGGCAGACCGCCAGGGCATCGCCCATGACCAGCTGCGTAGTTGTGGAGGACGTTGGGGCAAGGTTGTTAGGGTCGCTCTCCTTTTCAACCGTTGCCCTTATTACATAGTCTGCATGCTGGGCAAGGAACGAATCCACATTGGAAACCATTGCTATAATCTTGTTGCCCATTCTGGCTATCAGCGGAACCAGAACTTTGATTTCCGGAGTGTTGCCGCTCTTGGATATGCATAGAACCACATCGTCCGGCTGCACTATTCCAAGATCTCCGTGTATGGCGTCGGCAGCATGCATGAAGATTGCCGGAGTGCCGGTGGAATTCATGGTTGCAACTATCTTGGTGCCTATTATGGCACTCTTGCCGATGCCCGTGACTATGAGCCTGCCCTTGGAGTTGAATATGAGGTCTATCACCTCCAGGAACGACTCATCTATGTAGTTTGTAAGATTGGCCACGCTTTCAGCTTCTTGGCTTATCACCCTACGGGCCAGGCCGAGTATCTCGAAATCGGAATTTTTCATAAAAATTTTGACACCTTGAAAATTTTGAGTATCTTGTAGTGCACAAATATACGAAAACTGATAAAAATATATATCGGGTAAAAATGAACATAACATCGGAAAAACTACATCAGCAGCTCAAAGAATTCTTCGGCTTCTCAAACTTCAAGTCCATGCAGGAAGACATCATAAAGCATCTGATTAAAGGCAACAACGCATTCGTCCTCATGCCCACCGGCGGCGGAAAGAGCCTCTGCTACCAGTTGCCGGCGCTTCTGATGGAAGGCACGGCCATTGTGGTTTCTCCCCTGATTGCCCTGATGAAGAATCAGGTAGATGCCATAAGAGGTTTCGTGGCGGAAAAAGAAGGCATCGCCCATTTTCTGAACTCATCGCTGAATAAAGCCCAGATACTGGAAGTCAAGGAAGACCTCCTGAAAGGTATTACAAAGCTCCTTTATGTGGCTCCCGAATCGCTGACCAAAGAAGACAACATCCAGCTGCTGAGGCAGTGTAAAATATCGTTCTACGCAATTGACGAGGCCCACTGCATCTCCGAATGGGGCCACGATTTCCGTCCGGAATACAGACGGATACTCCCTATAGTCCAGGAAATTGGCATGGCTCCTATCATAGCCCTTACGGCCACCGCCACGCCAAAAGTCCAGAGCGACATCCTCAAGAACCTGGGTATGCCGGACGCAAAAGTATTCAAGACATCCTTCAACCGCCCCAACCTTTATTACGAGGTCAGGCCAAAGGTCAATACAGAAAAGGAAATCATAAAGTTCATCCGTCAGAACGAAGGCAAGAGCGGCATCATCTACTGCCTGAGCCGCAAAAAGGTGGAAGACATGGCCGAACTGCTGAATGTGAACGGCATAAAGGCTCTGCCATACCATGCCGGACTGGATGCTGCCACAAGGGCCTCCAACCAAGACAAGTTCCTGATGGAAGAGGTGGATGTAATAGTTGCAACCATAGCCTTCGGCATGGGCATAGACAAACCGGACGTGAGGTTTGTAATACACTACAACATGCCTAAGTCTCTGGAGGGCTACTACCAGGAAACCGGACGTGCAGGAAGAGACGGCGGAGAAGGCAAATGCTTGGCCTTCTACAGTTTCAACGATATACTCAAGCTGGAAAAGTTCATGCAGAGCAAGCCCGTGGCCGAGCAGGAGATAGGAAAGCAGCTGCTTACGGAAACCGTAGCCTATGCAGAAAGCAACCAGTGCCGCAGGAAAACCCTGCTCAACTACTTTGGAGAAGTTTATCCGGAAGACAATTGCGGAAGCTGCGACAACTGCCTGCACCCCCAGAAAGAGTTTGAGGGCAAAGACTACCTTATTACTCTGTTCCAGCTGGTAAGATCCATGAAGGAGAACTTCAAGAGCGACCATCTGGCAAATATCCTCGGAGGAGTTACCAACGCCATGATAACATCCTACAAGCACAACAACAGCCGCTTCTTTGGCATAGACAAAGACAAGGACGAAAGGTTCTGGCTGGCCGTAATACGTCAGGCCTGCGTTGGGCAGTTCCTCAAGAAAGACATTGAGCAGTACGGCCTTATTTCTCTGACAGACAAAGGAAAGGAATTCTTGGCCAAGCCCTGGTCCGTAATGCTCACAGAAGACCGCCACTTTGAGGCTTCAGAAGACGAAGACCTTGATGACGACATGCCCGCAGGAGCACGCAAGGGCGGCGGAGGCGGCGACCAGGCTCTGCTTTCCATGCTCAAGGACCTCAGACGGGATATCGGCCGCAAGCTCAACCTCCCTCCCTATGTGATATTCACAGATCCTTCCTTGGAAGACATGACCATATTCTACCCCATCACCCTGGAAGAACTGACCAGCTGCTCCGGAGTGGGCAAAGGCAAGGCAGAAAAATACGGCAAGCCTTTCATTGAACTGATTCAGAAATATGTGGAGGAGAACGAAATCCTCAGACCGTCCGACTTTGACGTAAAGATACGCAGCACGGAAGATACCTCCAAAATCAGCCATATCATAGTCCACAACACAGACATGCATGTTCCTCTGGATGAAATTGCCCGCATGAAAGATATGGATATGGACGAGCTTCTGACCAAGATAGAAGCAATTGTATCTGTAGGAAACTATATCAACATAGACTATTACATCAAGCAGGCCGTTGACGAGGACAAAGTTCAGGACATCTATGAATATTTCAAGGAAGAGGCTGAGTCAGACTCCGTAACAGATGCCATGAAGGCCCTCGGTCCTGACTATACAGAGGAAGAAATCCGTCTGATACGCATAAAGTTCCTTACGGAAGTGGCTAACGGATATTGATCCAATTTATGCTTTTGTCCCGCCCCCAGTAAGACAGCTGACGCTTTGCATAGCGGCGGGTGTTTGTCTTGATGTTTTCTACGGCTTCTTC
>CALBPX010000038.1 GCA_937899055.1 uncultured Bacteroidales bacterium
ACGACGCTCTTCCGATCTTTGCCCAGGTGCACGCCTGTCTTGATCTCCTCGAAGCCTTCGCCATAGACGTTGCGCGTCGGGGAGATGGACATGAAGGCACGCGGGTCGATATCCTTGATGACCTTGGAGAGGCCGGAGAGCTGAGCCTGGTTGATCAGGATCAGCAGGACGTTCTTGTCCTGCTTGGTGTACCAGCCCTGGGCCTTGAGGACGGTCACACCGCGGTCCATTTTGTGGATGATGTGGTCTGCAATCTGGTCATACTTGGTTGAGAAGATGTAAACCTGAACGCTCTGGCGGCTGCCGGCTACCATCATGTCAACTATCTGAGAGCATGAGGCTATGAGCATATAGCCGTAAAGAACCGTTGCCAGCCTCATTCCCCAGGTTTCGGTTCCTGTTACATTGCCTGCCGCATCGGTAATCTCCTTTGCCGGAATCAGGAGCGAGCTGGCAATAATTACAAGGTCCATGTAAAGAATCATGCGGCCGGGAGCTATGTTGTGATATTTGGCAACCATCAGGGCCACTATGTCTGTTCCGCCCGTGCTGCCTCCCTGAGAGAAGCTGATTCCTATTCCGAGGCCGCTGAGCACGCCTCCGAAAATTGCACTCAGAAGCTTTCCGTTGGAAATTGCAATTTCATTTATGAAATCCTGCGGAATGAACTGGGGCACAAACTGGAAGAACAGCGTTGCCATTATTATGGCATATACTGTCTTGGCTCCAAAACCTTTACCCAAAACCTTGAGGGCAATCAACAGCAGAATGATGTTGATTGTAAAGTAGGTTATGGAAATAGGCACTCCGAACGCATAGAGTATGATGGAAGAAATACCAGAAACGCCTCCTCCAACCAAATTATTAGGAATCAGGAAGATGCACCAACCCAAAACATAGCAGAGAAGGCCGAGGGTAATTATGAAATAGGCCTTGACCCCTCTAAGTATTTTTTTTGTTTCCATGACAAAATATTATGCTCTAACCAAACTTGCTAACTGTCTATCCACTTGACGAGTTTCTTCAGGCGGCTTTCCGTGGATTTTTTCTTGCTGCCCTTTATCTGGGCAAACCCCAGACCATAAACGGCCGACACATTGGTCACCGATATGAAAGCCTTTGGATCCACCAGCTTTACAGACTGGGTAATTTCGTTGAGTTTCTGCTTTCGGGCTATCACTATCAGAACCTTGCCTTCCTGCTTGGAGTACCAGCCCACAGAATCCAGGGCGGTAACCCCGCGGTTGTGCTCATACATCAGATTGTCGGCCACCTGCTCGTACTTCTGGGAGAATATGACTATCTGCACGCTCTGCTCGCTGCCGGTCAGTATCATATCTACCATATATGAAAATGCTATGGTAAAGATGTAACCGAAAATCACATCGCTGAGCCCCTTGCCCGGAAGAAGCATAATGGAGGCAACTATGCAGAAATCGGTGTACAGAAAGACCTTGCCTGGCGAAATATCGCGATACTTGTTAATTATAAGAGCCACTATATCGGTTCCGCCTGTGCTGCCGTTGCGCTTGAAAATCAGGGCAATGCCGGCTGCACAAACAAAGCCGCCGATGATGGGGTTCACAAGATACCGCAGCGCAGCCTGCGGACTTTCGGGCGGAATGGTGTTCAGGCCTATGTTGTAAATCCACTCCATCTTGGGCATTATAGCAAAGAATACCGTTGACAGAATTATGCTGTAGATTGTCTTGAATCCGAAACCTCTTCCGAGAACTATAGTTCCTATTACCAGCAGCACGGCATTTATGGAGCCGAAAAATACCGGAATGGGTATGCCTGTGGCATAGTTGAGCACCGTACAGAAACCTACCAGCCCGCCGCCTGAAATTCCTGTAGGCACTACAAAAGCCTGCCATGCAAAGGTGTAGATGAACACCCCTACCGTTATCAGGAAATAATCCAGAATCAGTTTTTTGGCAGAAACCTTTTTCTTGAGTTCAGGCATCTTTACATCTAAAATACAATGTTAATTATTCTTCCGGGAACTACTATCACCTTCTTAACGGGCTTACCTGCCAGATACTTAGCCGTTTCCGGGGCTTCCATGACGGCCTTTTCGGCTGCTGACCTGCCCACAGTCTTTGAGAGCGTGAGCTTGAAGCGGGTCTTGCCGTTGAAGGAAACCGGATAGTCAAAACTGTCTTCCTTGGTATATTCCTCAAGATACATCGGAAAATCGGCAAACGAAATGCTTTGGTCATGTCCTGCCATCTGCCAAAGTTCCTCAGCGATATGGGGAGCAAACGGGCTCAGAAGCACAATCATAGGAACAAGAATCTTCTTTTTGTTGCACTTGAGGGCTCCGAGTTCGTTCACGGCTACCATGAACGCTGCTATTGAGGTGTTGTAGGAGAAATTCTCTATGTCGGTTTCAACCTTGTGGATGAGCTTGTGAAGTATCTTGAGTTCATCTGCATTGGGCTCCTGATCTGAAAGGCTGAAATCTCCGAGGCCTTCGCCTCCTCCGAAGAACAGCCTCCAGAATTTTTTGAGGAAACGGTGGACTCCGTCTATGCCCTTGGTATCCCACGGCTTGCTCATTTCAACCGGGCCAAGGAACATTTCGTAAAGGCGGAGGGTATCTGCTCCGTACTTTTCGCAGATGTTGTCCGGATTTACAACATTGAACATACTCTTGCTCATCTTCTCAATTGCCCATCCGCAGATATAGTCTCCGTCTTCCAGCACAAACTCGGCGTCTTTGTACTCCGGCCTCCAGTTCCTGAAGGCTTCCAGATTGAGCTTGTCGTTATCTACCAGATTCACATCAACATGAATCTCGGTTGTATCGTAATTGCCTTTCAGACCGCAGGATACAAAAGTGTTGGTATTCTTGATACGGTAAACAAAGTTTGAACGGCCCTGAATCATGCCCTGGTTCACAAGTTTCTTGAACGGTTCTTTCTGGCATACATATCCGAGGTCAAAGAGGAACTTGTTCCAGAATCTGGAGTAAATCAGATGTCCGGTTGCGTGTTCTGTTCCTCCAACATAGAGGTCCACATCCTTCCAGTAGCGGTCTGCCTCAGTGCTTACAAGGGCCTTGTCGTTTTTGGGGTCCATGTATCTGAGATAGTAGGCGCTGCTGCCCGCAAAGCCGGGCATCGTGCTCTTTTCCAGAGGATATCCGTTGTATGTCCAGTCTTTTGCACGGGCCAGCGGAGGTTCGCCGTTTTCAGCAGGCTTGAATGTTTCAATGTCCGGAAGAGTAAGCGGGAGTTCGCTCTCCGGAATCGGAGTTGCTATTCCGTCTTTGTAGTAAATCGGGAACGGCTCTCCCCAATATCTCTGGCGTGAGAAGATAGCATCGCGGAGCCTGTAGTTTACGGTTCTGTGGCCTATGCCCCTGTACTCAATTTCTTCTATTGCCGTAGGAATGGCTTCCTTTACGGTGCGGCCGTTGAGGAAACCGCTGTTGATCATAATTCCGTCCTTGGCATCAAAGCTCTCCTGAGAAACATCGCAGCCCTCAATCAGAGGAACTATCTCAAGTCCGAATTTCTTGGCAAAGGCATAGTCGCGGCTGTCGTGCGCCGGAACCGCCATAATTGCACCGGTTCCGTAGCCGGAAAGTACATATTCCGCAATCCATACCGGAACCTTTTTGCCGGTGAACGGGTTTTCGGCCCAGGAGCCTGAGAACACTCCGGTTACGGTTTTGGTTTCTGCTATCCTTTCGCGCTCTGTCTTTTTTCTCACATAGGCAAGGTACTCATCTACAGAAGGTTTCTGGGCTGCGGTGGTAAGCTTTTCTACCCACTCGCTCTCCGGAGCAACTACCATGAAGGTAACTCCGAACACGGTGTCGGCGCGGGTGGTAAAGATTTCCATATCGTAAGTCCGGTCAAACTGACTCCCGTCCGCAGGGCTCGGATTTGTAACCTTGAACACCATCTGGGCTCCGTATGAACGGCCTATCCAGTTACGCTGCATTTCTTTGAGCGAATCGCTCCACTGCAGGCTTTCCAGATCGTCCAGAAGCCTTCCGGCATAGGCCGAAATCCTGAGCTGCCACTGCTTCATCTTCTTCTGCTCCACAGGATAACCTCCGCGGACAGAAAGCCCCTCCTTTACCTCGTCGTTGGCAAGCACCGTTCCCAGGGCCTGGCACCAGTTCACGGAAGTTTCGCCCAGATAGGCAATCCTGTACTGCATGAGGATGTCGGCTTTCTGCTTGTCGGAAAAAGCCTTCCATTCCTGAGCAGTGAACACCGGAACATCCCCGCAGGCGGCCTTGACCTTTGCATTTCCTTCCACCTCAAATCTGGATATGAGTTCGGTAACCGGTTCGGCGGAGTCGGTTTCTTTGTTGTACCAACTTCCGAACATCTTCAGAAATGCCCACTGAGTCCATTTGTAATACTCAGGATCACAGGTTCTTACCTCGCGGTCCCAATCAAAGGAAAAACCTATTCTGTCCAGTTGGCTGCGGTAACGGTCTATGTTCTCAAATGTGGTAACCCTCGGATGCTGGCCGGTCTGTATGGCATATTGCTCTGCCGGAAGCCCGAACGCATCGTAGCCCATCGGATGAAGAACATTAAATCCTTTGAGTCTTTTGTAACGCGAATATATGTCGCTTGCTATGTAGCCAAGCGGATGACCCACATGCAGTCCGGCTCCCGAAGGATAGGGAAACATGTCCAGCACATAATACTTGGGCTTGGAAGGGTCTGTTACGGCAGAAAAAGTTTTGTTTTCTGCCCAGTATTTCTGCCACTTGGCTTCAATTTGATTGAACTTGTAATCCATTGTGTATAAAACTATTTCTTAATTCCAAACTTGGTTCCCTGAGCCAGACGGAACTCTATGGCCAGAGATATCTTTACCGGCACCTTCCTGCCGTTGATTTCGGCCGGAGTCCACCTGGGCGATGCCTTGAGAACCTTTATGACTTCTTTGTCTATGTCATCGCTGAGGCTGGTGGTTATCTTAACACCGCTTACCTTTCCGTTTTTATCTACGGTAATTTCGGCCACTTCAGTGCCTTCTGTCTGTGCGGCTATTGCACTGTCGGGATACTTGACATAATGATATACCCAGTCTTTGAGGAATGTCCGCTCGTCGCCCTTCATGAACATTGCCCGCTTATCTACTTCAGCCTGACTGTAAATGCGTCCGTCTTCCGTTTCTTCGGAGGAACTCTTTTCAAAGCTTTCTTTGGAGGCCAGAACCAGCGAATAGGTATATACAAATTCTACCGTCTGCAAAAGCCTCAGATAATCAATCTTGTCCGGCGTATCGTGAATGGTTCCGCAGATGTTGCTGTAGCCCGATGTAAACAGGGTGAACGGAATGTCCAGAGAGTGAAAATTTCTGTAATCGGCTCCAACCGGTTCTTTCTCAGCGATTTTTACATTCAGGCTGAACGGACTTTCGGATACGGTGAAAATGTCTTTGAGTATGGCTTTGTCCGGAAGACCCATGAAGGCCTGGAACTCGTTGGGCCCGCTGTCGCGCCCCACGCAGTTGACATCTACCATAAACTTTATCTTGTCAACATCCTTGAAAGAACGATTCAGAAAATACCAGCTTCCGGCCTGCGAAAGATTTCCGGCACCAAAGAACGCAAAGATTACGCTCCTTGGAAACATGAACTTGTTGCGGGCCACCAGGGCAGCCACCTGAAGCAGGGTTGCAACTCCGCTTGCATTGGAATAGGCTCCGGGAAATATTCTCCTGCGCAACTGCCCGTCTATAGACAGGTCTTCGTAACCCGGGCCGTCCAGCTGAGCTCCCAGAAGAATAAATTCTCCGTTCTTGGCAGGATCATATCCGGGAATAATGCCCACTATGTTGCGGGAACTGAGTGTATCGCCGGTTACTGGATTGGCAAAGCCAAAGTCGTCGCCGTCGGCCGGAGAGAGCATTATGGCTCCAAGGTCCTGCATAAAATCATAGACATATTTGGCCGCCAGCTTTTCCTCGGCGCTTCCGGCCTTGCGGCCCTTCATTTCTTCCGAAGCAAGGTAGGCCACCTGCTTTTTCAGACTGTCTTCCAGACTGCGGGGAATCTCGGGGCGTCTTCCGCCTATGTCCTGGGCATTGGCCACAAATGCACCGCCTGCCGTCAGAAGGCAGACAGTGCAGAAGGTCAGAATTCCGTTGGAAAAAAATCTTGACATTTAACCCTTGTAGAACGGAGGTCTTACAACAACTGCTTTGAGGAGTTTGTCGCGGACCTTGATAAAGATTTCTGTATCAAGCTTGTAGAGAGGAGCCTCTACATATCCCATTCCAATGGGGCGCCCACAGCACGGAGTGAGGCTTCCACTGGTAACATGGCCTATTACACGGCCCTCTGCGTTGCAGATTTCATAGCCGTGGCGGGGTACTCCCCTGTCTATTAGCTCAAAACCGCAGAGCCTTCTCTTCAGGCCCTCGGCCTTCTGCTTTAGCATGTAATCCTTGTCCACAAAGTCTCCCTTTACATCGTTGAACTTGGTAATCCAACCCAGATTTGCCTCCAGAGGAGAAGTGCTGTCGTCTATGTCGTTGCCATAGAGGCAGAAGCCCATCTCCAGGCGGAGAGTATCGCGGCAGCCGAGTCCTGCGGGAACAATGTCAAACTCCTTTCCTGCCTCAAAGATTGCTTCAAATATCTTGAGAGCATCCTCGTTCTTCATGTAAACCTCGCATCCGCCTGCTCCGGTATAGCCTGTTGTTGAGAGTATTACATCCTTTACTCCGGCTACTTCCAGAATCTTGAAGGTATAATATTCCATACCCAGAACATCCTCTTTGCAGAGCTTCTGCATCACCTTCATGGCATTTGGGCCCTGAACCGCAAGCTGGCTTATCTGATCTGAAATGTTGCAGAAATCCACGCCAGGAGTAAGGCCGAACTTAGGTGCAAACCGGCAAAGATGTGCAAAGTCCTTGTCTATGTTTGCGGCATTGGGAACCAGCATGTAGCTTTCCGGATTTATGCAGTAAACCAGCAGGTCGTCAACTATTCCGCCCTGTCCGTTGGGAAGGCATGAGTACTGAACCTTTCCTGGGAAGAGTACAGAAGCATCGTTGCTTGTTACATACTGTATGAATTTGAGCGCATTGGGGCCTTTTACGGTAAATTCGCCCATGTGGGAAACGTCAAAAACTCCCACGCTCTGCCTTACGGCCAGATGTTCCGCCCTGATTCCGGTATATTCAAGTGGCATGTTGAAACCTGCGAACGGGGTCATCTTTGCGCCCAGTTCAATGTGTTTCTGAGTATAAGCTGTTGTCTTCATAAATCTAATATCTTGATAACTATTATTCAACAATTATTTCTTCTTATAGACCCAGGCATCCGGAGCTTTCTGATGAGCCTTAACAAGTGCCTTGCGGGCCTCATCCAGAGTCTCATATCCTCCTATTGCCACATACTTCAGGCCTCCTCCGTAAAATGCAAACGGAGCCTCCAGAATTCCGGCGTTGTCTTTGAGGCTTTTGGAAACCAGCTCATCGGTCTTGAACGCCCCTACTATGATGTAATATGTCTTGTCAAGGCTTGATTGCGGAGTAAGATTCAGGCCGTTGACGGCTGCCTTGCCGGCTGCGGGAGCTTCCGTTTCTGCCACTTCTCCCTCAGAGGCAAGCTTTTTCTGTACGGAGGTATCGGAGGCTGCAA
Organism: uncultured Bacteroidales bacterium; assembly: GCA_937899055.1. Lineage (GTDB taxonomy): Bacteria > Bacteroidota > Bacteroidia > Bacteroidales > UBA932 > Egerieousia. The sequence continues at coordinate 7,634 of CALBPX010000038.1, forward strand.
GCCGAGCCTTGTCAGAAGCTTCCTTCTGAGCTATGAGTTCCTTCTTCTTTGCAATGTCCTGGGAAGTGGGCATGTCAAGCCTTGAACGCACCCAGTCGCAACCCGAAACCGTCAGGGCCAGAGCTGTCAAAACGATAAGAAATCTCTTGTCCATATCCATAAAGAATATAATCGGGCAAATTTAACAAATATTGCCTTCAAACACAATAACGTTACAAACAAGAAACCGCCTTAAACTGCACGAAGAACTGGGAAGGGCATATCATACTGGCTTTTTGCGAAAATCAATATTTAAAATATCGTGAAGAGGAAGGGTTATCACTAAATTGAGTCCGGATATGTTTATAATGATACGGTATTTCGTTTCCATAAAAAAAGCCTTTGAGACTGATTGCAAGTTAGCAAAATTATTTCACCCGCACGAAGAATGGGGGAGGCTACAATTTGCGTTTTATTTTAGGGTGATGATAATAGTCTATACCAATAGAGGTTCTGACTCTTTTATAAGAACTCAAGTTTCGCAAGTGAAAAATAATTGAAATAAAAAAGGCTAAAGGTTTTGATAATTCATTGATTATCACTATCTTCCGTTTGCCATACGAACACAAAATTACTCTTATTCTTGGTCTTATTTTGTG
>CALBPX010000039.1 GCA_937899055.1 uncultured Bacteroidales bacterium
AGGATTCCCTCCTGAGACCATCAGGAAGATGGAGACTTACACGCTACGACAGGGCCAACCGCCCGATAGAAACTCTTCTCACCCAACAGAGCGTCAGCGAAGCACAGATGAGAGGCTACTTCTCATACGAGACAGTCCAGGCATATCTCGCACAGCATCCAGACTCACCGTTCACCTCTCCTGTATATGACCTATCTGACAACATCTCCCTGACAAAGACAGAGATTGGTCAGACAGCATATCGGTTTGATATTCCGGGAGGAAATGTCAGTGGAATTCAAAGTGATACGGTTAGGATAGCTTTCTCTCCGGAAGACGGAACAATCTCAACATCCGATGTAGACGCCTCCAAATACGCATCCGTACTCTGGGAGAGGACGGCTATGACAATGTCAAAAGACGGAGTTCTGACGGGTATTGCGGAAGACGGGAGTTCCAATCCAGGAACAATTTCTCAGTCTGACATACAGTACAGATACACTGCCTGGTTCTATGACTGCTATGCAAGGCCTGTACAGACAGTGACCCTCTATCCGGACGGGACAAGGCTTATCTCCTCCACACGATACAACTACACTGGTCTTCCCTTAAGGCAGACATCAAGGCTCCAGGTACCACAGGGAACAACAACAGGTACTGACACTTTGAATGTGGTTCTTACGGAAACCTTCACTTACGATAAGCGTGGAAGGATGCTTACGTCCAATGCCGCAATGCAGACTTTCAACTCGTTTGTTGAGAGCGGAATTCTGACATATTCAGACACTCTTTCTTCAGCAGCTTCGGCAACTTACTCTTACGATGACCTGGGTCATCTTACGGGCAAAACCCTTGGAGGAAATCTCAGCCAGACTCTTTCTTACAACATCCAGGACTGGCTGACCGCAATGCAGACAAAGCAGGGAACGACAAATGTCTTTTCACAGGCTCTGCGGTACTACAATCCTGTAAAGCCAAACACCACTGCTCTTTATTCCGGAAACATCTCCGAATGGGAGGCGGTCCAGGGAACAAATACGGCAAGCACATACGGTTTCACATATGACACGCAGGGAAGGCTCACATCTTCTGACCGCTATGACGGGACATCTACAACAGTTTCCCAGCTTTACACGGAAAGAAACCTTTCTTACGACAGAAACGGAAACATAACATCTCTGCAACGCTATGGTTCAAACGCTGCAGCTCCGATGCATAACTTCACATATTCATATTTCGGAGACAAGCTTTCTTATCTTACCAGATGGGCAGGGGACGTTGCCATGAATACTCCCTATTCGTATGACGGAAATGGGAACATGACCTATGACGGAGATCAGCAGATAGTACTCTGTTACGACGTCAACAATCTGGTTCATAAGGTAAAGAAGATAAACTACAGCCAAAGTCCTGCTCCGCAGGAGGAGCTGACAGCCACATGTTCTTACTTTGCTGACGGAACAAAATACGCAGTAACAGATACCACCGGAGCCAGCAGACTTTACATAGGGCCGTTCACACTGGTAAGGAAGCAGTATGCAAATGCAAGCTCTGGAAGTGGTGGAAATTATTTAACTCTTTTGGAATCAGCTGACGTACTGGGTTCTGATGCAAGGTTCGCTTTTGCTGCAACTCCGCAGAATCCATCGGGTTCAGACACAACCTATACTATCGCTTATGAAACCCTCTACCTGCTAAAAGACCACTTGGGAAGCATAAGGGCTATAACGGACAGCAGTGGAAATCCATTGGAAAGGAACGATTACTATCCCTATGGATTCAGAACCGATCTCGGAAGAAGCTACCCTTCAACACCAGACAAGTACAGGGTGAGGATGCCGGCTTCTCTGGCTTCATTCAGCCAGAACGGCACCAGCTATCCTGCAGTGTTATCCCCTACCGGGAAGTTTCTCCCTTACCGCCTGCTCTACAACGGCAAGGAACTCCAGATGGTGACACAGACAAGGTTTGTAGATTATGGAGCAAGGATGCTGGACCCAGTGATTGCAAGATGGAACGGAATGGACCCTATGGCGGAGAAGTACCTGCCTATGACACCGTATAACTATTGTGCTGGAAATCCTATATTATTCATTGATTTAAACGGAACTATAATCAATGATTCAACAGGCTTGCTTGAAGAATATATTAGACAGTTGAATAGAATAATTAAACACTATAAGAATATTGATGACAGAGTATCCAATATTTTTCAAGATGTTTTGAAGGAAATAAATGTCCTGCAGAAGTCAGAACAAGTTTACAATATAACTAACGATAGAATATCTTCTATAAAGTATGATATTTCATCACATGAAATAAATATTTATGCCGGCAATATTTTCTCCCTATCGCACGAACTTCTACACGCCTATCAATATGAGAATGGTGAGATATCCTTTGACGCCAAAGGAGAAGGCGGCCTTCTTTATGATATTGAAGATGAAGTTGCTACTTATAACCGACAGGCATCACTACTAGCAGTATTCTCGTACGATGAAAATACTGACAAAATTTATGATACATTTAAAATAGGAATAAGCGACAGACAATACAATAGAAAGGCTGTTGAGGCTTTGGGAAATAGAGAGAATATTTCTTATAACAGTCTGCCACATATAAAAATTGATTTAAGCTCGAATAAAGGCATGTATATTAGAATGCTGAATAGAGTTAGAGGAATAAAGGGTGGAGTGGCAAAAGCTATGCCGTATCAGTACTATAAATATTGGGAAATTGATTATTATTAAGTCTTCTTTGAGAAATATGAAACACTGGCCAAGATTTATAATTTGTTCATCTTTACTTGTTTTTAGCATCATTAAAGCCTTTAGCCAAGAAAACATGGTAGATAATCATCTCTATTTTGCTGATACAGAAGACCCAACTGATCTTGCTATGCCAGGCATTAACTTTCCCGGTCAAGGAATCACAAGTCTATATTTTTTTAAAAAAGACAGCCTTCACATGATGTCCTATTCGAATATCTATAGAGCCCTTGATATATCTATTCTTATGCCATTCTACAAGCGTACGGACATGAACCTACAAATTGATTCTGGCAGAAGGAATAATGATTTTTTTATATACAAGATAAAAAACAGCAATACTTCTGCTCTTTATGAATATACTTCAAAAAAAATTTTCGGAAAAAAAATAAAGATTACCGTAAAAAATCAAAACGAAGAACTTATTATGTTTGATGCCAAATTAGTATCATCAGTTTTTCGTGAATCCCAATCTCATTATTTTCAATATGGACACACCGTTTTCAGATACAACGACAGAAAGAAACTTGAAGCTGTTCTAATATCAGTTCCCTCAGGCGACTATACCATGGCGTGGCCCTTGAAAATAGACCTTTTGGCCAATGAGGACAACTGTTACGAGATAACTATAAATGACAAAAGCATTGTAATAGATAATATGGGCGTTTTCATTTCACAAACCCAAGATAAAGAGAGCTATTTAAATATGGGGTTACATCTGTTCAAATTCAAATTGTATGACAAGAAATCTTATTGTAGTATTATAGAAATACTTGAAGACATGTATTCTCGCAGTGAAAGAAAAGGTCTTCATCTGATAAAGTACTTGCCAGAGCAGTCTAAAACACACAAATAGGAAAAGAGCAAACATGGTATTATGGTTAAGAAAATTTCATTGATAATTTCGGTTCTCGCTTCCTTTACAGGATTCTCATGTTCAATAAATACAAAAATTCCTGACGTTGTCAGTATGTACAAGCTCCAACTTAAAGATTCTGTGGGATATCCAGAGTATATTCTTATATATGAGCCCTATCATACAATGGAGATTTATACTCCTTATTTTGCGTCATTGAAAGTAACTGGAAACTTTACTGTTAGAAAGGATACCCTATTTTTTAAGCCTTACTTGTTGAGTAAATTACATGACAAGGAGGTCGTAAAATATGACACCGACAAAGATTTTCTGGACTCTCTTGGTTTATCCTACCATCCATTCAATTTGCCAAGGCAGTTCCTGATAAAAAAGAAGTATTTGATAGAAATCACCACATATAATGAAGAAACTGACTGGTGGTATAGCAGAATAAATCAACCTTTTGTCAAATGGTATTTATACAACTCAATAATGATACCTAAGAATATAATCAAACGAAAATTCAAAAAAACTAAATAGTCGCACCTTTGTAGCTCCCCATTCTTCTTGCATTCGACAATTTACTTTAATACCCGAGCTTCCCATCGAGATGAAAAGAAACTTCCATATAATAAGGATATGACACGGTGCAAGGCAACTCTGCGGAAGCCTTAGGTTCAGACGCAAGGTTTGCCTTTACGGTAACTCCGCAAAACACCTCCGGCACAGATACGACATACACAGTAGCTTACGATAATGTCCCAAAAAGTGTGTCCGCCAGATAAAAAGGTTTGATTATAGTGTCCCGTAAAATCGGACCACTACATCTATTGGTGGACAGGTCTAAGAAGATCGATCACGGTCTTGACGGGATTGAAAGTAGATATCGGAACTTCCACGAATATTGTGTGCCAGCGGCTCATTGAGCCGTTCCACAGGCCGGGGAGTTCCGTGTATTTTGCCTTTCGTCCGGCAAAGGTCTTTTCTACACTCAGACCGGTGGTTGGGTCTGTAAACTGCTGTAGATCAAATTTGTTGCCGTTACTGTCCTTTATACAGCACACAATATCCACCGGGTTGAAATGAGTGGAGTTCTTCATAAGTGACTTGTCTTTGATCTGAACGCTTTCCAGAATCTGGAGAGACATGCTGCCATCTTTTTCACGGCAGACGAAAGGTCCTCCGCCGGGTTCACCTTCGTTCCTGACCATACCGCAGATTCTGAGGGGGCGGTCCATTTTGCCTTTCAGACTGTCTTTCAGACAGATGGCCATTCCAAGCAGAATCTTCTTCCATTTTACCGTATCGGCCAGGAAAGGTTCCTTTACAACATTGTCTATGTTCTTGATGAAGATGAAGTCCTCGTTGCAGAGAGCAAGGTTTTTAAGGAGAGCTCCGTGTCCGGCAGGGCGTTTGAGAATTGAGCCGTCTTCCTTTAGGAATGGATTGCCCGCTTCATCGTAGGCAATAACGTCTGTGGAGTGGTCCTGGGTTGTGAAAACAGCATCGTAGATGCAGTTATATCTGTTCTCATAGCCGGCCCTGAATTTGTTGAACAAGGTTTTGAATGCCTCCAGATGTTCCTCTGAAACAGTGAAATGCAGTCTAACCTTGCCGTCTTTGCACTTGGCATACTTAGCACCTTCCACAAGATGTTCCTCAAGAGGAGTCCTTACAAACATCTCATAGCGGTGGAACGGAAGAAGACCCTTTGGTGTGGAAGCCAGAATGTCTCGGTCTATGGAAAAATCTATCGGAGTCTTTGCCTTGAGTTCCTGCCTCAGGCGGTCGGCCTCTATTCCTTCATCATACAGAGGCTTGAACATTCTGGTAGCAGCTCCGCTGGCAGGAGTGAATTTGCATAAAGAGCCATCAAAGGACTCAGCGGTTTCCAGATACTTCGTCTCTTCTTCGGGTGTGAGCTTAAGGATGGTTCCGTCTTCCAGACTGGCAGCTTTTTCAATAATCAAACTCATGGCGATAGATGTATTCTTTTCTAAGTTTCTCAAAGTTTTCCGGGTGTTCTCTCAGGGCATTGTCCAGCTCGGCGATTGGGAAGAAATCAAGAAGCTGTGATTTAAGATTTCCCTCTGTATCAAGATGATGTCTTTCGTCTTCTTTATGGCAAGTGAAGCTCTTCAGAGAATCAATGCCGGCAAAAGCGGCCATTGCCCTGACAACGGCATCCGTGGCGTTCTGCTTGCCTTCAACGGAATAGCCCGCAATATGTGGAGTGGCAAGGGCTGCTCTGTCCAAAACCCTTTCGTTGATAGCCGGCTCGCAGTTCCAGACATCGCTGAGGAAAAGCCCAGGTTTCTTTGATGCAAGCAGGGCATCATCGTCCACAACAGGGCCCCTGGACGCATTTATCAGATGGGCTCCTTTCTTGAGCGTCTGAAAGAAATGCTTTCCTGCCAAACCTACGGTGGAACTGTTGAGCGGAGTATGAAGGGTCAGGATATCGGAGTTTTCCAGGACATCTTCCAATTCAAAGTATTCTATGGCGGAGTCGGCTGAGAACAGGCCTTCTCCAATAAGGCGCTGCTGCTCGGCCTGCTTCGGAGGATCGTTACGCATAACCCTCATACCTAAAGCCTTGGCAAGACGGGCCACTTTTTCTCCCACATTGCCGGCTCCTATCACCCCCATCGTCAGATTGCTTCTTTGGCAGGCATCTTCCAAAAGGAGGCCGCAGGCTGCCATGGCAGTAAAGACATATTGCATTACTGCGGCCGAATTGCAGCCAGGAGCGCTTGCAACCCCTATTCCGCACGCCTGGCAATAATCCTTGTCTATATGATCCTCACCTATGGTGGCCGAAGCTATAAAACATACGTTACTGTCTTCCAACAGAGCCTTGTTGCATTTTGTCCTTGTTCTGATTATCAGACATTTGGGAACTCCGCGATATCTTTCCAACACAGGACGGAAAGCATCCCCCGGAGCATATTCAACATCCATGTAAGGCTCCAGAACACCTTTAATATAAGGTATGGCGTTATCTATTACAACCAACATTCTACCTCAGAATAATTTTTTGTACAACGGCGCCCCCCAGCTTTTTGTTGAGCAGATATATTATAGATTTGGTGCGCCTCGACAGCAGGTTCCTCAGGACAGAAGAGCTCAGATTGACATACAACGTGCCGTCTTTGAAAAATCTTGATGAGGTTGCCCTGAGCACGCTGCCCTCCATAGTCTCATCCCAGCAACGGACCACACGGGCTCCCAATATGCCTTGATTGCGGCCTATGTCTGCCAGATAGTCCTGGATCAGATCTCCCAGTTTCCTGCTGCTCTGCTTTTTCATATCCTTTGAACAGTTCCCGATGAAACTTCAAATTTACTGCATCTGCCCCCTACCTTGTCTATCAGGGCATCCATACGGACCTTGTTGCTGTCTGTAATGAATATCTGTCCAAAGTTGCTGCCGCTGACCATCTGGAGCAGGTTCTCAACTCTGGAAATATCCAACTTGTCAAATATGTCGTCCAGCAGGAGTATCGGGGCCAGTCCGCCTGTTTTAGACTTCATAATATCGAACTGAGCCAGTTTCAGGGCTATCTGGAAGCATTTCTGCTGCCCCTGGCTTGCCGTCCGGCGCAGCGGACTGTAAAGCTTTCCGTCTGTGGACATGTCAAACAGCAGGTCGTCGCGGTGAATGCCTCCGGTAGTAAACCCCATTATGCGGTCTCGTTCTGTGTTCTTTTCCAGAATTTCCTTCATGGAAAGCTTCAGAAGCTCGCTCTGATAGCTCAGACTCACAGACTCTGCCGCCCCACTTACCTCTGTGTAATAGTTCTGTACACTGTCCTGAAGAAGGATGCAGAGCTTCTTTCTGGCTTCAGATATATAAGCCGCATTATCGCAAAGCTGGGTATCAAACACTTCCAGAAGCTCTTTCTGAACATTAAAGTCCTTAAGGAGTCTGTTACGCTGCATCAAGATCTTGTTGTATCGCTGAAGCCGGTCCAGATACTCCCTGTCTGTCTGGCTTAAAAGGGCATTTACAAAGCGGCGGCGTTCCTCTGCCGAAGAATTTATGAGAGAAGAATCCTGGGGAGAGACCATCACAACCGGAAGCAGTCCGATATGATCAGCCAGCCTTTTGTAGGCCTTGTCGTTCTTTTTCACGGTCTTTCCTTCTTGTTCTCCGGTATAGATTGCCAGACCTATCTTGGTCACCGATTCGTCATCCATGGTGTAAAAACCCGCCACAGCACAGCTCTTGCAGCCATGCCTGACAGAGAACGCATCTTGCCAGTTGAAAAAGCTCTTGCCCATGGAGAGGCTGTAAACGGCATCCAGAAGATTGGTCTTGCCGCTTCCGTTGCTTCCTGAGATACAGTTCAGCTTGTCCGAAAATTCCAGGTCGGACAAGGCTATATTTTTGAAGTCCGTTATGAGTATCCTGCTTAAAAACATATCGCTGAAAACTATTGCAAAATTAGAATATTTATCCGTAAATTTGCACTTCGCAAAAAATCTTAATAAAAATGGCTAAAATCAACAAAGAAAGCTCTGAGCCTAAGGCCAATGTAGCCGAGGCACTTTCAAAGACGGACGAGTTCTTCGAAAAGAACAAGAAGACTATAGGATATGTGGCCGGTGGCGTTGCCGTAGTTGCCCTCCTTATTTTCGCTTGGTATTATCTGCTGTATGCTCCTCAGAAGAAAGAGGCTGTAAATCAGCTCTATACCGCAGAACATTATTTTGCGCTGGATTCCTTCAATCTGGCCCTCAACGGCGACGGCAACTTCCTTGGATTTGCTCAAATCATAGACAAATACGGCAGCAAGGCCCCAAATTCAGTGTATTTCAATGCCGGTATATGCCACTACAGGCTCGGCGATTTTGACAAAGCTATTGAATGTCTGAAGAAATACAACACCAACGACAAGATCATGAAGGCCAGGGCAAAGGCCAAAATCGGCGATGCCCTTGTTGACAAAGGCGAGGTTGAAGCCGCCATACCTTACTTTGAGGAGGCATCCGAAATAAGCAACAACATCTTCAGTGCAGCCTATCTCAAGAGCGCAGGCATCTGCTACGAGGAACTGGGCAAGTTCGACAAGGCCCTCAACGCCTACAACAAGATCAAGAATCAGTTCCCGAACTCTCCGGAAGGGGTTGAAATAGAAAAATACATATCCAGAGCCGAGGCTTCTTTAAACTAGCAGAAGATGGGAAGAGCGTTTGAATTCAGAAAAGAAAGGAAGTTCAAGAGATGGGGCAACATGGCCCGCGTCTTTACAAGGCTTGGAAAGGAAATCACCATAGCCGCAAAGAACGGAGGTCCGGACCCTGACTATAACCCTACCCTAAGAACCATAATCCAGACGGCAAAGAGCGAAAACATGCCTAAGGAGAACATAGACAGGGCTATCAAGAGGGCTGTTGAAAAGGACCAGAGCGATTATCAGGAAATAGTCTATGAGGGCTACGGCCCCGGCGGAATAGCATATCTGATAGAAACCGCAACAGACAACCATACCCGTACCGTGGCCAACATCCGCAGCTATTTCAACAAGTTCAACGGAACATTGGGAACCAGCGGCAGCGTAGAGTTCATGTTTGACCACAAATGCGTCTTCAAAATCAAGAACAACAATGATATAAACCTTGAAGAACTGGAGCTGGAACTCATAGACTACGGAGCAGACGAGGTCTTTGGCGAAGAAGACGAAGACGGCAACAAGACCGTGGTAATCTACGGAGCCTACAAATCCTTCGGCGAAATCCAAAAATACATAGAGGACAAAGGCTATACCATAGTCAGCGGTGGTTTTGAGAGAATACCTACGGTTGACCTCAAGAGACTTCCGGAAGACCAGAGGATAGAAAACGAAAAGCTCATAGAAAGAATAGAAAACGACGATGACGTCCAGAATGTATATCACACTCTGGATCTGTCAGACTCTCAACAAGGATAAATGCCCCCTGATAAGGCCCCTGCGGGCTTTATCTTTTTTTTGATACAGACAATATAACTATTTAAACATAACAATTATGGAATTGACTCATATAGAACATCTGGGAATTGCCGTAAAATCGTTGGAAGAGGCTATTCCTTATTACGAAGAAATGCTCGGCCTGAAGTGCTACTCTATTGAAGAGGTTAAAGACCAGAAGGTTAAGACCGCATTCTTCAAAATCGGACAGACCAAACTCGAACTTTTGGAAAGCACCGATCCTGAAGGTACCATTGCAAAGTTCATAGAAAAGAGAGGCGAAGGCGTACACCATGTGGCATTTTCCACTCCATCTGTCCAGACATGCCTGAATGAACTTGAAGCAAAGGGCGTAAGACTGATTGACAAGGCTCCAAGGAAAGGTGCCGAGGGCCTGAACATCGCCTTCCTTCATCCTAAATCCACTCATGGCGTGCTTACCGAAATTTGCGAGGATCCTAACAAGAAATAATATAAAACATATAAACTGTTATGAGT
>CALBPX010000040.1 GCA_937899055.1 uncultured Bacteroidales bacterium
TCCCAGAGTTGGGGACATTGGACACATTGGGCGCGTCTGCCTGCAACAAAAAGAGACTGACCTAAGTCATTTTGACTTTTTGGTCAGCCTCTTCACTTTATTTGGTGTAGAAGTAGTAGAGCGTCTCCAGAAGAAGGATTCCGCCCAGTTTTATGAAAGGTTTGATGGTCAAAACAAAGAAAGATTAGCCGATGGGATCCAGGTCAATGGCTTCCGGCGTCTCATCCCAGTTCGTGAGCGTGGTCACAATCTGGATTTCCTCCAGGGAGTTGATGATGACGTTGAACTGATAGGCTTTTCCTTTTTCAAAACCGTCCTCGGGTACAGTAATGGGAAGAACAACCTCAAGATTCTGCCCGTTGGGAAGGGCCAGTGATACCACAGCCTCGGGAGTATACCCGTCTCCATGATCTACAGAAGGCAAGGTGAAGAGGGGCGAGCCGAACGGGGTGCCGGCACCTCCATTATACTGGGGATAGAAAGGATTCTCCGGGTCTTCCTCGTAAGAAACAGCCAAGTCTGTGTTGGCGTTCCCGGTGGCCTGGAAGGTTCCCTCATTGATATTCAGGGTGGCGGAGGAATACACACCTCTTACCGTGATGCCGGTAACGGAAAGGGTACGTTTAAGCGTGTTTTCTGCACGCTGGGTAGCAGCCTTTACAACAAATTTGAAGGCGGCGGTGAGGTGCGCAAAATTAAACTTGGGAGCATAGGTGGAATAGAAGTTGTTCTCTTCCATGGCTTTGCGCACATAGGCGGCGTTAAAGCCTGTTACGGTTTCCTGATCCCCTTGTCCTTCATGATATGTAAAGGACGTGGCTTCCGCTTTGGCCCAAAGGATATCGGTGTCTCCAAAGCTTACCGACTTGTAAAAAGTGGTTCCGTCTTGAGTATAGGTCATGTCGGCGTGTCCTTCAGCCGGCTCATTTGCAGTACGGTAGGCAAAGAAGGTATAGTTCTTAGTAACACCCGCTTCATTTTTGGAGAACATGGGATAGTAGTAGGAGCCGCCCTGACCTTCCGGGAAGGTGACCACGGTGGTTCCTGCGGTGGCGCCAGGATAAGCGCCGTCTTCAGCCACGTCCGCGGCCTCCAGCACTTTGTTGGCGCCCACTACACCGGTAAGCAGAATCTTGTCCGTGTCGGTGTTACTTGCATCGGCCAGACGGGAAAGGTCTACGCCCAATACGCCAAACTCGATGTCCTTGGAATTGCCGGGCACAACATTGGTAGGGTCGGTGTTGTCGTCATTCACAATCATGCCGGATGCTTTGGTGGTCACGTCCTGGCCTCCGAAGAGGATAGGAACGGGCTTGGACTGGTCGTACAGCCAGGCGGGGCCGGACTGGGGAAGTTCAGACTCCGGCTCAACGGCCTTGGGAGTCTTGTTGCAAGCGGCCATTGCTACAAGGGCCGCTGCGGCAATAAACAAATACTTTTTCATAATGATAAAATGATTATTGGTTAAAAAGATTATGCATTGGGTTCCAGTTCTTCGCTTTCCGCATCGGGATCTATGTGGAAGCTGCCGGAAGGTTCCCAGTTGGACATGGAAACGGTAATCATCACCTCCTGGAGGCCATAAATAACCAGTTCCACATTGTACTGATGGCCGGGCTGGGCCTCCGTGTCCGGCTCGGCGCCTTCCAGCGGAATCAGTTTGGAGAAATCTATGTTATAGGTAAGGATGGTCTCCTGGGCCGTTCCGCTGCCCATATTGTATCCGTCCTGTTCCAGACCCAGCTGGAGGGCATATTTCTGTTTTCCGGGCATCACCATGACAGAGCCCAGTTTCTTGGCGGTGGTGAGGTCCGCCTCCTCCTCAATGAGCCGCACCTTGTGTTCCGGGCCCACGGGCTGCTGCTGGTCGTCGCGGATGTAGAGGAAGGGCTGTGCGCCTTCTCCGGACAGGGGCTTGTCCGTTATGTCCAGGTGGGGGATATAGGCTCCCTGGGTTTCCGCATCGTATTCCGGGTCCAGGAAATCGGCATGGTTGGCATGGGCGATGACCAGGGTACCTTCATCATTGGACTGTACCAGGAAACGGCTGATGGTGAGTTTGCGGGCCAGATCTTCCTGGCCGTTTCCGTTGTCTCCGCTGCTCACGTAGATGTTGAAGCGGGACAGCTGATGCATGAAGCGCAGGTTGGGGGTGATACCCTTTCTGGCTGCGTATGCGCTGTACATGCGGTTGGCGTTGATGCTCTCTCCGCCGGGCGTTTCGTTGTCCAGACCCTTGTGGGCCATGGCCAGCAGAAGGTCCTGGGAACCGTCAATCTTTACATCCAGGGTTATTTTCTCGTTATCCACCACTTGGGGTTGGGGGGCGCCCTCGCCGCAGGCGTCGTCTACAAAGTAGCCGAAAAACTCATAGCGCCGGTTCTCGTCGTAGTAAAATGGTTCCTTGGGGTCGGAGGTGTCGTCCCGGTATACCAGGATGGGGTAGCGGTCCGTCCCTTCAACGGGATCGGCTTTCCTTTCATATACCGGCCAGTTGGGGATGAGGATGGAATTGAAGTCCAGCCTGGCCTGGGACGTGGAGGCGGAATTCTCGCCTTCCCGGGCGATGGCGTAGACGTAAAGCTGCATGTCGTCTTTCCATCCGTCCAGGATGCCCATACCTTTGGTCTGGATAACGTCAAGAGGCTGCTGGGAGCAGAGCGTCACGGGCGCCGGTTCCAGCGTTTCTTCCGGGTCCGTGCTGTCTCCTGCGTTTTTCTTGCAGGCCCCGAGGGCCAGCACGCACAAGGCGGCTGCGATGTAGTACTTTTTCATGTTCAGTTATTGTTTTATCAAATTACTCAGGTTATATTCCACGCCAATGGAGAGGGAAAAAACGGCGTCGTAGTAGTTGCGGTTCACCGTGGAGGTGCGGAAGGCGTAGGCCGAGTAGGGGACCAGCGAAACGCGCGGCTCCACATAGGCCGATATCCCGTTCCACACTTCCCGCTTGGCCTGCAGGGCGGTGGTAAGGCCGGTATAGATGTAGCGGATGTCTTCCCGGTAGGGGTCCACTTTCTTCATGTATCCCAGCTCCGGACCCAGCAGGAGGGCGGCCGTCCAGGGTGTGTCTTTCCTGACTATCCAGGGAAGGACGTTCATGCTTCCTTCCAGGCGCAGCATGATATAGGAGGAGCGGAAGCGTCCGGAAGGCAGGGGATTGCCCAGGATGTCGGTTTCCCCGTCCAGCACTTCTTTCCAGAAGTGGAAGCCGTAGCCGGCCTGGGCCCTGAGCCCGAAGATGCGGGAATAGTATCGGCCTGCACCCACCGTGGCCTGAACGCCTATGGCCTTGTCTAAGCGGATGGTGCGCTCCAGGGCGGAGTTTTGCAGCTGGACTCCTCCGGCGGCCGTCACAAACCAGTCGCGGCCGGGGTCGGCCCCGTAATGTTCCTTGTCCAGGGCCAGACGGACGCCTACGCCGCCGTGGAAGGCCAGCAGATAACCTCTCCAGACATTCATGCGGTCCAGGGCGCGCGGGTCTTTCTGCACTTCCAGGAGCGGTTCCACCACCAGGTCCAGTCCGGGGAGGATGTGCATGTTCAAATCCAGGCCCAAGTGGGCGGAGAATCCGCTGTGCGCCACTTCTCCGGGCTCGCGGAACAGGGAGAAGCCCACCCCGGCCAGCGGATAAAACTCTACCAGGCGCTCCGGGTTGTAACCGTCCACATAGCCCGTGAGGTTGAAAAGGTAGGAGAGCCGTACTCCCAGCATGCCCAAACGCTGGGCCGGATAATTGTCGTAGAACCAGCCGTAGCCTGCGCCTATGCGCACACCATGCCACTGGTTCAGCCATTTGTCCAGTCCAAGCGAGAGGAAGGGACCGTTGCTGTAGTTCTGGTTGAACTGCCGATAATAGGCGTTGATGAAAACCAGGGAGGTGTTGGCCAGAAGCCCGCCCTTGTGGAAGGGCTGGTTCACCGGGCGGTACCGTTGCTGCATCTGGAATTCCGCCAGATTCCGCTGCTTCTGCAGGGTGGCGGTACTATCCTCCTGGGCATGCAACCGTCCTCCCGCCAACATCAGCAGCGAACTCAAAAGAAGATATGCGGCAGTCTTACGCATCACTATCCGTTAAAATCCCGACAATCTGTCATACAGGGCCCATTCTTCATCCGTCATTTCTTCCGGATGGTTCATGGCCTTCATGATAAGGGCGTTCTTCTCCTCCTCACTCATGCTTTCCAGCGGGTCGGGTACCGTAGGATCCACTTCGGGAGGCAGTACGGAACCGGGTTCGTTGTATTCTTTGAGCGCGTTCTCATACAGGCCCTTGAATATATACCAGTCACATTCGGCCGTCTCTATGTACTTGGGGTCTTTGCGGAAGCAAGTCACCAGGCTGCGGACAGCTTCCATCTGCGACTCTTCGGACATGGAGCCGAAGGTGTCGTCATTCACTTCCAAGAAGTACTGGATGCACAGATACTGCGCCCTGAGGTAGTGTGTTACCGGGTCTTCCTGGTCCATTTGTTCCAGCAGTTCGGGCACTTCCACCAGATAGCTGTTGGCCATGTCCATCACAATGGCGTTGCGCGGGGAGGTGCTGCGAACCAGCTCGTAGTATTGCTTGCCTTCCTCGGTGTTGGAGTCGTAGTAGCCGGCCTTGCACCGGGCAATGGCATAGAGCTGCTGCAACTTGGGGTCGTCGGCATCCTTGAACAGCAGGGCCAGTTGCATGGCACGGGTATAATGCTCGGCCCGCAGCATCATGGCCACCTGGTTGGCCACTACGGCGGTGGGGTTCAGGATGGCGCTGTTCTCTCCCAGCCGATAGGGCTGGTTCAGTTTCTCGTCTTCGAAGATATAGGGCGCCAGGATGGTGGTGTCCGCCTTGCCCTGCTTGAGCATGGCGCCGGCCAGCATGTTGGCCGGAAGGGGCCACAGGAACTCCTTGCGGCTTTGGTTGTGTCTGTCTTGTACTATGGCCCGCCTGCAGATGGTCTCCAACTCGGTAGTGTCTTTGACATGCTGCATCATGACCCAGAATTCGTAAGGCATGAACTGCTCCGCTCCGCCTCCCTGCTTGAAGTTGGGGTCGTTGCGGAGTTTGTCAAACATCTCCTCCGGCGTCATGGCGCGGAACACGGACTGGCTGTAGAGGAAGGATACGCGGCGCAGTCTGGACAGATTGTCCTTGATTATGCTGCTGTAGTAAGGCAGGCGGCGGATTTGGGCACCTTGCCGGTCCATATCGCCAGGAAAACGTTTGGCGATTTCGCGGATTTCATCGGCGTAGGCAATCAGGGAACT
>CALBPX010000041.1 GCA_937899055.1 uncultured Bacteroidales bacterium
TGGACAAGAATGTCATTGATGTGAGGAAAATACTTTTCCATTTAACAAATCTTGGTTTTTTGGTCTCTGCCGGGCGCGGACGCGGAACCACCTATAGTGTTACTTCCGCCCCCGTAAGTAACACTAACGGGAGCGAAATTAACATTAATGGGGAAAAATTAACATTAAGGGCTCGCGCATTAACACTAACGAGCACCAGATAATAATCGCCTTGCGGGAGAAAGTCTTGGAATTTTGCGTAGAGCCGCATACTGTTAAAGAGATTCTTGCTTATATTGACAGAACGAATCAGTATCGGAATGTACAGGTCTTTATTAAGGCGCTTGTTGAACAAGGCCGTCTCGTCCCGGAAGATCCGAACAAGAAACGTAATGTCAGATATATGGTTCCTAATAAATGACCTGGCTCGAACTCATAACGCCCATTCCCAAAACGCTCATCCCAGATGATGAGTACTGCCGTGGCTTGTTGTGAATTGCTTTCGAATTCTTATCTTCGACAAATGATAGACAGCAGCTGGGAAGCCGAACCGCTGCTGGAGTTTCTCGATGATGGAAATCATCGTGTGCCATTCATAGGTGTTACCAGAATGGATCTCATATCTAATCGGATTGCCCCCATGTTTTTAAGCGGCAGATACTGTGCTAGCACAGTATCTCGATTTTGTCATATCTGCCAAACCTAGGATGTAAAAAAGAATTAACTTTGTATGGATTATAGGGTGTAGTTATGGAACGATTGATGACAACAGACAAGGAATACTCCCTGTGGATTGCAGAGCTGGCACAACGATATCGCTCCAGCCAGATTAAGGCTGCGGTAAAGGTCAATGATGAGATGCTTCGCTTCTATTGGTCAGTAGGAGAGGACATAGAGAAACGGCAATTGGAGAATCGCTACGGCAGCCATTTCTATGAGAATGTGAGTAAGGACTTGAGGAAGACTTTGGGACTGACACGTGGGATGTCTGAGTCAACTATGCGATACGCACATCACTTCTATTGTCTTTATAGTCAACTTATAGGAAATCTCCAGCAAGATGCTGAAGATTTCAAGACTCCAATTCTTCAGCAAGATGCTGAAGTTTTCAAGGTCATCTTCAATATACCTTGGACCCACCACATGTGCATCATCGATAAAGTGAAAGGTGATGCCAGTAAAGGTCTTTTCTTTGCTAGGAAGTCTCTGGATAATAATTGGGGAAGAGCAGTGCTTCTGAACTTCCTCTCATCAGACCTTTACGAGCGCCAGGGCGCAGCCCAGACCAATTTTGCGCTCACCATACCGGCACCCGAAAGCGAACTTGCCCAGGAGCTTTTGAAAAGTCCGTACGACTTCTCATTCTTGCCGGGAAAAGAGAGGTATCAAGAGGCCGAACTGAAAGATGCCTTGATTGAGCATATCACCCGGTTCTTGGTTGAATTGGGGAAAGGATTCTCTTATGTAGGCAAGGAGTATCGCCTAGTCGCAGGAGGGAAAGAGAAGTTCATCGACCTGCTCTTTTACATTATCCCGCTGCATCGATATTGCGTGATTGAGGTCAAGGTTACGGAGTTCGATTTCCCTGATCTGGGTCAGCTGTCCGGATATGTCGCCATGGTGGACGACCTTCTCAATACGGAGGTCGAGAAGTCCGCTATCGGCCTGCTGATTTGCAAAGAAAAGAACAACGTTCTGGCTCGATATGCCTTGTCAACAATCAATCGCCCGATGGGAATCTCTGAATATGAGGTTGCCCGACAGCAACTTCCGGACGATCTGAAGAACGCACTCCCTTCCACTGAAGAAATCGAAAAGGGGCTGATGGAAAAGTAGCTTCTCCTCCATCATTTGTCACCCTCAGCTTGCTGGTTTCGTGGCAACCCTCCTCTGCGTTTATACATCAGGAGGGTATTGAGTTACCCCGTACCCTTCCTGTTTTCCGCAAGGGACGCCCATTTCAGTAGTTGGCTGAGATTATGTTGAGGAGTTCGGTGACTTCAGGCTGCTCCTCGGTGTGTAGAAGTACCGATATACGCTTCCCTAAGAAATGACCTGGCTGGGCATCACAATACCTATTCCCCAAACGCTCATCCCAGATGATGAGTGCTGCCGTGGCTTGTTGTGAATTGCTTTCGAATTCTTATCTTTGACAAATGATAAACAGCAGTCTTCGCGAAAACGCTGCTCTCCATATGGTTGTGAATTGCTTTCGAATTCTTATCTTTGACAAATGATAAACAGCTAACTAAAAGAAAAAGCAAAATTATATGGGTTGTGAATTGCTTTCGAATTCTTATCTTTGACAAATGATAAACAGCAATACGTGGTATTGGAGTTATAGTCAGCACGTTGTGAATTGCTTTCGAATTCTTATCTTTGACAAATGATAAACAGCAATTCTAAGCGTTTTGAAGCTGCTCGCAGGGTTGTGAATTGCTTTCGAATTCTTATCTTTGACAAATGATAAACAGCAAGACAAAGACTACACAATCAGCAATCTGCGTTGTGAATTGCTTTCGAATTCTTATCTTTGACAAATGATAAACAGCACTGTATAAAGCGAATGATAGGCAGACTAGTTGTGAATTGCTTTCGAATTCTTATCTTTGACAAATGATAAACAGCCGCGGACACTGTAGCCCAAAGCGACGATGAGTTGTGAATTGCTTTCGAATTCTTATCTTTGACAAATGATAAACAGCCATTCTTACGACCGATACCGGAAGCTTATGTTGTGAATTGCTTTCGAATTCTTATCTTTGACAAATGATAAACAGCACGTCAACTGGAAAAATAAATCTGTAACCTGTTGTGAATTGCTTTCGAATTCTTATCTTTGACAAATGATAAACAGCAGGTCGAGACCAAACCAGCGCCTGCACCGGGTTGTGAATTGCTTTCGAATTCTTATCTTTGACAAATGATAAACAGCAACCAAATCGCTACTGCTTACAATTGTAAGGTTGTGAATTGCTTTCGAATTCTTATCTTTGACAAATGATAAACAGCTGGCTCCGGCTCAAGCTCAAGCTCAAGCGAGTTGTGAATTGCTTTCGAATTCTTATCTTTGACAAATGATAAACAGCATAAGCTCTCGTTAGACGGGGCTGGACATTGTTGTGAATTGCTTTCGAATTCTTATCTTTGACAAATGATAAACAGCTTATAATATGTAAAACAAATGAAAAAGCTTGTTGTGAATTGCTTTCGAATTCTTATCTTTGACAAATGATAAACAGCCAGAAAGATGGTGGCTTTATATCTAAGGCGTTGTGAATTGCTTTCGAATTCTTATCTTTGACAAATGATAAACAGCCAGCAAGGATCGTAGCAGAAGAGATCGTGGTTGTGAATTGCTTTCGAATTCTTATCTTTGACAAATGATAAACAGCTTACTGAATTCAAGTTTTCAACCAACAAACGTTGTGAATTGCTTTCGAATTCTTATCTTTGACAAATGATAAACAGCGGGAGGATTCTCCGCAATATCGGATGATGGGTTGTGAATTGCTTTCGAATTCTTATCTTTGACAAATGATAAACAGCACATCATTGGAAATCTTAGCGTCATTCATAGTTGTGAATTGCTTTCGAATTCTTATCTTTGACAAATGATAAACAGCAGGTGCGGCCTGATGATGCATCGGTTGAGGGTTGTGAATTGCTTTCGAATTCTTATCTTTGACAAATGATAAACAGCAATTCACCATCATTGTTTATCTGTCGGTCTGTTGTGAATTGCTTTCGAATTCTTATCTTTGACAAATGATAAACAGCACAACTTGTAGAAAGCGCTGTAAAACAAAAAGATATATGTTGTTTATCGATTAGAAAATCCTGGCATATTTGTCAGGATTTTCTTCTTGTATATGCATTTTTATTCAGAACAACTCAAGCTGATGCCCTATCTTTGGGGTAACGGTAGGTCTTTTCCCATAGAAGATTTCCATATCCCCGAACTGCTTGTCCGTAATATTCAGAATACAGACTTTGCCGTAATCAGGGAGATATGATTTAACTCTTTTCTGATGAACACTTGCATTTTCTGCAGAGGCACAATGCCTGATATAGATGGAATACTGAAACATAGTGAATCCGTCCTGGATGAGAGCTTTCCGAAATCCAGCTGCAATCTTCCTTTCCTTTTTGGTTTCAGTTGGGAGATCAAATAGAACGAGAACCCACATGACACGATATTCACTTAGTCTTGACATTTATTTCATGGAAGGATAAGATATCTTTTTTGAACTGCCGTTAAAACAGCGGAATAAGGAGGCTGAGGTGGTAGTTGCAGCAATCATGAGGGGGCTGCGTTTCCCCTCAATTTCAACATCAATTGCGGGAATCTCAAGAAGTCTGGATTTTAAGGCTGTAATGAGTTTAGGAGACCATGTGTCGTAATATTCACAAATGTCAAAAACTAATTTATCTACAAAAGGGCGGTAGGGTTCCATTATATCGTCAGCAAGGCAATAGGCATTATACCTATTATGATGATGAATCCCTAATGTCGGAAGCAATCCACTAGAAACCAGAGCCCTGGCAATAACGGCTCTGAGAATTGCGTATCCGTAGTTAAGAAGGTTGTTCGGAGGTTCTTCATCTCGTCCCCTTACAAAATAGGGCACTTTAGGAAAAATATTTTTCCAGTAGTAGGCAGCAGCCCTTGCCTCAAGATTTTCAGGATCTCCGCTTCTGACGGATTCTGCCCATACAATCATATTGGGGAAATTGGTCCCGGTAGTATATTTTAAGGCTTGGGCTTGATTGCGGATTTTGCTGGAAACAGTCTGTTGCCACAGTTGCTTCTTCAGTGGAAGGGAGGCTTCTATCTGAGCAAGAAACCGTTCATTCTGAAGAGTATTGCCTTGGAGGGGAAGCAAAAGGCCTTGGGGCATTGATTCTGGGGTGCAGGTTATAACGGCAACATTGTTAGCGAGCAATTCTGAAATAAGGCAAGATGTTATGGTTATCTGCCTGTTATCCAGAACTACCACCCCAATATCCTCAACGGGAATTGTGCGGATAATTTTTTCTTCCTTTGAATAAGGGAAATCGTCATCCTCAGGTTTCTGGATAACCATCTGCCGGTTGCTTAGTGACAGATAGGCAGGATTCCCAAAATATAGAGTCTTTTTAATCATATTCGCCAGTTTGGACTATTTCTCCGATATGGTTGATCCTGACCTTTACCACACCTGCCAAATTCGAAATCTTCGTTATTCTTTTCCAAGTGATGTCTTGAAGTTGCTTGGTGTTCTCAAGGTTTGTTTCCAAATGATGTCTGAAACTATAATACTTCGAACTTAGTTTTTGTATCCTAAACAAGTTTGGACTGATTATAGCATAGTTGGACTTGTCGGTTAGGTCAATGTCTTCAGGGTTGAAAACAATGTTGCCATCTTTGTCCGTCCGCGGGAAAACAAACATCTCATTTATTTTCATACTGAACAGGAATGTCCACCCTTCGCTCTTTTTATAGTCTTTATCAACAGGTTTAAGCCCTTGTGAAACCCTTTCAAGTGCCTCAAAGAAGGTTACAACCTTTTCTTGATATTCTCCGTCGGCATCTTTGTAAATGGCAACATGATGATTATTACTAAGGTTCACATAATCGCTCCCCTGTGAATTACCTTCCGAATCCAGAATAAGGTTTCCGTCTTTATCTCTCTTATCATGAAGTGCTACTCCAGGAATATTCTCTGCGATTGTAACTCTTTTGAGTTGAATTCCCTTTTCCTTGTTGAGCCAGATTGGATTTCTGTCAAGGTTACTGAACGCTTTACGAGAATCATTGTTAAACTCATTCAGTCTTTCTTGAAGGATTTTCTTGCATCCAGAGTCCAGAACCTTGTCTAGATTAAGATCAGGAGATATATCCTTTCTTATTGCATAGACGGTTTGTGGCCTTGTACATTTGACCTTAACTCCGATTTTTCCTGTGTGGTTGTCATCCAGCCATATAGGATTTTTGTCAACGGAGTTCTTTCCGGTAAAAGCTTTTTTAGGATCTCCTCCGAATTCAGCCAGTCGTTTCAACAAAGCTACACGCTCTTTTAAGCTGGAAACAAAAGCAATCTTATCGGCCGTAAGTGTTCCTCCTACTTTTTCTTCAAAAGTCTCATATATAGTCCTTTTACCATATATTGTCTCCATGTGCAGCTGACCTCTTGGCGTAAGCTCAACAGTCTGGTTATATCCGTTTTTCTTTTTGCTCCTGTTTATATTTCTTGTTACGACCTTGTTTTTAGCTTTGATTGAGACAAGTGTTGACTCCAATTCTTTCTTGAAAGCAGTCCGGAGCTCATCCAGCGGCATGGGAGGGGTGAGTATTTTCTTGCCCTTGGAATTTTTTATGACAGCAGAGGCCGCTTCGTCAAAAATCGTCCCGGACTCGCCGATAACCTGGTTCAAATCATTAAGATACTTAATATGAGAAGGTTTTGTGAAAGCAATAGTCAGGGCATCCATTTCATGGTGCCTGTGATCTTTTCTCTTTGTCCAATCATCAATAATTTCTATTTCCTGTCCGTTTCTTTCTTCCTTATGGGTAAGCCCGGCTTTTTGATATTTTGGCATATTGAGCTCTTTCATGATATCTACCAATTGCCAGTCTTCCCTAAGCCTTGCAGTTATGCTTCCATTCGTTGGAACTACAGTCTTGACATAAGACTCCAGTATTTCTCTGGCCTTTACGGCTATGTATCTGGAATCGTTAAGGTCTCTTGCAACAAAATCTTCTGGTATATCGCTCTGTTTCATGAGCAGTTTATTCATTTTGGCCTTTGTAATCTTGTTTGAGGAGTACAGGTCTTTTACCCTCCTTTCATACTGTTCCAGCTCTTCTTTGCCATATTCAGATTCAACGAAATCTCTTGCGGTCTGGCGACCTTTCTTAATGTTTACATCCTTGAATTCCAGAGTTTTGTTAGAATAAGAGTCATCAAAGAGCAGAGCTTGTGGAATGATGTGCTCAATGTCAACATGGTTGGAGAAGATTTCCTCTTTCTGAATCTTCCTGTTTGAGTATAATGCTTTATATCCGTTGGATTCCAGTTCTTTATAAAGCTTGTAGCGAAGAATGTCGTTTTTTGTGGGATTCTTTATACCGAAGCTTTCTTTGAGGATTTTTGAATCTTCCGTATTCTGCTTTTCTTTTTCAAGGTTAGAGGTATAGGCACGTTCTCGTTGCTGCTTATTCTGTTTCAGCTCCCTTGCGAATTCCACATGAATCTCATCTGGTTTTCCGTAATAATCGCCGAGGGTGTTAATTGTATTTATCATCTGGTTGAGGATTTTTTCAACCACCGGGTTACGTAAACTGTTTTTAGGCAGGACCGTTAATTTTTCAACCAGCGGCTTGTCTTCAATCTGCTGCTTTGAAAGAGAGCGTTTAGAGTGGTTGTATCCTGCATAAGCACAGGCAACATCATACGTATTGCCATCCATCAGATAGGGTAGAATCTTTATCATGGCCTTATGAGAAAGAGAGCCATAGTCATCTTTGAACTTGATGCCAGAAACTATTCTGGACAGATTTTCAGGGAAACCGGAAATTTCAGAAATCTTGGAAACAAGACTTTCATCACCGGTTCTGGAATTGTCTCCCTCATAAGAATAGAGAAGATGCCATAGGCAGAAGAGCGGCTGTTTCTCAAAGTCTTCTTTAGGCAGTAAGTAGTTTATGCTTAGAATCTTTTGATTAAATCCGAATTCCTTGAATTTGACATTGAGAATGTCCATTATATAGTCGGCTGCAAATTTCTTGGGATCATATTCAGAGTCATCTATGCTTCCGATAGCTTTAAGAAACTGAGAAATAAATGCTGCAAAGGTTTCATTGCCTTGAATCTTTTCGTAGTTAGTTTCATAGTATTTAGAATCTTTGCCAAACATGATTTTCAGGACATCCTTGGAATCCATATTACCCTTTACCCTGAGTTCGTTGGCTATCTTATTCTTTTCATCCTGATCAAGAGGTCTTTCTTCTCCATCAAGTTTGTTGATTAGCTTGATGTTATTGATGTTTTGCCACATCTTGAATTCTTGGAAGACAAGGGAAGATCTTGGGGCTACTCTGGGGCCTCTCATTACCTTTTTGTCCTTTCCGTTTATTTTCAGGGTGATTTCCTTGCTTGCCAGTTCACAAAGATTGATCAGTCCTTTCTGGGATTTTAAACGCCGCTGAAAGAAAATAATCTCATTTTCTATCTTCTTTCTCAATTCTTCATTAAGTTCTTTGTGAAATTGAGATTGGGTTCTCCAAATGGTGTTGAATTCATCTATGTAGTCCTGTCTGTAGAATATGAGGTTTCTTGTGCTGAAATGTGGATCCTGACAGATTTTTTCATAAATCCATTGTCCTACAGTTTTCTTGTTGAAATACAGTTCTTTGCTCCTGTCACTTATCTCTCCAAGATAACCGCTGGAATTCTTTATGTTTCCACCGATATCGCTGATTACATATGCCAGAACCTCTTTTTCAAGTTTTTCAGTCAGGGCAGCCTTTCTCCACTTGAACCCTTGAAGTTTTTTCTCTTTACCTTTGTTCTCGGCCGTGTATATTCCATATTTTGCCAGGAAAATCTTTGATATATCATTTCGCCCCCGTCCACCTACTTGTTTGCGGAAATCGTCTGTGAGAATATCCGGGTGAAACGCCTTTTGGAAATTCCATATTGCATCAAGTTCCTTCTCAAGGTCCGATTTGTAGAAATCGGGAATATATTTCTTTCCGGATTTGAGAAGTTCCAGTCCAAACTCTCCAGGAGTAAGATTTCTTTCAAACAGAATCTTTGCTACATCCCTATTGTCAATGGCAGTACCGTCATTTCCGGCATCGGTCTTTCTGTTACTCTTGTAGCCCCTCTTCTTGTTTATCATAAGGAGGACTTTGGATAGTTGTTCCAGAGAAATCTCTTCGGTTGCGGATTTTGCCCTAAGGCGATAGGTTTCAAATGTGGTGCGATTCCCGTTTTCAGAAAGAATAGTCTTGTCAGAGATCCAACCCAGATTACTTAAAAGCCGTTTGAGACTATTCCGTCTTAATTCATATCTCTTTATGTTTCTTCTCATGGATCTCTTCTGCCTTCTCCCTGCATTAGTCGTGATATCCTTTCCCTGCTCAAAAGACCCTTTCTCATCAACAGTAAGCGGGTTGACCCTCACTCCAGCTTTAATGATTGAAGACTTCTCTCCATCAGTTTCGGCTTGGTTTACCAAAGCCCATCCAATACTTGTTGTACCTAAATCAAGTCCTAAAACTTTTTTCATATTCAGAAAATTTTTACATTTGCGTAAGAATTTGAGCAATTCACAATAAGGATTATTCCGTTGTGAAAACATTCGGAGCGGGCTTAGCGGCTCGCTCTTGTTATTTTACACAATAAGAACCTCTTTGCTCTGAGTGTAAATTTAGCATTTTTTAGGGAACTATATACCTGTTGTTTGCAGATGCGCTGATATTTTTGTATATTTACGAAACAGTTTAACCAATTAAATAGGAGGTTGATTATGGAAATTAGAATCCAATCAGTTAAGTTTGATGCAGATGAGAAACTTCTTGCATTTGTAGAGAAGAAGGTTGAGAAACTTGAGAAGTTCTTCGATGGCTTCATGGAGGCAGACGTTACACTGAGCCTGCTTCCGGATCAGCTGAACAAAGAATGCAAAGTAAAGCTTCAGGTTCCAACAGACGACATCATCGTTACCAGAAATGCAAAAAGCTTTGAGGATGCAGTTGTAGATTGCGTAGATGTACTTAAGGGTCAACTGGTTAAATTAAAGGAAAAGAAGTTCGGCAGATAATAGTAAGTCTGTCAGAAGAACAGGCTTACGAAATCTTCAGGACAAATACCGCTGAAGTAGGCGCCCAGATCAAGGGTGCCTATTTTTTTGCTCAGCTGCTCTCTTGTATGAGGCGTGCCTTTGAGCGTGGCTGTAAGTTCCTCGGTGGGGCGGGTGAAGAAATAGTCTCCTTTTATGTCTGCCTCAGCGATGACTCCGTCTTTGATGTTCAGGTATAGTTCAACAATACCGCCCTTGAACCGCTTGATATTGGTGAAAGTGTAGGAGGGGCTCTTGCCGTAGTTCCAGAGGTTCAGGTCATATTTGCAGGACTTCAGGCGCTCTATCTGAGCCAGATTCTTTTCTGTGAGGGAGTAGGGGATTATATCGTTGAACTTCTTGCAGATATGTTCTCCCAGAAAGTTCTTGAACCATGTGGAATCTGCGCAGCCGGAATTGTCTTTGAGGCATTTGGCGGCAATGCTGTTTTGGGCAATGCCTTCCGTAGTCAGGTGTTCCTTTATGTTGGTTACTCTTTTGACATTGCTTTTGACGGCTTTGCCGATGAACTTTTCAGGCCTGGATTTCAGGGCTTTGGAAAGGTCTGTCTTGCTCACGTCAAACATGAGGGTTCCGTGCATCAGTACCCTGTTTTTGTGTATGCAGATGGCATTGCCCGAAAACTTCAGGCCGTCTATTACAAGATCGTTACGGCCTTCCAGACAGGCGTTTATGCCTATGCTCCGGAGGGCTTGGGTAATAGGACGGGTATAGCGGCGGAACATGTCGGAAGTGTCAGATGTCTGGTCTGTGTTCTGGATGAAGGTGTAGTTGAGGTTTCCCAGATCGTGGAAGACGGCACCTCCGCCGGTCAGCCGCCTTACAACAGGAATGTGGTGAGCAGCAGTATATTCCGTGTCAATCTCAGCAACGGTGTTCTGGTACCGGCCTACTATGATAGAGGGAGAATTACGCCAGAGGCGGAAGATGTCATGGTCTGTTTCCTTGAGCAGGAATTCTTCTTCTGCAAGGTTGAAGTGAGGGTCCGTAGAAGAATCTGAAATGAACAGCATCGCTGAGTATTGAGGTTGCTACTGAATTTTTGTTACGAGGTTCTTGCTGCTGAGAAATTTTATCATTACCGAACCAAAGAGGAAAGCCAGCCAGCCAGCCAATGCGCCAAATGCCATGCCGCAGACAACGTCTCCTGCAAAATGCCTTGCAAGATATATTCTGCTGTAACAAACTCCCAGGGCAACTATGGAAAGCATTATGAATATGAACTTTCTGCGTATGAAAAGAAGAGCTACGAATGTGAATCCAGATATGTTTGCAGCATGGTTTGAAACAAAGCCGTACAGCCCGCCTTTGCCGTCGGGGGTACTCACAAGATCCCAGATGTAAAAGTCGTAGCCAGGTCTGAGCCGTTGGATCTCAGGCTTAAAGATACAATGTCCAATCTGATCCGTAATGCCGAAAGCTAAGAAGCATGCCCCTATGATGATAAACGATACCAGCCAGTTGTTCCTGTATTCAGCACCCCTTATCATAAACTGCTTACGGCAGATAATGTAGAACAGCAGTAGCAGATAAATGGGAACCAGATTCCATTTATGCGTCAAGCCGAGCATGACGTTGTCCCAAAAAGGGGAATGGGCGCTGTTTATGGCCACTGTCACAGTTCTGTCGAGGTTAAGCAGGTAGTCAATCATTGTTTGTGTAACGTTTTCCAAATAAGCTCTTTAAGTTCTTTAAGGCCCTCTCCGGTAACGGAGGAGATGAATACATGGGGTATTTTCTTGGGAGCTTTCCTCCTCAGCGATGAAATCAGATCCTTGTCTCCGCCAAGAAGGTCGCTCTTGGTGATTGCCAGAATCCGGTCTTTATCCAGAAGTTCCGGATTGTACATCTTGAGTTCGTTGAGAAGGATTCTGTATTCCTTTGCAATCTCAAGATTTTCAGCCGAAACCATGAACAGCAATATGGAGTTGCGCTCTATGTGTCTGAGGAATCTGTGCCCGAGGCCACGGCCTTCGTGAGCCCCTTCTATGATGCCAGGGATGTCGGCCATTACAAAGGACTGGTCGTCGTAATATCTGACAATGCCGATACTCGGCTCCAGGGTTGTAAATGCGTAGTCGGCAATTTTGGGGTGAGCGGCCGAAACCGCAGACAGCAGCGTAGATTTTCCGGCATTCGGAAAGCCTACCAGGCCTACATCGGCCAATACCTTCATTTCCAGTATAAACCAGCCTTCGCTTCCGGGTTCTCCTTCCTGAGCAAACTTGGGCGTCTGGCGTGTGGCTGTCTTGAAGAATGCATTGCCCTTGCCGCCCCGTCCACCCTTGAGCAGGGTGCATCTCTGACCATGCTGGGTAACTTCGCCGATAATTTCTCCGGTTTCTGCATTTTTGGCTACGGTGCCCAGGGGAACTTTCAGGATTACGTCTTTGGCATCGGCTCCGGTACAGAGGTTGCCGCCTCCGTTTTCTCCGTTTTCTGCGCTGATGTGCTTGCGGAACTTGAGGCTGATCAGAGTCCACATCTGGCTGTCGCCCTGCATGATGACGCTGCCGCCCTTACCGCCGTTGCCTCCGTCCGGCCCGCCTTTGTCTATGAACTTTTCTCTGTGCAGATGCATGGAGCCGTTACCCCCGTTGCCGGAGGTAAGGTGGAGTTTTACATAGTCAACAAAATCGGTGTTGGGCATCTTATGCTGGTTTAGTCTTCTATCTGATTGCAGATGCAGCCGAACACTTCTTCTATGGTCTGTTCGCCGGGGATGGGGCAATAGTTGCCCTTCTGCGTGTAATAGCCTATCAGAGGCTCGGTCTTCTGATGATAAGTATCTATCCTGTTTTGGATTACGGCAGGGTCTGCATCGTCCTTGCGGCCTTCTGTCCTGGCGCGGTTGGATATCCTTTCAAAGATGGTTTCATCGCTGATGACAAGAGACAGAACCTTGTCAACCTTTTCTCCGGTCTGAGAAAGCATTTCGTCAAGCTTTTCGGCCTGAGCTATGGTACGGGGGAAGCCGTCCAGAAGAAAGCCGTTGACATCCTTGTTGGAGGCAAAAGTGGTCTTTATCATGCCTACAACTACCTCATCCGGAACCAGTTGCCCGTTGTTGATGAGCTGTTTTGCCTGAAGCCCCAGAGGGGTTCCCTCGGCCATTTCCTTGCGCAGCAAATCTCCGGTTGAGATGTGCATGAGGTTGAACTTTTCTTTGATGAACTTTGCCTGGGTTCCCTTTCCGGCACCCGGAGGGCCGAACAAAATATAATACTTCATACCGCTGTTATTCTATGTTTATGCTTTTGCGCCTTTCGGTTTCCTCTATGTCAAGAACATATATGTCTTTCAGATTACGCCCTATCTGATCATAGTCCAGACCGTAGCCTACAATGAAATCGTTTGGAATGCTGAGGGCCGGATAGTCCACGTTGAGGGTTCCCTTGTAGTTGTTGGGCTTAAGGAGCAGCGATGCATATCTTATGCTTCTGGCTCCGGCATCCTTGAGTATCTGGTCCAGTTCCATGATAGTGTTGCCGGTATCTACAATGTCCTCTACCACAATGACATTGCGGCCTCGTACGCTTTGGGTCAGACCCAGCATCTGCTTTACTTTTCCGGTAGATGAAGTGCCCTCGTAAGAAGCCAGGCGTATGAAGCAGATTTCGCAGTCAACCTCTATGCGTTTCATGAGGTCACCCAAAAACATGAAGCAGCCGGTAAGAACTCCCAGGAATATGGGTTTGTCTTCTGTGCTGTAGTCTGAGTTTATTTTTTTTGCAACTTCGTCAACCGCCTTCAGGATTTGGTCGTGAGTAAGGTAGAGTTTGAAGTTTTTGTCGTAAAGCTGAACGTTTTTCATATCGGTAGTGTTGTTATCAGCCCCAAATTTAGGTATTTTTGCCCAAAGAATAATAACCAAACCAAATACCCTCTATGAAACCTCTTGTAAGCATAATCATGGGCAGCACCTCAGACCTTAAAATTATGGAGGCAGCGGCCGGTTTTCTTGACCAGATGCAGATTCCGTTTGAAATCAACGCCCTTTCTGCCCACCGGACGCCGCAGATGGTGGCAGATTATGCAAAATCGGCAGAAAGCCGGGGCATAAAGGTTATCATTGCCGGAGCCGGAGGAGCCGCTCACCTGCCGGGAGTCATAGCTGCATCAACCAACCTTCCGGTCATAGGGGTTCCAATCAAATCCTCCAACTCGTTGGAAGGCATAGATTCCATTCTTTCAATACTTCAGATGCCCTCCGGAATACCTGTGGCAACAATGGCGCTGGACGGAGCCAAGAATGCGGCAATCTTTGCCGTACAGATTCTTTCAATTTCAGACCCCGGAATTGCACAGCGTTCAAAACTTTTCAAGAGTCAGTTGGCAGACAAGGTTACAAAGGCAAATGAAGAGCTTAAAACACTTGGTTACAAGTATTTGGTAAACGATTAAAATCTTTTGACACAGTTTGCCCGTCATTGTCCGCTCAGGGGCAGGGTACATTTTACGTTTTAGCATCCGGTTTATCAGGCCGGATGTTATTTTTGCCGCCATGAGTATGAAAACCAAATTAAGAGCCGTGGCTGTAGCGGTTTGCATATTACCGGGTACAATTACAGCCTATGGACAGGAGCCGGAGGCAGTGGCGGAAAATCTTGCAGACGA
The DNA here is from genome assembly GCA_937899055.1 of uncultured Bacteroidales bacterium. Taxonomy (GTDB): domain Bacteria; phylum Bacteroidota; class Bacteroidia; order Bacteroidales; family UBA932; genus Egerieousia. The sequence goes on from CALBPX010000041.1 coordinate 14,446, forward strand.
GTTGGATGCAGAGGCCTTGGATTCAGGCAATTCCACCTTTGCCGCAGAGGATCTGATGGCCCATCTGATGCGTCTGAAGCGGCATCCGCTGAACATAAACGCTGCCTCCAGAGGCGAGCTTACAGCCCTTGAACTTCTTACTCCATTTCAGATAGAGTCTGTCCTGGACCGCATATCCAGAAGCGGGGCTATCCTTTCTTTTGCAGAACTTTCTCTTCTGTATGGGTTTGACGCTCAGACTGTGGAACGGCTCAGGCCCTACATAGTTCTGGGGCCGGAAAGCAGGCGGCCAAGGGGCTTTGCCCAAGATCAGCGCACAGATATCTATGCCAGATACCAAAGAAACTTTGCTCCGGATGCGGAAAGCTGGCTTGGAAGAATGCGCTTTTCTTATTTGGACAGGGCGGAAATGTCTTTGGTATATAAAGGAAATTCCTCAAGGTCAGACAAGAGTTCGCTCTGTACCGGAAGCGTTTCATATTCCGGACTCAAGGCCGGCAGGGTGGAATTGGAAAAGCTTGTCCTCGGCGATTTTTACGCCAGATTTGCCCAGGGGCTCACCTGCTGGAACGGGTTTTCTTTTGCCGGTGCGGCGGAGAGTTCCGGCTTTGTAAAAAATGCGGAACCGGTATCGTTGTACACGAGTTCGGACACATCAAAACTTCTGAGGGGTATTGCCGCTTCGGTATCTTTTGGAGGCCTGAAATTCAGCGGCGGATATTCTTTCAGGCAAGATGCTTCTCTGGCCCGCCTTTCATATACTGGAAAGCGTATGAGGCTGGGTTTCTCATATACCGGACAACGCCTTCAGTCAAGTGTTTTTGCAGCAGATTTCATGATGGGCGGAGCCGGTTTCCTGATATTTGCAGAAGGGGCTGTGTCGGACGGTTCCTACGCATTTTTGGGAGGAGGTTCGCTGGATGCCGGCGGTGCAAAGGTCCATATACTTTTGCGCTCATACCAGAAAGATTTCATGTCGGCTCTGGGCGGGGCCTGGTCCTCAATCAGCAAGCTCAGCAATCAGCAGGGTGCACAGCTGAGAATTACGGTTCCGCTCATCCGCCATCTGGGTCTGGCTGCAGGAGCAGACTACACTGCCTATCGCTATCCCAGATACCATGTGAATGTTCCATCCGCGTCTTTCAAGGGATATGTCAAACTCTCTGCAGATGATTCCGGTTTTGGAACACCGGCGCGTAACAGTCTGTGGATCAAGGGATGCTTTAGGTACGACATGAAAGCTTCTGTGCCTGCAGAAGAAAGCTCGTGTTTCAGCCTCAAGGCAGCCTGCGAAGTATGTCTTGCAAGTTTTGCAGACCTTGGGGCCAGGGCGGAATATAATACCCTTGGCGGCAGGGCTGCCTCTATATTTCTGAAACTAAATATGTTAAGGCATAGAGCCACGCTTTCCGCAGGGGTTGTGGCATATAATGTTCCCGGTTGGGACGGCCGCATTTATTTTCCTCAGGCCGATGTTCCATACACATTTCCTGTGGCTTTGCTCTACGGCGAGGGGATTGATGCATATTCATATCTGAAGACAAAGCTCAGGGGTTGGCTGAGCTTTTATCTGAAATATCAGTACAACCGCGGACGGACCGTTCTGAAGGCAGCCCTGGCGGCAAGTTTCTGAGCTGCTACAGCTCTTCTTGCTTCATCAGCTTTTCGTAGTACTGGTCTATCCTCTGAAGCTGGGCCGGAATGTCTATATTCTGGGGGCAGTGAATTACACAATGGCGGCATCCGATGCAGTGGTCTGCCATTCTTTCGGGAGCAAGCTTTCTTGCATAGCCCACCAGGAATGCCTTTCTGGCTTTGCGGTAGTTCGGATCCTGTTTGGAGGCTGGCATGTTGCCGTCGTTGATGCATTTGTTGAAATGCAGCAGATTGCCCGGAATATCTATGCCGTAAGGGCATGGCATACAGTACTGGCAGTCGTTGCAGGGGATGGTTGGGTATTTGAGCAGAAGCTGGGCGGTTTCTTCCAGAAACTCCATATCGTCATCCGTAACAGGATCCAGAGGGCAGAACGAGCGCAGGTTGTCCTGAAGGTGTTCCATGTAGGTCATGCCGCTCAGGACCGTGAGCACTCCGGGGAACGAGCCTACCCAGCGGAAGGCCCAGGAAGCCACGCTCATCTGAGGCTTGCGTTGCTTGAGGGTCTTGGCTACATGCTCATGAACATTTGCAAGCCTTCCTCCCAGCAGAGGTTCCATGATTACGGCCGGTATTCCTCTTTTCTGAAGTTCGCCGTACAGGTACTGAGCGTCCTGATTCCTCTTGTTGAGCTCGTTGGCGTGCTTCCAATCCAGATAGTTCATCTGTATCTGTACAAAATCCCAACGGTATTTGTCATGATTGGCAAGCAGATAGTCAAACACTTTGACATCTCCGTGGTAAGAGAATCCGAGGTTGCGGATTCTTCCGGCTTCTCTTTCCTCAAGCAGAAAATCCAGCATTCCGTTTTTGAGGTAGCGGTTTTCAAAGGTTTCAAAGCCTCCGTTTCCTACGCTGTGCAGAAGGTAGTAGTCTATGTAGTCCACCTGCAGCATCTTGAAGGAATTGCGGTACATCTTTACAGATTCTTCATGGCTCCAGGTCTGGGGTGCAAAGTTGGACATCTTGGTGGCTATGGTGTACTCGTTTCTGCTGTGTCTGGAAAGGGCCGTTCCGGTGGCCTTTTCGCTCTGTCCCTTGCAATAAGCCGGGGATGTGTCAAAGTAGGTTACACCATGCTCTATTGCATAGTCCACCAGCTTGTTCCACATCTGCTGGTCTATGGCGCTGTCGGTATCTCTGGTACTGGTGTTGTCTATGCTGGGTATCCTCATGCAGCCGTAGCCCAAAAGAGATACTTTCTCTCCGGTCTTAGGGTTGATCCGGTAAGTCATCTTGTCCGTTGGAATGGGGCCCTGCGGACTGTTTTCGGTTATGTCGTTTTTGCTTTTGCAGGAAATCAGCCCTCCTGACAGAGCCGTTGCTCCCAGTATCGCTGAGCCTAATCCTGCCTTCTTTACAAAACTTCTTCTGGATATTTTATCTTCTTTCATAGGGCAGTTCTCAGATTAGTTTATGTTGCTGATGTCCTTCTACATAGATGGCGCTTATAGGCCGGGCGGGGCAGACATATTCGCAGGCTCCGCATCCTATACAGATGTTTTCGTCCACTACCGGGAACTGAGGACCGTTCTCCTCGTCAGGGTCAACATCCACCATAGTGATTGCTCCGGTAGGGCAGTGCCGGCTGCAGTTTCCGCAATGGACTCCGTCTGCCATAGGAAGGCAAAGCCCTGCGTCCCAGACTGCATGGCCAATCTGGATGGAGGATTTTTCTGCCTGCGTTATCTTCTTGATTGCTCCGGTTGGGCAGACCTCCGAGCAGCGGGTACATTCGGGGCGGCAGAAGCCTCTCTCGTATGAAGAACGCGGCTGCATGAGGGTCATAAGGTCTGAAGACGGCCTGAGTACATTGTTCGGACACTCCGAAACGCAGAGCTGGCAGCCGGTGCAGCGGCTTGTAAGATTTGCCAGTCCCATGGCCCCCGGAGGAACTATCTCTGTCTGCCTCTTGAGCACCTGCTTTGGTACTATTGGCTCAAGGCCGCCGTCAGTAAGTTTGTCCTGGGCTTTTGCAACTGCCGCGCCGGCGGCAACTACAGAGGCCGTAGCTATGAACCGGCGTCTTTGGAGCCCGCCTTCGGAGATATTCTGCCCGCTTTTTTCAGGGCTGACCTCCGGTGTTCTTTTTACGGTATAGGATATAGCATCCTTCTTGCATTTGGATATGCAGTCTCCGCAGACTACGCATCTGGAGTAATCTATCCTGTGGTTTTTGATGTCTATGCAGGATGCCTTGCAGTTCTTTACGCAGAGGTTGCAGTTTACGCACTTGTTTTTGTCTATTGCAACCTTGAAAACCGATATGCGCGACAAAGCTCCAAGTACCGTTCCTACAGGGCAGATGTTGTTGCAGTAGGTTCTGCCGTTGCGCCATGCCAGAACAAGCAGAACAACAAACGTTACGGCTGCTACGGCAAATGTTGCGGCAGATTTTATCAACACATCTTTATGATAGAAAGTGTAGCTGTCATATCTTTCTGCAAACCAGGCAAGAACATTGTTGCCCCAAAGATAAATGGGGCTGAAAAGGTTGTTTGCAATTCTTCCGTAGGCGCTGTATGGAGCAAGCAGTGCCACCAGCGATGCAATTCCAAAAATCAGAGCGGCTGCAAAAACCGCAAGAACCGTGTATCTAAGCCAGTGATTGGCCTTTGAATAGGTGTAGCGGTTCTTCTTTGCCTTCTTTCCCATCCATCCGAAAACATCCTGCAACACTCCCAGCGGACAGATGACCGAGCAATAGATTCTTCCGAACAGAACGGTAAGCACTGCCAGTATGGCAATTACCGCAAAGTTGAGTGCGAGCACCGCGGGCAGGAACTGAATCTTTGCCATCCAGCCCAGATAATGGTGAAGGACTCCGGTAAAATCCAGGAACAGAAGTGTAATCAGGATGAAAAATACGGAAGCCAGGGTAACGCGTATCCTTCTTAGCATAAATGTATTAAGTTAGTTGTTGTAAGTCTTATTTCACTTTCAGCTTCTTGCCTGCATGAATGGTTGATTTGGCTGTAAGGCCATTCATTCGGAGCAGGTCGTTGAGGCTCATGTTGTGCTTTTTTGCAATTCCGTATAAGGTGTCGCCCTTACGTACGGTATAGGTTTTTGTTCCGCCTGAGGTTGTTTTGCCAGAGGAGGAAGAAACATTGGTCTTGGATGTTGCTCCTGACTGTTTTGATGCCGAGGATTGGTTTGTAAGGGCATCTCTGAAGATGATGAGCGTGCGGCCTGTCTTTACGGTCTTGGTCTTGGCAGATATGTTGTTCCAGTCTTTAATCTGGGCTACCGTTACGCCGTACCGGTTGGCTATGCTGGAGAGTGTCTGGCCTTTGCGTACCTTGTGGTATATTCTGGAGGCTCCCTCCTGGCCGTTCTTGTAACCGTTATAGACGATAGGGTTAAAGAATATGCTGTCTTTGTAGTTGTAGATGGTCTTTTCATTATCTACAAAAGGAGCTGTGTAGTTGTATGGCAGCCTGAGAACCATTCCCTTGCTGTTGCCGGGGATGATGTCATGCAGATACTGTGGGTTGAGCTGGCGGAGGTCCTGCAACGGAATACCTATGACTTCCGATATCTGGCCGAAGTGCAGGTTCTTGTGAATCATGAATGTATCTACATGGGCAGGCATGGACGGTCTGTCAGGTACAATGTTGTAGTTGGAATAGTACTTGAGCATATACAGCGCACCTACAAATGAAGGCATATAGCCTCTGGTTTCCTTGGGCAGATAGGGATAGACAGACCAGAAATCCTTGCTTCCGGCCCTTCTGATGGCTTTCTGAACATTGCCCGGGCCGCAGTTGTATGAAGAAATTGCCAGTGCCCAATCGCCGAATATAGTATAAGAATCCTTCAGGAACCTGGCGGCGGCGTCGCAACTCTTCTGAGGGTCAAACCTCTCGTCCACATAGGAATCTACCTCCAGATTGTATTGTTTTGCAGCAGAATAGATGAACTGCCACATTCCCTTGGCATTGGCACTCGAAACTGCAAACGGATTCAGGGCAGACTCTATGATGGCCATAGCCGCAAGTTCCTTTGGCAGGCCGTAGGAGTCAAAGATGTTCTCAAATATGGGCAGATAATATGATGCCAGACCAAGCATGTTTGCGGCGCGTTTGGGCATCTTTTCCGTGTAGAGTATGATATAATTTTTAACTACGCTGTTGTACGGAAGCGATATGAACGAGTTCATCTTCTTGAGGTTTTCTATGTAAACCTCATCCGGAATGTTGCTCGTATAGTTTGCGCTGTCAACCTCTGCCATGGAGGGCAGATTTGCCATGGCCATCTGCCTTTGCAGATAATATATGCTGAGCAGGCTGTCCCTGTCTGTTTCCGGAGAAAGGTTTTCGTAGAGTTCGGCATTCAGAAAGCCTATGTTTCCAGGATTTATGGTGTCTCCTGCAGTGGTAGTGTCGGCTACTTCTATTTCTTCGCCGAGGAGGTTCTGCAGAGAGTCTATGGCTTTTCTGAGCTTGGCGTTTTCCTTTAGAAGTTCCTTTCTGGTCTGGGAATAAGACTCCACATTGGACACTGCCACACAGAATGCGGCCAAAAGAATCAGGACTGAAAATTTTCTCATACTCATATCTGTCTGCGTGTTTCTAGAAGGTTATATCCATTGTAAAGCCCAGCTTTGCAGAATTGTAGGCCGGATTGTAGGTGTAAAAACCGCTCTTAGGAACTTCCGGTGCAATTACCGCGGGCTGGACATTGAAGGTTATGTCGTCTGAGATGTCAAAGTGAGAAAAATGGGCAAACACATTGGCGTCTATGACATTCAGTATGTAAATCAAGGTTGTGGCCAAGACGGAATAGTCTCTGTTCCGCCGGTAATAGTCTCTGAACCAGACGGCATTTTCTGAGGTTATATGCCCTGTGTAGGTTCCTTCGTCTATTTCTCTGTATATCCGTCTGTAACGTTTGTACTGTTTCTGGTTGAAAGACCAGCAGTAGCCGCTTATCATGAAGCCTCCGTAGTAGATGGGGATATGCCAATAGTCTCCGTTGTAGGCCTGCCCAAGACCCGGAAGCAGGGCTGAATAGAGAGAGGCTCTGGCAGGCAGGGGTTTTTCGTAAGACTTGAAACTGAATGTGAGGTCGGCAAGCTGGCCCCAGTAACTGGCCACGGCACCCCAGATGAAGACATTCCTGAGGTCTTTGTCAGACTCCTTGCCGTCTTTCTTCCATTTCTTGTTAAAGATTGCAGCACCGGCTATGCTTCCGCCCAGCGTTCCGTAAACTATGGGAAGCTTCCAATAATCTCCGTTGTAAATCTGACCGGTTCCGGGAAGTATCATTGCCGGAAAGAACACATTGGACAGTGTAAGAGAATCCTCATGCTTCAGACCTTGGATAAACCTACGGGGAGTAAACCTGCGGAATGTTGTATCTATTTCATATTCAGTTGTATCTACAACATTGTCAAGAGTAGATCTCATAGTTCCCGCACCGTTGGTGTTGGTAAACTGTCCAAAAGCCCTTTCCGGCAGCAGGGCCGCCAGAACCATTGCAACAACCGATATGTAAATCAATGTCTTTTTCACTGCGAAAAAATTTCCACTGCAAAATCTGTACTACTTATCCGGTTTACTTAAGGCTTTCAGGAGTTGTTCAAGCTGATTTTCATCGCGATAATGAAGTATAAGTTCTCCTCCTTTCTGCTTGGGTTTTACGGTAACCTTGCCGCTGAAGTATTTTTCCAGAACCTCTCTGGCTGCTGCGGCTGCCTCCGGTATGGCTGCGGTTTTCTTTGCGGCCTTCTTTGTGGCCGGGTTGTTTATTTTCTGCACCAGGGCTTCGGTTTCCCTTACGGAAAGGCCCTCCTGCATTATTCTGTCTGTCAGATTCTTCTGCGATTGTTCGCTCTCCAGGCCGAGGATGGCTTTGGCATGCCCAACGGTAATGGCTCCGTTTTTTATGGCAAACTGAATCTCGGGCGGAAGCCTCAGAAGGCGGAGGTAGTTGGCTATGGTAGCCCTGTTTTTTCCAACTCTGGGGCTGAGTGCTTCCTGTGTAAGGTTGCACTCGTCTATGAGCCTCTGGAAGCTTATGGCTATGTCTATGGCATCCAAGTCTTCTCTCTGGATGTTCTCCACAAGTGCCATCTCCAGCATGGAGTTTTCGCCTACATCCTTTATGTAGGCCGGAATTGTTTTAAGGCCGGCTATGCCGCTTGCCCTGAAGCGCCTTTCTCCGCTAATGATCTGATACCGGCCAGCTGAAATCTTCTTAACCGTAATGGGCTGAATTACACCTATCTGTTTTATGGAATCGGCCAACTCCTGAAGACTTTGCCGGTCAAACTGGCTGCGGGGCTGGAACGGGTTTGGCGAAATCTGACCCAACTCAATTTCTCTTATGGAGGTCAGGGAAGAAGAGGGGCTTTCGTGCTTTATGCCCATGTCCTGGCTTGCGTTAGACAGCAATGCGTCAAGTCCGCGGCCCAATCCTTTGTTCTGGTTCTTGACTGCCATACTATTGATTCTTTGCTATGACCTCTTTGGCCAGATTGAGGTAATTGTTTGAACCGTTGCTCATTGCGTCATACAGAATCACAGGCTTTCCGTGGCTTGGGGCTTCGCTGAGCCTTACATTGCGGTTGATGATTGTTTCAAAAACCATGGCCCCGAAATGACGCCTTACCTCTTCCGCCACCTGATTTGCAAGACGCAGCCTGGAGTCAAACATCGTAAGCAGGAACCCTTCTATGGTAAGGTCCGGATTGAGTTCACCCTGAATGAGTTTGATGTTGTTCAGAAGCTTTCCGAGCCCCTCCAGGGCAAAAAACTCGCTCTGTATAGGAATTATTACGGAATCCGATGCCACCAGCGCATTTATGGTAACGGTTGCCAGAGACGGTGCGCAGTCTATGATGATGAAGTCAAACCGGTCTCTTATGCCTGCAATGGCTTTCTTCAGCTGTTTGGCTCTTTCTTCAATGGATTCTATATTCTCTACCAGCTCTATCTCCGCTCCAGCCAGATTGATATGCGAAGGAGCCACGCTCAGGTTCTTGATTTCTGTCTCCAGCAGTATCTCCTCCATCTTTCTCAGCCCCACCAGCACTTCATAAACGGTTTTCTTATCTGTGGAATTGGGATTGAAGTTCAGACCGGAGGTTGCATTTGCCTGTGGGTCAGCATCTATAAGCAGTGCCTTTTTCTCCAGCACTGCAAGCGATGCAGCCAGGTTTATGGCGGTTGTGGTCTTTCCCACTCCGCCCTTTTGGTTTGCTATAGAAATTACTTTTCCCATATCATAGTTTCATAACCCACAAAAATAACAAAAAAAGCCCAATTCCAGTCTATGCCGTTGCGGAGTCTGTTGCATGGCGGCTCCTCAGGCGTTAAAAATTACCGAAGTATTGAACAATTGGCAAATACAATTTATTTTTGCAGTTGATATGTCTATGGAAAGTTGGATGGTAATAGTGAACCCCAAGGCGGGCAGCGGGCGCGGTCTGAAGGACTGGCCTGTGATTTCAAACCAGATGTACAACAGCGGTCTGAAGTTCACCTGCGTGTTCACCGAGCATAAGTTCCATGCCATAGAACTGACGGTAAATGCCATAAACAAAGGTTACCGGCACATAGTGGCAGTAGGGGGCGACGGCACAATACATGAGGTGGTGAACGGAATCTTCATTCAGAAGGCAGTGCCTACAACAGACATATTTCTGGCAGTGATTCCAACAGGAACCGGAAACGACTGGATAAGGATGTACGGAATATCCACCACATATTCGGAGGCGGTAGAAGCCTTGGTGCAGAAGCGGACAGTGCTTCAAGATGTGGGGCGGGTGGAATTTTTTGAGACCAGGGTACCGCATGAAAGATATATGGCAAACGTTGCAGGTCTGGGATTTGATGCGGTGGTAAACCTCAAGTACAACAATCTGAAGGATGAGGGCAAGTACGGCAAGGGGCTTTATCTGAGAAGCACCTTTACAACCCTTCTGAAGTTCAAGAACAAGCATTTTGAAATTAAGGCGGACGGGGAGCCCTTTTACAGCGGACAGGTATTTTCCGGAGCGGTGGGCATAGGCCGTTACAACGGAGGCGGAATGCAGCAGACTCCTAATGCCGCCATAGACGACGGGCTGCTGGACCTTACCATCATCAGAGATATATCCAAGCTGAAGGTCATAAGGAATTTTAAAATGCTGTATTCCGGCAAGATATACACTCTGCCCGAAGTTCTTTTCAGGCAGTGTCGCACCATAGAAATCCACACCCAACCCGAAACCCGGATTGAGATAGACGGCGAGGCGGTAGGTACGTCGCCGTTCAAATTCAGTCTGGTTCCGCAGAGTATCAAGGTAGTGGTGGGCTCTTCTTTCCGGATGTAACTCCTTACCGCCCCGTCAGGACGGATCTACATCCAGAATCACCTGTACAGGAAGTTTTACAAGATCAATGACTTTTTTCAGCTGTGCCTTGTTCTGTGCCAGACGGGCATCCTTGGCAAATTTTACGGAAATGCAGAGCTGGTATTCGTCTCTTAGCTTTTCCAGTCTGGGAGTGAACGGGCCGCTGACCTCCATGGCACAGAAGGCGCGGGAACTTTTGAGTACGTTTGCAAGAGAGGAGGCCGAAGTTTCCAGCCGGTGATAGTTTTTATCGCGGAGGATGATGTTAATGAGTCTTACGAAAGGCGGAAAGCAGTACATGCTTCTTTCGGCCATCATGGCCCCGTCCGCCTTGTCGGGTGAATACAGCGATAATAACTCCTTGATTACAGGGTGGTTCTTCTGGTTGGTCTGGATTACAAGCTTGCCTTGTTCTCTCCGGCGTCCGCTCCGCCCCAGAAGCTGGATGAACAGCTGCATGGCTTTTTCGTCTGCCCTGAAATCCTGCTGAGAAAGTATGGTGTCGGCCTGTATTACGGCAACCAATGCAAGGCCCTTGAAATCAAACCCTTTACTTGTCATCTGGGTGCCTACGAGGATATCGGTCTTGCCGCTGGCAAAATCGCTGAGCACCTTCTCGGAATCCTTCTTGCTTTTTGCAATGTCCGCATCATATCTTGCAACACTTGCGTTGGGGAACAGCTCTCTGAGTTCCTCTTCAATCTTTTCTGTTCCGGCTCCGCGGAGCTGCAGAGCCTCTTCCTTGCAGCTCGGGCATACCGGAGAATATGGAGCCTTGTATTCGCAGTAATGGCATCTGAGTGTGTTGTCGTAACGGTGGTAGCTCAGCGGAACATTGCAGTGGGGGCATTTCAGAGCCTCTCCGCAACTGGAGCACTCTACAACCGGAGAATAGGACCTTATGCTTCTGAAAACCAGTACCTGTTTTTTCTCAGCGATGGTTTTTTCTATCATGTTGAGAAGCTGCTGGGAGAAGCTGCCCTTCATCTGGCGGCTCCTGCGGGTCCAGAGGGTATCTATGACGGTAACTTCGGGAGGTGGAGCCTGAAAGTATTTTTCTGTGAGCAACACCCGTGCAAACTTTCTCGTATAAAAGTTGTAAAGGCTTTCAAACGATGGGGTTGCGCTGCCCAGCAATACTTTTGCGCCGTGCATCTGGGCAAGCAGCAGGGCTGCATCTCTGCCGTTGTATCTGGGGGAAGGGTCTTCCTGCTTGTAACTCTGGTCGTGTTCCTCATCTACTATGGTCAGCCCGAGGTTTTCAAACGGAAGAAATACAGAAGACCTTGTACCGAGCACAACCACCGGTTTTTTTTGACATTCTTCTGTTCCCTTGAAAGTCAGGACTTGGCGTATGAGTTTTTTTGTGGCCATGGAAATGCCGGAATGGTAGCAGAGCAACCTTTGCCCAAAGTGGTTTTTGAGCCTTTGTGTCAGCTGGTTGCTCATTGCAATTTCAGGAACAAGATAAAGAGCGTCTTTGCCCTCAGCCATGCATTCGTCTATGAGCTTTATGTAGATTTCGGTCTTGCCGCTGCCGGTTACTCCTTCCAGCAGAACGGTTTTACTTTCCAGATGCTCCTTGATTTGTTCATAGGCTTTCTGCTGAGCCGCCGACAAGGTTATATCATCAACGATGTCCTTTACAGAAAGCAATATGTCCTCCGGCTTTCTGTGCGAAGCCACTTCCTGCTGCCTGAGCGTAAGAATCGGGTATGCAGCTTTGAACACTTCTCCCACCGAGCACAGATAGTAGCCGGCAACGGTATTCCAGAATCTTATTTCCCTGGCCGATACGGGAGATTTTTCCAAAACCTTTCCGATTGACTTGATTTCCAGATTATGATATGGCAGGTCTTTCCACTCAAGTATTCTTCTTACCACTGCCTGGAGGGTTCTTTTGCCAAACGAAACCTCCACCCAGCAGCCGGGAGCCAGACTCTGCCTCTGTTCAGAGTTAATTCCGTAAAACACTTCTCCGTCCCACTTTATAGGCAGAATCACAGATATGTATGAAATAAATTGAGCGTCCATTATTGCAAAATTAAAAATAATCTCTATATTTGCACTCCCAAATCGATGGTGTCATAGCTCAGTTGGTAGAGCAAAGGACTGAAAATCCTTGTGTCCCTGGTTCGATTCCCGGTGACACCACAAAAAAAGAGGCTCAGGCGAGTCTCTTTTTTTTTGTTACATAAGGTTCTTCTGAATCAGTTTCCGAACTTTTCCTTGAGCGGAGAATTGTTTAGCAGGTTCAGGTAGAATTCCCTTACCTTGTTCCACTCATAATAGGGGAAGTTGTCCGTTTCAACAGGAAGCGTGGCTTCGTGTTCGTTGAGGAGGACCTTGACCAGAACAGGCGCGCCCTTCTTTCCGTAGAAAATGAACTGCAGATTGCCGGCCTTTGGAATGTAGTGTTCTACGTTCCAGACGTTTGCAAGATTATCCAGATTCTGCTCATAAACGCCGGCTCCGTCTATGTCCATAAGCGAGCAGAGCGGCATCAGGTTGGAATCGTGTCCGTATCTGAGGGTTGCTCCGGCACTCTTTCTGCCGTCTGTTCCTACCTTTTCCATTGCCTTGTCGGCGGTTTCAATTATGTTCTTCAGAAGATTACTCTGGCGGTAAGGAGTAATCTTCTGACCCATGTCGCTGAAGCCGGCATAGCGGTAAGACGAAGCATTGCGCAGGACGTTCACGCTGTAGATTTCTTCCAGTGTAACAATGTCGTCCAGCCTGATGTCCATGTCGGTATTCGGGAGGTTTATGGCAATTTCCACAAGGTCGTAAAGCAGGTTGTTTGCATTGTAGGCACGGATTCCGTCCGGGTTGTCTTTGTAGGCAAACTTCTGGCTGAAAGTCTGGTAGAAAGAACTGTCCTTGAGCAGCAATGCAGAAAGCCTTTGAGGCTTGAGGACCTTGCTGCGGAACTCTCTGAGGATTTCCGTGTTCTTTGGGTCGGATGTAATTTTGCTGAAGAACTTGTCTGTATCCTGATAGTTCATGTAATACATGTCGTGGCTGGAGGCGTCGTTGCTGATTCTGAGTTTTGGATTGAGTTCCTTAAGCCTCTGGCAGGCAGCGTCCATGCTGAGGATGCAGCGGATTATGACGGTGGATTTTGCATCTATTTCCACATCCGACTTGAATACCGCCGGAAAATTCTTGTACATCCTGCCTGCTATCTGCCTATGCTGCTGCGCTCCGAGCCTTGTAAGCTCGCCGTAGCGGCCCCTTACGGCAAGTTCTACTTTCCGGATTCTTTCCAGGACATCTTTTCCAAGCGGGGTAAGCATATCGGCCTCATTGGCCTTCTGCAGGAAAAAGACGGGTTCCGTATAGGTTTTTGTGCTTATCAGCCAGCGTGAGCCGTGCCTTCCGTAATGGCTGATGTAGAATGGCTTGTACCCCTTTGGGGCTTTGGTAAGCTGCGGTATGGAGGCCGGATTTTCGTCCGTTACCGGATAGGGCTGATAGTCGGCTGCCGCCAGAGAGGGATTTGCCTGAACCTGCTCCCAGTCTGCAACTGCATATATCTTGCTTGTCTGTTTCCCCTGATAGGGTTGTGCTTTAATGCTCAGCGATACGGTCAGCGCAAGTACCGCTGTTACAAAGAATCTTTTCATATATCGGTCCGTTAATAATTTTCAAACTGTCAGATAGTCAGGGTTTCACCTTCGCTCTTGGCTATTACCACCGCTCCGCATGCATCGCCATAGGAGTTGGTGGCGGTTCTAGGCATATCGCAGAGCTGGTCTATTGCAAGCACCAGACCCATTGCCTCAAGCGGCAGACCTGCCACGCTTAGGGCTATGCTCAGCATTACAAATCCGGCCATAGGTATGCCGGCGGTTCCTATGGCGCTCAGCATTACAGTTCCAAGAACTATGAGCTGCTGTGCAATACTCATGTCTATGCCGTAAACCTGAGCTATGAACAAAACGGTAACGCCCTCATAAAGAGCCGTTCCGTTCATATTTACAGTAGCCCCAAGGGGCAGCACGAAGCTTGCTATCTTGTTGGAAACGCCGCATTTTTCCTGGCTGTCTCTCATGGATATGGGAAGTGCCGCACCGGACGAGCAGGTGGAGAATGCCGTAAGTATGGCGGTGCTCATTTTCTTCATGTGGCGGTATGGATGTTCCCTTCCCAGGAAGAACACTCCGGCCGGAAGTACGCCAAAGAACTGAATCAACATTCCGGCCCAAACAACAAGCAGGTAAATGCCGAGCGAACTTACCAGTTCCAAAATTGAGTTGCCGGCGGTTATCTGCTTTGCAAGCATGTTGCTCACAATGGCAAATACTCCGTAAGGGGCCAGCTTGATGACGAACATCGTAATTTTCATTATCACCTCGTTGATGGAGTTGCAAAGGTCCAGCAGGGTGGTCTTGGTCTTTTCGGCACTTCTTGTGATGAAGAACCCGAATATAATGGCAAAGAAAATCACCGGCAGGATGTTGCCTGCGCTCATTTCTTTGAAGATGTTGTCCGGAACTATGTGGATTATCTGATCCATGAAAGATGTCTGGCTCTTGCCTACGGTAGAAAGGTCAACATTCTCGGGCATGGGAAGGCTGGCTCCCACTCCGGGCTTTACGATGTTTACCAGAACGAGTCCTATGGCAATTGCTATAGCCGTGGTAACCAGGTAGTAAAGCAAAGTCTTTCCGGCAATTCTTCCAAGGTCTTTAGATGAGTTTATGCTGGCAACTCCAACCACAAGTGATGTAAATACCAAAGGTATGATTATCATCTTCAGAGCCCTCAGAAATATCTGGCCGGCCCAGTCTATGTAACCGGCATATTGGGGCAGGCATATTCCAAATACCGCACCCAGCAACAGGCCTATCAGTATCTGCCAGGGCAGCGCTATTTTGATTTTCTTCATCGCGATAAAAGAAATTGTTCTTTGTTATTACTCATTTTGCATTAGTATAACTCTACTCCGTAAAGTTCTCTTACGCAGCCGTCTGCAAGGGCGTCAAGACTGCTTATGTGCATCTTTGGGTCCAGCCCGGTTGCAGCGTATGCTATGGGAATTTCAGTGCAGGCTCCCACTATGGGCTGTTCCTTAATCCTCCAAAGATTCTCTATGATGGGGCGGAACTTGCGGCCGGCTTCCTCTATCCTTCCGGCTTTAACCAAATCGGTGACATCGTGGATTTCCACCTGAGTGGCATAGTCTGCAATGTCAAAGTTGTAGCCGCTGTCTTTTGCGTGCCTTTGGTAGAGTCCGGTTTTCATTGTTCCAAGTGTTGCCGTAAGCCAAGCCCCGCCTGGCGATTTCTTGCTTACCTTCCGTATGGTTTCATCTATAATATGGATTACCGGCTTAGAAAGTTCGCTCCGGAATTCATCTATGAAGAAATGTGCTGTGTTGCAGGTAACGCACAGATAATCTGCGCCCCAGTTAATCAGAGTTTCAAGCCCTTCCCTGAGGTACCTGCGAGGATCCGGGCCCTTGCCCAGCAGATAAGTTGTCCTGTCCGGAGTTTCTGTATATTCGTAAACTATCATGCGGGGATGTTCCTGATCGCAGTTTGCGGGATCTTTCTTTGCCAGCAGCATCAGAAAGTCTGCGGTAGCGGCAGGTCCCATACCGCCCAGTACACCAAGTGTCTTGTCTGTCTTCATTATCTGAACATAATTATCCTGCAAAATTACTCAAAAGTCTGTAATGAAAGACGGATTTTGGAAGATGGTGTTGTAGAACAAGTAAGTTTGGATTTGAAGAGGGAGTTTCCAAATGAGGACGGATTCTCAACATTGCTAAATTACGAATAATAGTCGAATTGGCAAAAAAACGCAATCCCTTTATTTATCAGACTATGTCGGCGAGGAGGGATGCAAAATCGCTTATGTCACCTTGGACACTGGCACGTTCAAGCGCAGACATGTATTTGTCTCGTATTTCTTTTTGAATG
Organism: uncultured Bacteroidales bacterium; assembly: GCA_937899055.1. Taxonomy (GTDB): domain Bacteria; phylum Bacteroidota; class Bacteroidia; order Bacteroidales; family UBA932; genus Egerieousia. Next base: position 30,370 of record CALBPX010000041.1, read on the forward strand.
ATAGTCCATCGATACCCTCCGGAGGCCAGCATTACGTTCATCATAAATCTTCCCATTCGTCCGTTTCCGTCCATATACGGGTGTATGAAAGTGAAGATGAAATGACCAAGCACTGCCCTCACCCACGCATCTTCTTCACTTTTCAGCAAGTCGAAAAGTACCGGCATCGCATCTCTGACGGCTTCGGGATTGAGAGGCGTATGCATTGAATTGCGAATATAGACCTGGCTGGACCTATACCCTACGATATCTCCAGCTTTGATTATTCCTGCCATCACAGACGGCGCGAACATCTCCTGGTACCATACGCGATGGTCTCTCTCTACAACCTCACCGGCATTCTTGCCATCGAGGATTGCCAACAGGCTTTTCTTGACTTCCTGAAATGCCTGCCAATATCCGCGTGCCGCAAGGGCGGCCTTGTCCTCTTTGTCAGACGCATTCTCGTCCGGTTTCCAATTTCCGCTGCGGACTTTTTCAATCAGCTCTTCAGAAACCATATAGCCCTCAATGGACAAAGAATGATATGCGTCCAGCTTATATCTATCCTCGACATCCTTCAAATAGGCTTCGATGTCGATTCCCGCAGGCACAGAAGGTTTTACGCCAAGCACCGTATCGCGCATACTTTTCCACATCAGGCGAATACGCGTTGCGTATGGAGACAGGTCTCTGACAAACTCATACTTGTCGGTAAATGGATCTTCTTCACGAATAACATATCCGAAACGATCCATTGTAGACTTTATTTCATCAGCGACGGGATGCATCTGCACATTCCTAAATGCGCCAATCAACCTCCCGGCGCGTGATGAACGGCCCTTGTCGAGTAGATAAGGAAGTACTTCCGATGAATCCCTTATCGCAGCAAGAGCTGTTCTGGCAGTAATGCTGCTGCGTTGGAAGAGAATCGGCGACGACATCACTAAGGCTTCGGGAATGCTGTAAACATTCAAACCATATTGGCTTTCCTTGACAACATTAGTAGCGCAATCCGCTTTCAGAAAAAAGATGCTGCATCCGAAAGGAAGGATCACACTTGTGTTGTTGCATTTCGGCGAACGTATAATCAATTGGGGAAGGACGGTCCAATTGCCCGTCTGAACATCCAATGACGCTTCAGCTGGCAGACACCACTCTTCTCCAAGTTTCTCCCGTACATACTCGGAGATGAACCTCCAGTATGAAATATACCAGGCCGTAGTATCACCGGAAACAGCTGCCGGATCTGACTGAATATACCATCCCCCTACGACTTTCATCAGAAAGCCGTTTTCAACAAGACGTTCCTGGTGGGTCCTGCTGATTTCTGAAGACCTGATTATGGGACTGTTCTTCGACTCTTGTAATTGTCTCAAGACGTCAAGAGACTGTGCAAGTTTTTCTGAAGGTATAGCCATATCTTTGTAATGTTACACGTTAATTCTTGTTGCAAAGATACACTTTAATTTTTGCTGCACAAACACAATAGGATTTTTGCCGCAAATATAAAGTCAGGAAAAACGCTGGGTGGTAAAGACAGTGTATGGTGTATATTTGGAGTATTCTTCATACATTTGCTATCACGCATGAAGAAGGAAGAATACAGAGGCGGATGTGAACAGTCATGCGCTCTGGTCATCGCTGAGAATTAATTTTAACACTATACATTTATGAAAAGTTTGAAAGGAACAAAGACAGAAAAGAACCTGCTTCAGGCATTTGCCGGAGAGAGCCAGGCCAGGAACCGCTACACTTTTTTTGCAAGTGCTGCAAAAAAAGAAGGTTATGAGCAGATAAGCGCGTTTTTCACTGAGACCGCAGACAACGAGAAGGAACATGCCAAGAAGTTCTTCAAATTCCTGGAAGGCGGAATGGTTGAGATTACAGCTTCGTTCCCTGCCGGAGTAATCGGAAAGACAGAAGAGAACCTTCTTGCAGCTGCCGAGGGAGAGCTGGACGAGTGGAAGTTCGCCTATCCGGAGTTCGCCAGGATTGCAAAGGAAGAGGGCTTTCCGGAAATTGCCAAGTGCTTCAAGGAAATAGCCGTTGCCGAAAAGGCTCATGAGAAGAGATACCGCGCTCTGCTTAAGAACCTCAAGAGCGGAAAGGTGTTCGCAAAAGACGAGGTTGTTGTATGGAAGTGCCGCAACTGCGGATATGTGTTCCGCGGAAAGAATGCACCCAAAGAGTGCCCTGCATGCAAGCATCCTCAGGCTTACTTTGAGGTTAAGGGTGAGAACTACTAAACTGTGTCAGATTGAAAGAATCATTGGACAGCCGTAACGGCCTTTCCTTCTGGGAGAGGCTCGTTTATTGTACGAAAGAAGCTACTCCCGGTGCAATCAAGACCATCTGGTGGGTTATAAGGATAACTGCCATAGTTTCTTTGGCCATCTACATTCTCCGCCTTACCGGTGCCTTGAACTGGATAGGACGGGAACTTTCGCCCATGATGAGTTTCATAGGCCTTCCGGGAGAGGCCTCTCTTGCGTATGTAAGCGGCTATTTTGTAAATGTTTACTCAGCGATAGCCGCCTGTGCATCGCTGAATCTTTCTGCCCGGAGCGTTACAATCTTGGCCGTTCTGGTCATGTGTTCGCACAATATGATAGTTGAGACGGCAGTGCAGAAAAAGACCGGTTCATCCGCCTTGAGGATATTCCTGGTGCGGACCTTGAGCGGGCTGATTCTGGCATATCTGCTGAATCTCATACTTCCGGCCGGTCAGCAGGCAGAATTGGGTGCCGCCGTAGAAGAGCACCTTACTTTGAAGGAGAGCTTATGGCCCTGGGCCCTTTCTCTTCTGAAACTCTGTGTGAAGATGGCGGTTCTGATTTTTCTGCTGTCTGTGCTGCAGCAGATCCTGAGCGAGTTCGGAGTCATAAAGTTTCTGACAAAGGTAATCCGCTGGCCGATGAAGTTCTTCGGCCTTCCGGAAGACACTTCATTCCTTTGGATTGTGGCTAATACGCTGGGGTTGGCCTACGGGGCTGCCGTCATGTTCCAGGAAAAGGAGAAGGGTAATATATCAGACCGCGAAATCCAGCTTCTGAACACACATATTGCCATATCTCACAGCAATTTGGAAGATCTGATCCTATTTGTTTCAATTGGCGGCGTGTGGTGGATCATCCTCCTCGCCCGCTGGGCCGGCAGCCTGATTCTGGTCTGGGAAGAAAGGTTGGAGTTTCATATTCGCGATAAGTTTACTAAATTTGCGAGCTAACTATATTTTTGATGAAAATGGAGAGGATCAGAGTGCTGATAGCAGGCAGCGGCCCTGCAGGATATACCGCGGCGATATATGCTGCAAGGGCAAATCAGGCCCCTGTAGTTTATACCGGCCTGGAACTGGGCGGGCAGCTGACCACAACCACCGTGGTGGAAAACTTCCCGGGCTTTCCGGACGGAATAGACGGCACCGTGCTTGTTGACAACATGCGCCGTCAGGCCGAAAGAGTAGGGGCGCAAATCCGCACCGGAACAATCACTTCCTGCGATCTGTCCGGCCGCCCGTTCAAGGCCACCATAGACGGAGGTATAACCGTAGAGGCAGACGCTCTGATAATTGCTACGGGAGCAAGTGCAAGATATCTGGGCATACCGGGCGAGCAGGAATTCCGCGGGAGCGGAGTCAGTGCCTGCGCCACATGCGATGGCTTTTTCTACCGCAAACAGGATGTGGCGGTCATAGGAGGAGGTGATACCGCATGCGAAGAGGCTGTATATCTGGCAGGTATGTGCAACAAGGTATATATGATAATCCGCCGCGACCAGATGCGGGCTTCAAAGGCCATGCAGGAGAAAGTGGCATCGCAGAGCAATATTCAGGTTCTGTGGAACAGCCTTCCGCAGGAAGTGGTGGGAGACCTCAAGGGTGTCTGTGGCATAAAGATTGAGAACAAGCTCAGCGGAGAAGTCAGTACGGTGCCGGTTTCCGGAGTCTTCCTTGCAGTGGGGCATCATCCTAATTCAGAAGTTTTTGCTCCTTGGGTAACCACAGACAAAGAGGGTTACATTATCACCCAACCAGATTCTCCAAAGACCAACATCCCCGGAGTTTTTGCCGCCGGTGATGTTATGGATTTGCATTATAAACAGGCTATTACGGCTGCTGCTTCGGGGTGCAGGGCTGCCATTGAGGCAGACCGTTTCCTGCAGGGCCAATAAAGGATACAAGATGAGAAATTTGAAAATCACGGCAGTTCTGCTTTTGACGCTGTACATGCTTTCCGGTTGCAAAAGCTATTACGAATCGCTGTTCAGGACCCAGGATCTTGACGAACGTTTCAGGGGTGCGATGTATTTCTATGACAAAGGCAAGTTCCGTAAGGCTGCGGCTTTGTTCGAGAGTATGCTGTTCCTGTCTCAGGGAACCGACAAAGAAGACAGCGTTCAGTTTTACAATGCCATGAGCAACTACCGCTACGGCGATTACATCACAGCTGAGGCCAACTTCAACAAGTTCCTGGAAGTCTTTCCCAGAAGTACAATGAGCGAAGAGGCCAGATTCCTGAGAATCAAGTGTCTGTATGAGGGTACATACCGTTGGGAACTGGACCAGGTACCTACTCAGAAAGCCATGGCCACCATAGCCGAGTTCATGTATGACAACCCAAGAAGCGAGTACTATGATGTCTGCAAGGCTATGATGGAGGAGTTTGGCGAGAGGCTGGACCGTAAATCTTATGAGGCCGCCAAGCTTTACTACAACATGAAAGACTACAAGTCTTCGCACTATGCCCTGAAGACCGTCCTCAGAGACAATTCCGACAACCGCTACCGCGAGGAGATACTCTACTACACGGCAATGTCGTCCTACAGATATGCCTTCAACAGCATAAGGGAAAAGCAGAAAGAAAGATACATGACCTTCATAGACGACTATTACAATTTCATAGGCGAATATCCCAAGGCACAGGAGCGCAGGGAGCTGGACCGCATGTTTGTAAGGGCCCAGAAGTTTGTAGGCCTGAAAGGAGCTTTGGATTCTGCGCAGGTGGCAGCCGCCCAGGCTATTGCCAACGATGAAGCAGTTACTCCGAGGTCATCCAAGAACATCAGGGCCGACCGCAAGAACACCAAGCGTGCCATAAAGGATGCCAAGAAAGCCGTAAAAGAAGCCGAGAACAGGAGTGCAGTTGCCCGTAAGGTGAACGAAGAAACTTCGGGCACACAGAGGCAGAACGAAAGACGAAAGGCCCGCAAGGAAAGAGAGGAGGCCATGAAACTCTACGAACAGGCAAAGGCTAAGGCCAAGGAGCAGAAAGAGCGGGAAGAAGAAACCAAGTAATGCAGACAATCTGATTATAAACAATATACACGATATGGAAGAAAAGAGATCAACAAAGGTATCGGACAATACCGTTTCCAGAGACATCATAAAGTTGTCCGAACCTACAGGTAACATTTATGAATCCGTTGTAATCATGGCCAAGAGAGCCAACCAGATTGCAGCAGCCCTCAAGAAGGAACTTTCAGAGAAACTGGAGGAATTCTCTCAGGGAAATGTAGCCGACACGCTTGAAGAAACATACGAGAACAGGGAGCAGATAGAAATATCCCGTCATTACGAAAAACTTCCAAAGCCCACACTTACAGCTGTTAAGGAATTTCAGGACGGAGAAATTTATTGGCGCAAGATTGATTCTTAGTGCTTGAAAGGCTTACCATACAGAACTATGCTCTCATAGAGAGTCTCGACATCGAATTTCCTGACGGTTTAGTAATAATGACAGGTGAAACAGGTGCCGGCAAGTCCGTCTTGCTTGGCGCCGTTTCTCTTTTGAAGGGGGGCAAGGCCGATTCTTCCGTCCTCCGCGATGCACAGAAAAACTGTGTGGTGGAAGCAGTCTTTTCCGCCGGAGGAGTTCAGACTATCCTCCGCAGGGTAACGTCTCCTTTGATGAGGTCCAGGTTTTTCATAGATGACGAACCGGTTTCGGCTTCAAAGATGGCGGATATTTCCTCCCGTCTGATGGATATCCACTCCCAGCACAGTAACCTCATTCTAACAGACCGCAAGTTCCAGCTGGAGATGATAGACAGCTTCTGCTCAACCCAAAAGCTGCTGAGCCGTTACGAAGCCGAGCACAATGCCATAAAGGAGTTGGAAAGGGCCGTGGGAAGCATCGCCGAGAAAATTGATACCGAGGAAAAAGAGCGGCAGATTCGCAGTGCGGAACTCCATAAACTGCAGGAGGCACAGCTGAAAGAAGGCGAACAGGAACTGCTTGAGCAGGAACAGATGAGGCTCGAACATTCGGAAACCCTCAAGGAAAATGCTCTGTCTGCCATTGAACTTTTGGACGGAGAGGCCGGTTCTGTACTGCAATCTCTGAGAGCGGCTGTAAGGAATGTGGAGCATCTGGCGGAGTTTGACAGCGGGCTGGGGCAACTGGCCAAAAGGCTGGAGAGCTGCCGTGTGGAGTGCAAGGACATAGTTTCCGACCTTGAAAAATTTTCTTCGGCTGTGGAGGATTCTCCAATGCGTCTTGCTCAGGTTCAGCAGAGGCTGGACGACATATATTCTCTTATGAGAAGGTTTTCATGCAACGATGTTTCTTCTTTGATTGCGCTAAAGGACAGCCTTTTGCAATCGGAAACAGACCTTGAGGACCTAAAAGAGGAAAAGAGCCGTCTTGAAAAACAGCTCGCAGCCGCCGTGGAAAAGCGCAAAACCCTTTCGGAGGAACTTTCTTCCAAGAGGCGGGCCGGGGCTCACAGGCTGGAAAAGATGCTGCAGGAGAGCATCCGCACTCTGGAAATGCCGGATGCACGCATCGTAATTGAACTGGTTCCAACTGCCGGTTTTGTATCGGACGGAGTTGACGACCCTCACATCCTGTTCAGTGCCAACCCTAAAGAAAAACTGGTAGAACTGGACAAAGTGGCAAGCGGGGGAGAGCTGTCCAGGATTATGCTCTGCATCAAGAGCCTGATGTCCGGATTCATGCAGATGCCTACGGTCTTCTTTGACGAAATAGACGTTGGAGTTTCCGGCAGCGTGGCAGACAAGATGGGGCGTCAGATTGTAAATATGGGGCGCAATATGCAGGTTGTAGCCATAACCCATCTGCCGCAGGTTGCAAGCAAGGGGGCAGCGCATCTGCTTGTTTATAAAGACAATACCCCCGACGGAAGAAATACCGTCAGGCTCCGCACCCTGGAAGGCAAAGACCGGGTTATGGAAATTGCCCGTCTGCTCAGCGGAGAAAACACAACCGTGCAGGCCATAGCAAATGCCGAGGTGCTGCTGGGTTATAAAAGCGATAATTGATAATTTAAATATTTGAAACATGAGACTGATTATCCGGAAATCTTATGCAGACATGTCCAAGTGGGCTGCATCGCTGATTCTGAAGAGGATCACAGATTTCAATCCTACACCGGAGCATCCTTTTGTTCTGGGCCTTCCTACCGGCTCAACCCCAATAGGAACCTATAAGGAACTTGTAAACTGCTACAGAGAAGGCAAGATTTCTTTCAAGAATGTTGTAACATTCAACATGGACGAATATGTAGGTATTCCTCAGGATCATCCTGAAAGCTACCATACATTTATGTGGGAGAATTTCTTCCGTCATATAGATATTCCGTCCGAAAACATCAACATACTTGACGGCAATGCAGAAGACCTTCTGGAAGAGTGCCGCAGATACGAAGAAAAAATCAAATCATACGGTGGCATCAACCTGTTCATGGGCGGAATAGGCCCGGACGGTCACATAGCCTTCAATGAGCCGGGTTCGTCGCTCACTTCCCGTACCAGACTCAAGGCTCTTACCACTGATACCATAATTGCCAACTCCAGATTCTTTAACAACGATATAAATCTGGTTCCCAAGACCGCTCTGACGGTGGGAGTAGGCACAATCATGGACGCGGAAGAAGTTCTGATTCTGGTAAACGGCCACAACAAGGCCAGGGCTTTGCGCCATGCAATAGAAGAGGGTATCAGCCAGATGTGGACGGTGAGCATACTCCAGATGCACAAGAAGGGCATAATAGTATGCGACGATGCCGCCACCGTTGAACTCAAGGTGGGTACCGTAAACTATTTCAAGGACATAGAAAAAGGAGAATTCTAATCCTGAACCGAGGTTACCGAGTAATCCGGATTGAAGGTTATTTTGGTGGCTGCCGTATTGACATAGCCGCCTTCAGGGTTCTTTACAAATCTTAGTTTCTGCTGCAGCATGTCGAGTTGCAGCAGATTTTTTTGCATATAGCTGTAGGCTACGGTATTATCGGGATCCTCAGCACATTCCTGGAGCCCGTTCAGTACGGCGTTGCAGAAGAAATAGACTATGTCGTATCCGCTGAAAGCGTTTGCCCTTGGCTCGCAGTTGTAAAGCGATCTGTAGGCACGGATAAACTGCCTTACATCCTCTCTGCCCAAATCTACATTGTAGGGCATGCATATTTTTGTATTGTACTTGAAATACAGGCTCATATCTATGGCTTCAAAGCCCTTCCACTTTGGGGTTCCAAAGAGAGTGATCTTTTCAGCGGGCAACATCTTGATGTCTATCTGACGCAGAATTTCGGCTGTGAGCCCCTCTGTATATGTCTGAACTATGACAATATTGTCCATGTCTTTCCTGAGAGCAGAAAGCACTCCGGAACTTCCATATGCGCTTATGCTTGCGCCTTTTTCTTCCAGTGCCTCTTTGAGCATCTGGGCAAACGGGGCTTCGTTGCCGCTCGGATTATAGACTATGAGTATGTTCGGATTCGGAGCCTTTGACGCTTCTTCCATTACCATGTCGGCCATGGCTTCTGCCTGCCTTCTCTGGTTCAGAGCCGCTTGGAAAAGGTATGGGCAATCTTCCAGCAGGCTGTCCACGGCTGCATCCAGAGGCGAAACTATCGGAATCCTAAGCTCGTTTGCAATGTCGGTCATTTCTTTCATGGCCTCATATCTGATGGGGCCTATTATAAGGTCGGCTTCCTTTATCTTTTCCGACTGAGCCACGGTGTTGATGTCGTTGCCGTAATCCAGAACATTCAGCTTGATGTTTCCGCCTGCAAGCTTAATCTGCTCCAAAGCCATCAGGGCTCCGCTGTAGAAATCCATATAGTTGGCATTGGGCTTTCCGTTGACATTCAGCGGGAGAAGCAGGGCAACAGTCCTTGTCTTGGCCTTGTCTATTTCGGGCAGGCGGTAGGTCTTTGGAATATCAGTTTCACCGTCCTCGGGGTAGGTTGTACCTGTTACGTTGACGGTATCGGTGGCAGTAATTTCTGTGTTCTGCGGATCTGGGGTTTCCGGGTTTTCAGGTGTAAGGCCGGCGGAGCCGTCTTTCCTGATGGGAATCTTGAGTCTTTTGATTTTCTTCAGACTCTCCGATTCCATATTGTTGAAGGCCATGATGTCTTCTTTGGGTACTCCGTATTTTTCTGAAATGTAGTCCAGGTCTTCAAACATCCTGCGGACTTTATGCTCAATGTAATTGTCTGACCTGTAGCCGGAAAGATTAACCACCGGAATGTACAGGAGCTGGCCTTCCTTCAGACCCTGGCCAATGGCCGGGTTCTGCCTCTGGAGGTCGTCTGCCGTAATGTTGTAGGCCTTGCAGATGGAGTATATGGTTTCTCCCTTCTTGACATTGTGCACATACATCTTCTCTCCCTTTACGCTTACGATCTGGTCTGAGACGGTTACTTTTACCTGTGAAACGGCAGGTTGCGCAGCCATCAGACTGAAAAAGACGGCGAGCAGCACTGCATGCAGGCTCTGGAATCTGTTTCTGAAGATGTTTCCCATAATCCGGATGTTAATGTTTGTGTTAATGGTTGAGAGTGGCTAAAGTCTTGCCAGCATGTTCTTTATGTTTTCTTCTATTCTTTCGTATATGTTGTCGTCGTAGGGCGCCCGGCAGAACTCTTCTCCGGTAACGGCTTGGTAAAGTTCTATGTAGCGGTCAGAAATGCCGTCAACTATGCTGTCTGTCATCTCCGGCATCTTCTGGCCTGGTTTTCCTTGGAATCCGTTGTCCATCAGCCACTCTCTGACAAACTCCTTGGAAAGCTGTTTCTGGGGTTCGTTTCTGAGGAATCTTTCCTGATAGCCATCGAGATAAAAATATCTGGAAGAATCGGGAGTGTGGATTTCGTCCATCAGGCAAACCTCTCCGTCCAGAAGCCCGAACTCATATTTTGTATCCACAAGAATCAGACCTCTCCGGCGGGCTATCTCAGTTCCGCGCTGGAAAAGTTTTAGGGCAATGTCCTCCACTTTTTCATAGATATCGGCCGGTACCAGCCCCCTTGCAATGATTTCTTCTTTGGATATGTCCTGATCGTGCTCTCCTATTTCGGCTTTGGTTGTAGGGGTGATTATCGGGTGGCTGAACTTCTGGTGTTCGCGCATTCCGTCAGGAATTTCCACACCGCAGATCTGCCTTGCCCCGGCTTTGTAGCTCCTCCACGAACTGCCTGTAAGATAGCCTCTTACTATCATTTCAACCGGCAGAGGCTCACACTTGTAACCCACGGTGACCATAGGATCAGGGCAGGCTATCTTCCAGTTGCGCACAATGTCCGATGTTGCATCCAAGAATTTTGACGCTGTCTGATTCAGGACCTGCCCCTTGTAGGGAATTCCGCACGGAAGCACCACGTCGAATGCAGATATCCTGTCAGTGGCTACCATCACCAGATATTTGCTGCCTATGAAATACACATCCCTGACTTTTCCGGTGTATTTTCCGCTGAGGTTTTTGAAATCGAACGCCGTGTTTACTATGGACTTCATTGCTTAAAGTGTGTTTATGAAATCTTGGAGTTTAAGTGCAAATGTTTCCCAGCTCAGCTGTTTTTTCAGTTGGGAGATGTTGTAAAGATACTCTTCTTTCCGGTTTTCTGCAAAGTATTTCTCAACGGTGTCTGCAACATCTCTTGGGCTGATGCCGGCGGTGAGCATTCCGGTTCCGGCCTGCCCCACACTTTCTACCAGCCCGCCCACCGGAGTTGTAATAAGCGGAATGTCAAAGTTCCACGAAATGGAGCTTATGCCGCTCTGGGTTGCCGAACGGTAGGGCAGCACGCTCACATCTGCTGCGCTGAAATAGTTTTTGACCTCGCTGTCGGGAATATAGCGGTCAACAAGAATCAGATTGCTCCGGACTGGGGCAAAGCGTTCGGAATCTATAATCTGGCGGTATCTGTCAAAGCTTCCGTAGCATTCTCCGGCCACCACCAAGGTATAGGAACCGCCCAGCAGAGGCAGAGCCTCAAGAAGAATATCAAGCCCCTTGTATTCTCTTATCAGCCCAAAGAAAAGCAGAACCCTGCGGCCCATGATTTCTTGGTCAGATCCTTTCATACCCAGAAGCTTGCGGGCAAGCAGAGGGTCTGTTTTTTCTCCAAAGTTGGAATAGAGCGGATGCGGAATGGTGATACTTTTTGCGTTGGGGCATATTTGTCTGAGTTCCTGTTCAACGGCATGGCTGAGCGTAACAATCCCGCTCTGCCTTCTTACAAAGTAGCGGGCGAGCGGGATGTCAAAGAAATGCCTCTCGTGAGGAACTATGTTGTCTGCTATGGCTACCGCCTTGAAATCTGCCTTGCCTTTTCTTTTCAGAATTCTGGCCGCCTTTGAACTCACGCTGCCCAGCGAAGGGGCAAAATAGCTCATCCAATACCTTGTCAGAAGAACATCAGGTTCAAACTCAGCGATGGCTTTGGCGGTTCTGCCGTAGGTGAGGGGATTTGCCGTATCCAGAACCGGCGTGCTATCTACCTTGGAAGCATCGTCCTGATCTGTAACTTTCTGAGTTTTACCGGGAAAGAGGAAGCCGGGATATTGCCTTTTGAAGTTGAACGCCTTAACGGTGTGCTGTTTGGAAAGTTCCTTGAGCAAATAGGTGTTGAACTGCGATATCCCTCCCCTGTAAGGGTAAAAACAAGAAAGAATTGCAATCCTCATCAACGGAGCCTATTTCTTTTCTGCGGTCTTGGTGTCGGCCTTTGCTTCTTCTTTAACTTCGGTTTTCTCCTCTTCTGCAGAAGCGTTCTTCTTGTTCTTTACATATTCGTTGTTGAGGCCTTCGGTAACTTCTGCCGTAATGTCCAGCGAAGGATCTCCTCCCAGAACGGTTGTAGTGGCATCTGTAGTGGTCAGGATGAGGGCAAACTTCTTTTCCTTGTTGTACTGGTCTATGTATGTCTTTATGGCATCCATGACCTTATTGAACATAACTGCCTGTTCTTCTTGAATTTCAGCCTCTTTTTGGGCGCTCAGGTTCTGCAGGTCTGCCTGGCGGTTGGTAAGCACGCGGTTTCTTTCCTCGGCTTCTGCCTGGGTAAGAAGGCCCTTGTTTATCTTGTTGTTGAAATCGTTAGCCGCATTCTGGAAATCTCTTCCTTTGGCCTGCAGCTCGTTCTGGATTTTCTGAATCTTTTCTTCGAGCTTGCTTTTGAGGTCGTTGAACATGTCATAGTTGTTGACTACTGAATCCAACTGAATATAAACTATGCTGCCGGCGGCCGGACCTGATGTCTCTCCGTCTGTTGCAGTGTTGGCCTTCTGGTTGCAGGATGCGGCAAAAGCAACTGCGGTCAGGGCGCAAAGGAATAACTTGATCTGTTTCATCTTTTATTATATTACGTTTAATATATTCAAATAACCTGCGAATATAATCAAAAAAATCATTTCAACTCCCTGCGGTAGGCCTGGATGGTGTTTTCCAAGCCCAGGTAGAGGGCATCGCAGATGAGGGCATGGCCTATAGATACCTCCAGCAGCCCCGGTATGGTCTGGGCAAAATACCTCAGGTTGACCAGATTCAGGTCATGGCCCGCATTCAGGCCCAATCCGCATCGCTGAGCAACCAGAGCGGCCTTGTAATAGGGTTCTATGGCTTGTTCGCGGTTCTGAAGATAATCTCTGGCATAGGCCTCGGTATAGAGTTCCACCCTGTCGCATCCGCAGTCGGCGGCGTTTTCAACCATTTCTTCTACCGGATCTACAAATATAGATACCCTTATGCCCGCATCTTTGAACATCTTGCATATTTTCTTAAGGTGTTCCTTGTGGGTTACGGTATCCCATCCGGCGTTGGAAGTCAGAACGTTCTCGGCATCAGGAACCAGAGTTACCTGAGCCGGCATTACGCCAAGGACCAGTTGGTTGAAAGGTTCCTTGGGGTTGCCCTCTATGTTGAACTCAGTGGTCAGCAGGGGTTTCAGATCCAGCACGTCTTGTCTTTTGATGTGCCTTTCATCAGGTCTGGGATGTACGGTTATGCCCTGGGCTCCGAACCTTTCACAGTCCAGTGCGCATTTGACTACATCCGGCATATTGCCTCCTCTGGCATTTCTCAGAGTGGCTATTTTGTTTACATTAACGCTAAGTCTTGTTTCCATAGATTACAAATTTATAAAAATATGCCTAACTTGCGAAAAATTGACAGAATATGAAAGTAGCAGTATTTGGAAGACCGGCCGACGGGAAGGGCTTGAAGGGCCTGGTTGAGCTGATAGAAACAATTGTGAAAGACCCCTCCGTAGAGGCTGCCATCTACGGCCCTTTCTACAAATATCTCATGCAGCATTGCCCTCAGCTGAATGTCGGAAACGCTTCTTTCTTTTCTTCTCACATAGACCTCAGGGCCGATACTGACCTTTTCCTTTCGCTGGGCGGCGACGGAACCCTTCTGAGCAGCGTTCCCCTTGTGCGTGAAAAGAAAATTCCGGTTGCAGGAATCAACTTTGGCAGGCTGGGCTTTCTGACTTCTTCTACAACGGAGGGCGTAAAGGAGCTTCTGAAAGGGAATTTCAAGACCGAAAAGAGGCCTTTGCTGAAGATGGACTACAGCGGCTTGCCGGAAGATTTCTACCCCTTTGCCCTCAACGAATTTGCGGTGCAGAGGAAGGGGCCGGCAGTTCTGGAGCTGGAAATCAAAATTGGCGGATCTCCTATTCCCAGATATATGGCAGATGGCGTAATAGTTTCCTCTGCCACAGGTTCTACGGCCTACTCTATGAGTGCCGGAGGCCCTACGGTGATGCCCGGATGCAGGGTTCTTACCATAGTGCCCATAGCTCCGCATAACTTGAATGTCAGACCATTGGTTGTTCCGGACGATTCCACGATAGAGGTAAGTTTTACAACCAGATACAAAGATGCCACGCTTTCTGCAGACAACCGTCAGCTTTCTTTGCCGGACGGGGCCTGTGTAAGGTTCTCTACAGGTGAGGCCTGCATAGAGCTGGTTTCTTCGGACAACGATTTCATAAAGGCTCTCAGCCAAAAGCTTTTTTGGGGTGCAGACTGGCGGACTTTGGATAAATAGCAATCAGTTGGCATAAATTTGTTATATTTGCCCCTCTATTGACTTTTTATGGAAGAGAACCTGAAAATACCTCAACATGTATCCATAATAATGGACGGCAACGGGCGTTGGGCAACCTCGCACGGAAAGCCGCGCCTCTTCGGGCACAAGGAAGGGGCTGAGAGCCTTAGGGCCTGTATGCAGTTTGCCGTTGAGATGCAGATCAAATACCTTAGCATCTTTGCCTTTTCTACTGAAAACTGGGGCCGTCCGGAAGAAGAGATACAGGGGTTGTGGAGCCTTCTTCTGGAGTCTATCAACAAAGAAACCTCGTATATGATAGAAAACCATGTGAGGTTCAGAGTTGTGGGAAATCTAGAAGAACTTCCTGAGTACCTGCGTATTGCAATTCATGACGCGGAAGAGGCTACGGCTGCCTGCACAGGATCCGTGCTTGTAGTGATGCTCAACTACAGCGGCAAATGGGATATAGTCCAGGCCGCCAACAGATTCGCTGAGGAAAACCCTGGCAAAAAGATGGAATGGGCCGATATGGACAGATATCTTGCCACCGCCGGAATTCCGGATCCTGACCTTCTGATACGCACCAGCGGAGAGGAGAGAATCAGCAACTACATGCTTTGGCAGACAGCCTATACGGAGTTCTATTTTACAGACTGCCTTTGGCCCGATTTTCGCAAACCGGAGTTCCGTTTGGCCCTGGAGGCATATTCCCGGAGGAAAAGGAGGTTCGGAAAACTTTAACTTGAAACAGACTGAAGAATAATGAAGATATTTAAGCTGCTGATTGTTTGCGCTTTGCTGGCTTTGCCGCTGGCAGTTTCGGCACAGGATGTAGATTATTTAAACCCTAAGACATATGTCATAGGCGGAGTAAAGGTAACCGGAGTCAAGTATCTCAGCGAAGAACAGATACTCTCTGTTACAGGCATTTCAAAAGGTGACAAGATAACCATTCCGAGCATTGAACTTTCAGATGTGCTCAAGAGGGTTTGGGCTCAGCGATATTTTTCCGATGTAGGATTCTTCATAGACTCTCTTTCAAGCGGAAGGGATACAGTGTGGCTGGGTCTGCATCTGACTGAAAGACCGAGAGTTTCCAGATGGTCGTTCAGCGGAATCAGAAACGGTCAGAAGTCCGAACTCAACGAAAGGCTCAAGCTCAAGAGAGGCTCCGAACTTTCGGACTACATAATTGAGTCTTCAACCAGCATAATCAAGAGGTATTTCCACGAAAAAGGCTTCCTCAAGTGCGAGGTAAAAGTTCAGCAGGAGGAAGATCCGGTTGTCAAGAATGCCGTAAGGGTAACCTTTGACATAGACAAGGGCCCCAAGGTAAAGATAGGCAAGATAACTTTCAGCGGAAACAAGAACCTCAGCGAGAGAAAACTTGTCAAATCCATGAAGCACACCCGCGACAAGAGGCTCATGAACTTCTTCAAATCCAAGAAATTCAAACAGAAGGAGTACACCGAAGACAAGACCAATCTGATATCTGCCTTCAACGAGCAGGGTTATAGAGATGCAAGAATACTCAAGGATACGATGTATTACATTAGCGATGACCGTCTTCAGATTGACTTTGACCTGGAAGAGGGAGACCGCTACTACTTCAGAGACATCACCTGGACCGGCAACAGCATCTATTCCACAGATCAGCTGAATCAGGTTCTCAGGATCAAGAAAGGCGATATCTACGACCTTGTAACCATGGACAAGCGCCTGACCGGAGATCCAAAGCAGATGGAACCCGATGTCAGAAAGATGTACACCGACAACGGCTATCTGTTCTTCAACATCATGCCGGTGGAAAAAGCCATACAGAACGATTCCGTTGACGTTGAGATGAGAATCTACGAAGGCAAGCCTGCAACCTTCAACAAGATCATAATCAACGGCAACAACATTACCGCAGAAAAGATAGCCAGAAGGGCCGTATTTACAAAGCCGGGCTACCTTTATTCCCAGACAGATTTTGAAAGGTCTGTCCGCGAACTTTCTTCCATAGGGCATTTCAACCCGGAAGTGTTCCAGACCGGAGCCGGCTACAGCATAGTTCCGGACGCCAACAAAAATACGGTGGATATTGCCTACAACCTGGAGGAAAAACCCGACAGCCATGTTGAACTTTCAGGAGGCTGGGGAGGAAACACTTTTGTAGGAACCCTGGGCCTTAGTTTCAACAACTTTGCAATAAAGAGGGTGTTCAAGAAGAAAGCCTGGAGGCCGGTGCCTCTGGGAGACGGCCAGAACCTGTCTATAAGGTTCCAGACCAGCGGAACATATTACACTGCACTGTCGGCATCGTTTGCAGAACCTTGGCTGGTGGGCAACAAGCCGGTGAGCCTCAGCGTTTCTACCTATTTCACAAGGCAGACAAACTCCACCTATTTCTACAGGAATTCAGACCAGTACATGGAGGTTTACGGAGTAAGTGCAAGCCTGGGTTCAAGGCTTTCCTGGCCAGACAACTACTTTGTGCTCTTCCACGCCCTGAGCTGGCAGACCTACAAGCTTCAGAACTGGTATTACAACTTCCTGTTCGATACCGGCAAGAGCCACAACTTCAGCTACACCATAGGTCTTGAACGCAACTCCACCGACCAGCCAATCTATCCGCGCGGCGGTTCGGACTTTACAGTTACTCTCCAGCTGACACCGCCTTATTCTCTGTTCAGAGGCCATCGCGATTATAAAACAATGGATGCCAGCGAAAAATACAAGTGGATAGAATACCACAAATGGCAGTTCAAGAGCGATGTCTATCTCAAGGTTGTAGGAGACCTCGTGTTCAGGGCCGCTGCCAACTGGGGCTATTTAGGCTATTACAAGAAGTCTCTGGGATATTCTCCGTTCGAAGGGTTTGAGGTAGGCGGCGACGGTATGAGCGGTTACAACACTTATGGCTCCGATATCATAGCTCTCAGAGGTTATCCAAACTACTCGCTGACACCTATAGAAGACAATGCGTATGTAGGACATGTATATGATAAATTCACATTGGAACTCAGATATCCTCTGATTCTCCAACCATCTAGCACGATATTTGCCCTTGCCTTCCTCGAGGGCGGAAACTGCTGGAGTCAAATCAGTGCGTTCAACCCGTTTGAAATTAAAAGAAGTGCGGGCATAGGCGTGAGGATAATGCTCCCTATGGTGGGTCTGATGGGTATAGACTGGGGATATGGATTTGATCCAGTGCCCAACGAAGGCAAGAAGAAGGGAGGAAGTCAGTTCCACTTTGTGATAGGTCAACAGTTCTAAAAACAATAGGAGGTTATTATGAAAAAGTTATTGGTTTTGGCATTTGTATCAATGCTTTTTGGCTTTAAGGCTGCGGCCCAGGATATTCCCACAAAGTGCGGGTACGTAAATACGGAAACAATACTTGCAGCCATACCTGAATACAAGGTGGCTACTCAGAAACTTGAGGCCTTGGGGAACCAGTATCAGGACGAAATCAAGAAAGATTTTGCTCAGATTGAAACACTTTACAACAACTATCAGAAACAGAAAGCCTCTTTGAGCGCCCATCAGCGTCAGGCCAAGGAAGAAGAAATCATAGCCAAGGAAAAGGCTGCCAAGCAGAAGCAGCAGTCTTACTTCGGTCAGGACGGAGCCCTTCAGAAGAAGAGTCAGGAACTTGTAGATCCTATAAAGGAAAGGGTCCAGAAGGCCATAGACTATGTTGCCGAAAAAGGCGGCTACATGCTGATTATAGACATAGCAACCGGTCAGGGAGTGGTATATGCCGCTTCGGCCGCCGATCTGAGCAGCCAGGTAATAAGCGTTTATCCTCAGATCAGGTAAAAGCAATACACAAAACAGATGATTAATAATTAAAGAATTATAACACCATGAAGAAGACATTTATGTTTTTGGTTGCAGCTGTGATTGCAGGTGCGGCCTTTATGCCAACCAAGGCTTCGGCTCAGAAATTAGGACACATCAACTCTCAGGAAATCGTTGCCTTGATGCCGGAAAGAGACGATGCCATTACAAAGTTGCAGGCCTTTGGAAAGGAGCTTACCGAAACCCTCACATCCATGCAGAACGACTATCAGACCAAGGTTAAGGAATACAACGACAAAGCTTCTACCTGGAACGAATCCATAAAGAAGGCAAAGGAAGATGAACTCAACAGCCTCTATCAGCGCATCAACCAGTTCCAGAACCAGGCCGAGCAGGACTTTTCTGCACGTCAGGAAACACTCATGACTCCGGTTATGAAGAAGGCTCAGGAAGCCATAGACAAAGTAGCAAAGGCTCAGGGGCTTGCTTATGTAATTGACCTGGCTTCCGGTGCGGTCATCTACATAGATGAGGCAAATACGGTAAACCTGCTTCCTCTGGTAAAGGCAGAGTTGGGTATTCCGGCCAGCAAGACTCAGCCTACTCAGATTCAATAGGCTGACATTGACCGATATTCATCAACCGTAGATTTAAGGAACCCGCCTTGCAGAACAATGCCGGGCGGGTTCATTTTGGCGGTTGCAGAGGGGTGTTGAAAGCTTTGTTTGAAAATTATAGGAAATTAATTGTTTGGCGTTGAAAGATTGTCTATATTTGGCGTCGTTTTAATGATTAATTGAAAGTATTTCTATACACCCATCGTTATTTATGGAACGTAAAGTGGTTGACGTAAAAGATGTGGTAATCCGTTTTACCGGCGATTCCGGTGATGGAATGCAACTTACGGGTACTCTGTTTGCAGATGCTTCTGCTCTGTACGGCAACGAGATATCCACATTCCCGGATTATCCTGCAGAAATCAGACCTCCTCAGGGCACCGTATCCGGTGTTTCTGGTTTTCAGGTGCATATAGGCAACAGGGATGTCAAAACTCCCGGAGACCTTGCAGACGTTCTGGTATCTATGAACCCTGCGGCACTTATGGCCAATGCCAAGTTTGCAAAA
This sequence comes from uncultured Bacteroidales bacterium, assembly GCA_937899055.1. Lineage (GTDB taxonomy): Bacteria > Bacteroidota > Bacteroidia > Bacteroidales > UBA932 > Egerieousia. The sequence continues at coordinate 49,569 of CALBPX010000041.1, forward strand.
CCCGGCGGAAGCATAATCCTGGATCAGGATTCCTTTGACGAGCAGGGCCTTCAGAAGGCCGGCTTCAAGACCATGGATCCTATTCAGGAACTCAATCTGCAAGATTACAATGTAATATGGGCTCCTATCACTTCCCTTACCAAAGAGAGTCTCAAAGACAGCGGCATGGATCTGAAGTCCATAGTAAGATGCAAGAACATCTTCACCCTTGGAATGTGCTACTTCATGTTTGGCCGTCCGCTGCATTTTACGGAGGCTTATCTGAGAAAGAAGTTTGCAAAGAAGCCGGATCTGATTGAGCCTAACATCAAGGTGCTCAACGACGGTTTCAACTACGCCCACAACACTCATGCAATAGGCAATACATATACGGTAGCTCCGGCAAAGCAGGAAAGGGGAACATACCGCAGCATTAACGGAAACCAGGCAACTGCATGGGGTCTGATAGCAGCTTCCGAAAAGAGCGGAAGGCCTATGTTCGTAGGTTCATATCCTATTACTCCGGCAACTGCAATCCTGGAAGAACTTGCTATTCACAAGAACCTGGGCGTCAAGACAATGCAGTGCGAGGACGAAATTTCCGGAATATGCACTTCAATAGGTGCGGCCTATGCCGGAAACATGGCCGTTACAACAACTTCCGGCCCCGGTCTGAGCCTCAAGAGCGAGGCTCTGGGTCTGGCCTGTATAGCTGAGCTTCCTCTGGTAATTGTGGATGTTCAGCGCAGCGGCCCTTCTACCGGAATTCCTACAAAGACCGAGCAGACAGACCTTGCACAGGCTCTCTATGGCCGAAACGGCGAGTGCCCGGTAATGGTTCTGGCAGCCCGTACGCCGTCTGACTGCTTCCGTGCAGCTTACTATGCAGCCAAGTTTGCAATGGAGCACATGATGCCTGTCATCTTCCTGTCTGAGGGTTATCTTGGCAACGGAAGCGAACCTTGGAAGATTCCTTCCATGAGCGAATATCCGGCAATCAACCCTCCTGTCATAGAAAGTTGCCAAGGCAAGTTCAAGCCATTTGAAAGAGACCCGGAAACTTTTGTAAGAAAATGGGCCATACCCGGAACTCCCGGTCTGGAACATAGGGTAGGCGGTTTGGAAAAGAGCCCCGCCGGAGCCGTTTCTTCCGACCCCGAGGTTCATCAGATGATGGTAAGAAACCGTGCAACCAAACTTGCAAAGGTTGCAGACTGCATACCCGAACTCGAAGTTTACGGCGAGAGCCAAGCCGATGTACTTCTTGTAGGATGGGGCGGAACATACGGCCATCTTTACACCGCAGCCGTTCAGCTCAGAGAAGAAGGCTACAAACTCGGATTTGCTCACTTTGACTACATAAATCCGCTTCCGAAGAACACGGCAGAAGTTCTGGGCCGCTACAAGAAGATTCTTGTATGCGAGCTCAACAGCGGCCAGTTTGCAGATTATCTGAGAGCAAAGCTCCCTCAGTACAAATATTTACAACTCAATAAGGTACAAGGCCAGCCGTTCATGGTTCACGAAATCGTGGATGCTGTAAAGGCCCTTTAAAGTCGGGAGGAAAAGCAATGAAATATACACAGCAAGATTTCAAAAGCGATCAGATAGTCAAGTGGTGCCCGGGTTGCGGAGACCATGCAATCCTTGCGGCAGTACTCAGGGCAATGCCCGAAATCTGCGAAAAGAGGGGATATACCAGAGAGCAGTTCGTATTTGTTTCAGGTATAGGCTGTTCCAGCCGTTTCCCATATTATATGAATACCTACGGATTCCACGGAATCCATGGCAGGGCCGGTGCTCTGGCAACCGGAATCAAAGTTGCCAACCCTCATCTTTCCGTTTGGCAGATGACCGGCGACGGCGACGCTCTGGCTATAGGCGGAAACCATTTCATCCATGAAATAAGAAGGAACATAGATGTCAACATCATTTTGTTCAACAACAGGATTTACGGCCTTACCAAGGGTCAGTATTCTCCTACTTCAAGGTTTGGAATGGTTACCAAGACTTCTCCCTACGGAACGGTTGAATATCCGTTCACTCCGGGCGAGCTGGTTCTGGGCGCAAGGGGAACATTCTTTGCCCGCAGCCTTGACAGCGAACTTGCTCTCAACCAGGAGATTATGGTAAGGGCCGCAATGCATGACGGAACCTCTGTAATGGAGATGCTGGTAAACTGCATGATATACAACAACGGCACCCATGCCGACATTTCCGACCGCGCCGTAAGGGCCGACAGAACCATCATCCTCCGCGATGGCCAGCCTATGATCTTTGGGAAAGACCGCGATAAAGGCATAGTGCTGGACGGCCTCAAACTCAAGGTTGTGAAGTTGGGCGAAGACGGCATTACGGAAAAAGACCTTCTGGTTCACAATTCAAAGGAAGACAACTTTGGAATCCACTCCATGCTGGTTGACATGAAGGGTCCGGATTTCCCGGTGGCCCTGGGAGTCATCCGCGATGTAGAGGACAAGACCTACGACGACAGCGTTCACGCTCAGTTGGAAGAGGTAAAATCCAAGGCAAAGATTCACTCTGTGGACGAACTTTTGCACAGCGGTGCAACTTGGACGGTAGAATAGACATAAACACTATAACAAACCAATTTTTTAAAATAAATTTTTTATATGAAAACAGCTGAAATAATGGCTAACCTGGCTGCTAAGCATCCTGGTGAAAATGAGTACCTTCAGGCCGTTCAGGAAGTCCTCGAGAGCATCGAGGAGGTTTATAACCAGCATCCTGAATTTGAAAAGGCAAAGATTGTTGAAAGAATGGTTGAACCGGACCGTATCTTCACTTTCCGTGTAACATGGGTTGACGATAAGGGCGAAGTTCAGACCAACCTCGGTTATCGTATCCAGTTCAACAGCGCAATAGGCCCTTACAAGGGAGGTCTCCGCTTCCACAAGGCAGTTGTTCCTTCAATGCTGAAATTCCTCGGCTTTGAGCAGACATTCAAAAACGCTCTTACTACTCTTCCTATGGGTGGAGCAAAGGGCGGTTCAGACTTTGACCCTGTTGGAAAGTCCAACGACGAAATCATGCGTTTCTGCCAAGCATTCATGCAGGAACTTTGGCAGTGCATAGGTCCTGATCAGGATATTCCTGCAGGCGACGTAGGAGTAGGCGGCCGCGAAATCGGTTTCCTCTACGGTATGTACAAGAAACTTGCCCGCGAGTACAATACAGGCGTTCTCACCGGCAAGGGAGCTACCTGGGGTGGTTCAATCCTCCGTCCTGAGGCTACTGGTTTTGGTGCTCTGTACTTCACCCAGCATCTTCTCCAGACCGCCGGCAAGGACATCGTAGGAAAGAAAGTTGCCCTGTCTGGCTTCGGTAACGTTGCTTGGGGTGCAGCTACAAAGGCAAAGGAACTTGGCGCAAAGGTTGTTGCCATTTCCGGTCCTGACGGAGTTTGCGAAATTCCTGACGGTATTACAGACGAAATGATTGACTACATGCTTGATATGCGTGCTTCCAACCGCAACAAGGTTGAGGATATGGCTACCAAGTTCCCCGGAAAGGCTATCTTCACTCCCGGAAAGAAGGCTTGGAGCATTCCTTGCGACATAGCTCTTCCTTGTGCATTCCAGAACGAGCTTTCTGAGGACGATGCCAAAGAGCTTCAGGCAAACGGTTGCTGGTGCTGCTGCGAGGTATCCAACATGGGTTGCCAGCCTGGTGCCATCCACTATTTCCAGAACAACGGTATCCTGTTTGCTCCCGGTAAGGCAGTCAACGCCGGCGGCGTAGCAACTTCAGGTCTGGAAATGACTCAGAATGCAAGCCACATAAGCTGGTCTGCAAAAGAGGTTGACGACAAGCTGCATTTCATCATGCAGAGCATTCATGAGCAGTGCGTTAAGTACGGTACCCAGCCAGACGGTCACATAGACTATGTAAAGGGTGCCAACATTGCCGGCTTCATGAAGGTTGCTACTGCAATGCTGGAGCAGGGAATCATTTAATTCTTAAGGAATTAAGCAAAAGAAAGGGATGGCCCGCAGGTCATCCCTTTTTTCTTGTGTCCGTCCGGAACGTAAGGAGGGGTCAGATATGTATTTCCACAATCTGAAGGTCTGAAACCGATTGCAGTTGCACGCATTTCAGTTCTGCCGGAAGCAGATAAAGGTCTCCGTCCTTAATCGGAAGCATTTCCTTAATGCAGCTGCCGGCTACAGGGCAGAAGAACAGCTTTCCGCTTCCGCCGGTGCATACGATTACGGAAAAACTTCCGGTATCTGAATAATCGTGGTTGTATAGAACCGGATGTGCGGAATTGCCCAAGGCAGTGAAATCCAGGAACTTTGTTGTAAAATATTCACAGGAGACCATAGGCTCTGTGCGAACATTGCCGGTTGGCGTTGCAGGGCTGCCCAAGGGGGCAAAAACATTCCTCTGAACTTCCACTTCCTTTTCCAGGGTTTCTTCAAAATCTATTGCCATGAGTGCGTCTTTTACATCCAGCCGCCGTTTTTTGCCGTCTTTGTCAAGGCGGTTGAAATCGTACAGACGGTAGGTTGTATCCGACGGCTGCTGGATTTCCAGAAGTTTTACTCCGGCTCCTATGCTGTGGACGGTTCCGGCCGGAATATAATACCAGTCGCCTTTTTGGGGGCGGAAGCGGTTCAGGACGTTTTCCAGAGTCTTTTCGCCCTTTTGGACATCTTCTTCACTGATGGAATTGGCTACAATCCTGTTGAACTCGGACGCGGTGAATCTTTTCCTGAAGCCTACCAGAAGTTCAGAATCTCTGGCAGCCTGAATGACATACCACATCTCCGTCTTGCCGTTGGGCAGATCTTTGCCTTTTGCCATTGCATCGTTGGGATGCACCTGAACGGAAAGTTGCTGACGGGCATTTATGTGCTTTATCAGCAGGGGAAACCGGTTCCCGAACCTATTCCATACCTTTTCTCCCACAAGCCTTGCTCCATACTTTTCCACCAGCGCAGACAGCTCACATCCGCAGACGGTCTGCCTGCCTTCCATCGCTGAGAGAATCCATTCTTCCGTTCCCCAGACGGTGGCTATGTTAACCGGTGTAAACCTGTATGGGCGCATCAAAAACCGATGTTAAATGTTCTTTCCTGATTATCAGAGTATATTGAATGCTACGGTAACTCCTGCCATGACTATTGAAACCATGCTCATGAGTTTGATGAGGATGTTCAGCGATGGGCCGCTGGTATCTTTGAACGGATCTCCGACGGTATCTCCCACTACCGTGGCCTTATGGGCATAAGAACCCTTGCCTCCGAAGTTTCCTTCTTCTACATACTTTTTGGCATTGTCCCAGGCTCCGCCGGAGTTGGCCATAAAGACAGCCAGGACAAATCCGCTGCTGAGGCCTCCGACCAGAAGTCCCAGAACACCCGAAACTCCAAGTACGATGCCTACTATTACAGGTGCGGCTATGGCCAGCAGAGACGAGCCTATCATTTCTCTCTGGGCGCTGCGGGTAGATATCTCAACGCAGCGTGCATAGTCCGGAGTGGATGTGCCGTCCAGTATGCCCTTGTCTGAGGAGAACTGGCGTCTTACTTCCTCCACCATCTTCTGGGCGGCTCTTCCTACTGAACCCATGGTGAGGCCGCAGAACAGGAATGCCAGCATGGCTCCGATGAACACACCCACAAGAACCTTGGGGTTCATAAGATTGACATTGAACCAGGTCATGAAGTCAGAAAATCCTGCGCTCTGGAGGGTTTCCTTGCCTGTTACGGCAAGGCTTTCCGTATTGAGGTCTCTGATGGCGGCCTCAAGTCCGGAGGTATCGGCCACTCTGAGCAGGGCTATCTTGATTTCTTCTATGTATGAAGCCAGAAGGGCCAGTGCCGTAAGGGCTGCCGAACCTATGGCAAAGCCCTTGCCCGTAGCTGCGGTGGTGTTGCCCAGAGCATCCAGCACATCGGTGCGGTCTCTGACCTCAGGCTCCAGACCGCTCATCTGAGCGTTGCCTCCGGCATTGTCTGCAATAGGGCCGTAAGCATCTGTAGCCAAGGTTATTCCAAGGGTTGAGAGCATGCCCACAGCGGCAATTCCGATTCCGTAGAGGCCAAACGAAAGGTTCTCCTTGCTCAGAAGGTTTGCAGAAAATTCCGTTGCGCACAGGTAGGCCATGACTATGGCGCAGCCTATTGTGATGACAGGAATGGCTGTGGATATCATACCCGTACCCACGCCGGAAATTATTACGGTTGCCGGACCTGTCTGTGCGCTCTCGGCTATTTTCTTGGTAGGCTTATATGAGTGGGAAGTGTAGTACTCCGTAGTCTTACCTATAATAATACCTGCCAGAAGACCCGTCAGAACTGAGAACGATATGCCCAGCCAATGAGTGAGCCCAAGGGCGTAAAGTATTACGAATGAGAATATGGCTATCAGAACTGAGGAGAAGTTGACTCCAAGGCTCAGCGATTTGAGAAGCTGGCCCATGCCTGCGTTTTCTTTTGTCTTTACCAGGAATATGCCAATGACGGACAGGAACACTCCCACAGCCGCAATTAGCATAGGGGCGAATACGGCCTTGAGCTGCATACCCTCCTGCCCGATGAAAGCACTGGCTCCGAGTGCAGCAGTTGCAAGCACGCTTCCGCAGTAAGACTCGTAAAGGTCTGCTCCCATACCGGCTACATCGCCTACATTGTCGCCCACATTGTCTGCAATGGTTGCAGGGTTTCTGGGGTCGTCTTCCGGAATTCCGGCTTCGGTCTTGCCTACGAGGTCTGCTCCCACGTCTGCTGCCTTGGTGTAAATGCCGCCGCCCACTCTGGCAAACAGAGCCTGGGTTGAGGCTCCCATTCCAAATGTCAGCATAGTGGTAGTAATTATGGTAAGCTTCTGGCTCATGTCCTCAGGTCTGATGAAATAATCCAGAACCATATACCATATAGATATGTCCAAAAGTCCGAGGCCAACTACTGTAAGACCCATAACCGCACCGCTGCGGAAGGCAACCTTAAGCCCTTTGTTCAGCGACTGACGGGCTGCGTTTGCAGTACGGGCAGAGGCGTAAGTGGCGGTTTTCATGCCTATGAAGCCGGCAAGTCCGCTGAAAAAACCTCCGGTAAGGAAAGCAAAAGGCACCCAGCCGTTCTGTATTCCCAGGCCGTAAGCCAAAAATGCAAAAATAGCAGCCAGCACAATAAAGACAATCACAACTACCTTGTACTGTTGTTTGAGGTAAGCCATTGCACCTTGTCTGACATAAGAGGCAATCTCCCTCATCTTGGGAGTACCCTCGTCCTGCCTGAGCATCTGACGGTAGAATATGAACGCAAAAAGAAGCGCTACCAAAGATGCCACCGGGACCAGATAAAACAAATAACCGGTTAAATCCATATAAAATAAATTTGATAAAAATAATTATATATCCAAAGATACAATAAATTTCTTTTTCAAACCAGCTTTTTGGCTTTCATTTGTTAAGCCATTTGACAGAATTTCTTGGGTGATGTCATTGGCCAGTTTTTCTAACACGTCTGATTTTGAGCCTGTTGTGGCTATTGTTGTTTCAAATCCGGATTTTTCGGATTTCTTAATTCCAGGGTTTGCACCATCTGTTTTACGCACATTCTCAAGCAGATGAAGAGCTCTTTTTGCCACGGCTGGTGCCGGATTGATAATATTAAAATTATCAGAAGAAACCTTCCTTATTGCCTTTTCAAGAAATGGATAGTGGGTGCAGCCCAGAACCACACAGTCTGCGCCGGCGGCTGTCATAGGATCTATGTATTTTTTTACAAGTTGCTCTGCCTCAGGACTATCGGCCTTACCTTGCTCCACCAGTTCCACCAGTCCTTCACCCACCTGTTCTATAATTTTTACCTGTTTGTTGAGTGCGTACTTTTCAGAAGTTGCAAGATAGAGGCTACCTTTGAAGGTTCCCTGAGTTGCCAGCACTCCTATTGTTCCGGTTTTTGTCAGAAGTGCGGCAGGCTTTACCGCAGGTTCCATTCCAACAAACGGTATATCAAATAGTTGCCTGAGTTCTTTGATGGCGGCGGCGGTTGCCGTATTGCATGCTGCAACTATGATTTCCGCCCCTCTTTCAATCAGAAAACGGGATATCAAAGTGGCTCTTTCCAATATCAAATTTTTACTTTTTGGGCCGTATGGGCAGAATGCTGCGTCAGAAATATAGAAATAACTTTCTGAGGGCATTAGCTTTACAAGTTCCTTCCAAACTGAAAGACCTCCAGCTCCAGAATCAAAAATACCTATCATAAAAACGCGTTTTTGGGGGCGGATAACCACACCGGCGCCACAAATATAACAAAAATGTTGCATTTTCTGTTAACAACTCAAATCGCCGAAAAAAATAATTGTCCATTTATTTGGTTTGTCAGACAATAATTCGTATATTGCAACCCAAAACTAAAGCCAAACTGACCAGAATTATTATTAACAAATAAACAACACTACTTAAAATTAACTAAAAATCAACCAAATGAAACGAATTACATTTGTTTTGGCGTTACTGTTGTTGTGTGTTGGGCAATTTGCTTTTGCACAGACAATCAAAGTAACAGGTACCGTTTCCGATGCGGCTGATAACGAGCCTTTAATCGGTGCGGGCGTTGTGGTAAAGGGTACTCTTAATGGTGTTGCAACTGATCCCAACGGACAGTATGTCATCAATGTGTCGAGAGACGCTGTCCTGGTTTTCACTTATCAGGGATATGCAACTCAGGAGATTCCTGTAAACGGCAGGTCTGTAATCAACGTTCAGCTTCAGAATGAGGCAGAATCTCTGGAGCAGGTTATCGTGCTCGGTTACGGTACCGCCAGAAAGATTTCAACGGTGGTAGGTTCCGCCCAGACCGTAAAATCCAAGGCCCTCAAGGACAAGCCGGTTATCAATGCGGCTGATGCTCTCCAGGGTCAGGTTGCAGGTCTGCAGGTTTATACCTCATCTGGTGACCCGTCTGCTACGGTATCTATGCGTATCAGAGGTGTGAACTCCCTCCAGGCATCAACTACCCCTCTGTTTGTATTGGACGGAACTCCTGTACTCTCAGACATCTTCAACACTTTGAACCCTAACGACATTGAGAGCGTTACCATTCTCAAGGACGCTTCCTCAACAGCTATCTACGGTTCACGTGCTGCCAACGGAGTTGTTTACATCACAACCAAGAAAGGTACATCTGAGAAGCCTGTTGTAAAGTTCTCAGCTAACTACGGTGTTTCCAACCTGGCACGCAACCCTATCAAGCGCGTGAACTCAGAAGAGTGGTTCAGGATGAACGAAATCATCACTCCTGAATACCTCACAGACACTGATTTCCAGGCAACAAAGGCATTCAGACTTGGTAACAAGATAGAGACCAACTGGATGAAGTGGGCTTTGAACCAGAATGTTCCTACCATGGGAGCCGACCTCTCAGTTTCTGGTAGAACAAAGGTTGTTGACTACTACATTTCATTGGCTGCCAACAGAATGGAAGGTGTTGAGCCTATGACTGCACACAACCGTTACGCTGCACGTATCAACATGAACGTAACTCCTACCAACTGGTTCAAGTTTGGTATTGCTTTGGGAGTAGGTTATCAGCAGTCAAGGGAGAACCCTTACAACTCTGACTATTCTTCAGGTAACCGTAACAACTGGAACAACCCTGTAAACTTTGCATTGTGGGCTCCTACATGGTGGACCCCTTATGAAATACTTACAGATGCTTCCGGAAACTTCATCGGCTACGGCGACGAAACTCCTTACATGGACGACTTTGGCGCATACAGCCCTAAGTATCGTTACAAATACCTCAAGGTAAAGGACAACACTGTAAGACTGAACGGTAACCTCTATGAGCAGGTATCTCCTATCAACGGTCTGACCATCAGATTCGCACAGGGTCTGGAAGGCTATGATTACAGATGGAGCCGCAGAGACCTTCAGGATCCTGAGGACTGGATTTACATTTACCGTACCAATGGTCCTTATGTAGGTCAGAGCTTCACCAGATACTATCGTCTTACCACAACCAATACCGCTGAGTACAAGTTCCAGCTTGGTGAAAGGCATAACATCACTGCCCTTGTAGGTCAGGAGGCCATCATCAACCATTCTGAGGGATTCAGCGCAAGTGGCAGCGGTCAGGCAAGTGCAGATCTTGCTACACTGAGCAATTCAGACGACGATCTGCCAAAGTCAGTAGCTGAGAGCTATTCACAGTATAAATACAACTCTCTGTTCTCAAGACTTTCATACGACTACAACAGCAAGTATTATGTAGATCTCTCTTTCCGTCGTGACGGTTCATCCCTCTTCGGAGCAAACAAGAGATATGCAAACTTCTGGTCTGCAGGTGCTATGTGGAACATCAAGGCTGAGAACTTCCTCAAGGATGTTGAGTGGATTAACAAACTCCAGCTTTCTGCCAACTACGGTACCGTAGGTAACTCCGGTATCAGCAACTACCTGTCAAAGGCTCTTGTAGGTACAGGTACTCAGTATAAGGGTATGACCTACTACGTTTCCAATTCCGGTAACGAAGACCTGACATGGGAAACTCTGGAGAGCTTGAACATAGCTTTGGACTTCAGACTCTGGAACAAACTGGAAGCCAAACTTGAGGTTTACAGAAAGAACACCAAGGACATGCTCCTTGAAATTCCATGGTCTTATTCAACCGGATTCTCCGGCGGTTATGGCAACATCGGTAACATGAAGAACGAAGGTATCGAGGCTACCCTGACCTATGACTGGGTTCGCAACGAGAATATGTTCCTGCAGACAAGCGTGAACGTTTCTTACAACAAAGACAAGATCACCAAGCTGTTTGACGGACGTGACAACTTCGAACTTCCTGACTACGGTCTGAACTACTGTGTAGGCCACTCAGCAGGTGAGCTTTGGTATGTAAAGAGCGCAGGTATCGATCCGGCAACCGGACGTCCTCTGTGGTATGACAAGGACGGCAACATCACTGATGTATATTCAGACGATAACCGTATCCTCCTTGGCAAATCAAGATATGCTCCTTGGTCAGCAGGTCTCCAGATCGACTTCACCTACAAGAACTTTGCTCTTCAGGCTCAGTTCTCAGGCGTATTCGGAAAATACCTGATCAACAATGACCGTTACTTCTACACCAACACCAACTTTGCAGATAACCGTCTTGCAAGCGAGGTTCTCTACAAGATGTGGCAGAATCCTGGCGACAAAGCTAAATATCCAAATCCTGCATATGTTGTTAACGGTGAATGCTTTGACTCAAGATTGGTTGAAAACGCATCATTTGTAAGACTCAAGGGTGTTACCCTTTCTTACTCTCTGGGCAAGAACGCTCTCAACAAGATGGGTGGCGTGCTTACAGGTTTAAGATTCTTTGTAACAGGTCGTAACCTTCTTACTTGGACCAAGTACTCCGGTTGGGATCCTGAGCAGAATATCAACCTCCAGTTGGCTGTATATCCTAACTCTCAGCAGTATGCAGCAGGTGTTGAGTTAACTTTCTAAATAAGTTGAGAATATGAAAAAGATTATATTATCACTCGCAGTTTTGGCTCTTCTTGTTGTAAGTTGCAACTTGGACGAGGAGCCCAAAGGTGTTATTCCAAGAGATAATGCCATTAAAACAGTTGAGGATGCAGAAGGTTGGATGAGATACGAGTATATATATATGAGGGCATATTCAGCCGGTTCATATGTTTACCGTACAGAAATTGCTTCAGACTTCTTCAATCCTGTACTCGATTATGGTAACAGACAGGGTGACGCTTACAGATGGGACTGGAACTCCGGTTCCGAGTTTACTGATCTGTGGGCAGGTGCCTACAGCGGTATCAACCATGCCTGCTTTGTTATTGAGACAGTTGAGAATATGGACAAGAGCGAATTCGACTCTGATGAACTCAAGCGCCTGAACAAGGTATTGGGTGTAGCTCACTTTACCAAAGCATATCTCGGACTGAAACTCCTTGAATACTATGCTCCTGTTTACAATTCTTCAAATGCAGGCAAGTATGGTATCATGCTGGTAGATCTTCACAGGCCTACGGGCGACATCAACTCTTATCCTGGCAGAAGCACTGTTGCTGAGTCTTACGAATGGGTAAAGACTGAGCTGGAGCAGGCTGGTACTTATCTGGCTTCCTATGCCGGAACCCCCGGAGCAGATGAGATTACTGTAGATGTTGTAAACGCTTTCAAGGCAAGACTTGCTCTTTACATGGGCGATTACGACAAGGCCATATCGCTTTCTACCGCTTTGGTTGACGGTGGCAAGTATCCGCTTTGCGAAACTGCTGCTGAAATGAAGAACCTCTGGACCAACGACTCAGGTCAGGAGTGTATTCTTCAGCTCTTCTCCGATGCAAACTCTACTCCCAGCACCCTCGACCCTACATACTACGGTCTGAGTGCAGGCAAGTACAGACCAGACTGGATTATCAACAAGTGGGTTGCCTCAACTCTGTATAATCCTACAGACCTCAGGTTCCAGACCTGGTTCCAGACCGGCGTTACAGTTACCGTATCTATAGGTACTGCTTCCGGCATGACCCTTATGAACAAGTTCCCTGGCAACTCCGCATTGGCAACAAGTGAAACCGCTCACCTTCAGAAGATTAAACCTTTCCGTATTGCTGAGCAGTATCTTATTGCCGCTGAGGCATTTGCCAGAAAGGGCGGTGCAGACGCAGTAGCTTGCCAGTATCTTGACAAACTCGGTACAAAGAGAGATCCTTCCTATATTAATGTTACCTTAACAGGCGATGCTCTTATTGAATACATCAAGGATGAGTGGGCCAGAGAGTTCATTGGTGAAGGTTACAGATGGTTCTGTCTGAAGAGATGGGGCGACGGTATGCAGAGAACAGCTCCTCAGCTTGCTGCTCTTGTTCACACAGGTGGATCCAACGCTGCCGCTTTGCTCATGAATGTTACTGCATCAGATTATCATTGGTTGGAGCCTATTCCTGCTGATGAGATATCTTCAAATCCTCAGATCAGAGAGCAGCAGAATCCTGGCTATTAATAGATAAACAGTGTTTTACTTTTAATAAATTTGAAGAATATGAAACTTATAAAATACGGATTCGGGTTATTGCTCTCTGCATTGCTGATTACATCCTGCGCCTCAAAGTGGCCTTCTTACACAGTTACTAACGAGGATGTTTCATTTGAGAGCGAGGGAACTACATTCAGTCTGAGTGCTGCCGAAACACCCCTTACAATTAAGATAGTAAGAGGTGTAGCTACGGAGGCTATTTCAGTTCCGCTTACCTTGAACGATGACCACGGTGTTTATACACTCGGAGCTTCAAAGGTTGATTTTGCAGCCGGTGAGTACAGCAAGACTGTTTCACTGACTTATGATTATTCTCTGCTTGCACCCGGTACAGAGTACACCTTTACATTGTCTCTGCCTCAGAGTATGGCCGGCGACGGTTGCTACTATGAATTTGCCGGTAACGGTATGATGCAGCTCGAATATGAGAACTACAAGGATGTTGAATACGAAGTTCTCTATTATGTAAATACCGCTCTTATGGCTTGGGCAATAAGAGTTGGTTCTGTTGACGAGTATCTTGATGCTACTAAAGCTTACCTGCAGTTGGCTAAGATGACAGAAAACTACTATAAGATTGTTCTGTTTGACGAAACCTGCCCTGTAGAGTTCAAGAACAACGGAGACGAAACCATATCTGTTGCCAAATATACAGGCTACAATGAGCCTATTACTGTCAACTCTTCTACCGGAAGATTCGTCATGACTGCTTCTGCAGGCGGACACACTTACACATTCACAATGAGAATCGCAAACTGCGGTGTTTACGGTTCAGGTGCTGTGAAGATTGCAAGCGGTGATGAAATCGAGTTCGAAGGCTGGATTCAGAGAGATGGTTCATACTATCCTAACGCCTACAACACTTATCAGGATTTCTTAGTTGACTGATAAGTTTTGAACTTTCAGAAAGGAGGCTGGTCAAATGACCGGCCTCTTTTTGTTAAAACCGTGTTTTGGCCGTTGGAATATTATTTGCTATATTTGTTAATCGTTAAATGGAGAGGAAAACTAAACATCTACCTATATGAGAACTTTATCGAGTTTAAAAATCCTTGCCTGTGCCGCATTAGGCGCTTTGCTGTTAAGTTCATGCAGCGGACACGGAGGAGACAAGCCTACTCCTGGCGGAGGTGGCAGTACTACACCTACAACAACAGAATCTCTCAGCGTGAGCCCGGCTACGCTGCAACTTGCGGCCGGTGCTTCAGGTACAATAACGGTTACTTCCAATGTAGCCTGGACGGTAACAGCCACTACCGGTTATACGGTATCTCCGGCCAGCGGCAGCAATAACGGATCTGTTAAGGTTACAGCCTCTTCTTCCGCTGCGGGAGGAACCGTAACTGTCAAAGGCAAGACCAAGACGGCTGCTGTTACAATAACCGCACCGGCTGCTGCGGCAATAACTCTGGATCCTGAGAGTCTTTCAATTCCGGCTGTGGCAGGTTCTGCAACATTCAATGTAAACTGCACGGGTACCTGGAGCATTACTCTTCCCAGTCCCAAGCCGGCTTGGCTTGCCAGTGTTACACCGAGTTCAGGAACCGGCAATGCCACCGTTACCGTAAGTACCGGAAACTATACTGAAAAGACAAAGGCTCAGACATTCCTTACCGTAAAGAGCGGCAGCAATACAAAATATCTGACCATTACAAAGGAAGCTGCTGCAAATGCAGCACCTACAAAACCTACAGGTCTGGCTCCTACGGGCAGCGGAGTAGAAACCATTACTACATTTTCGTGGACTGCTTCTACGGATGCAAACAACGATAAGCTGACCTATACGGCAATGCTTTCAAAAGACAACTCCACGTGGACATCCTTAGGTACTACCGAGAATACTTCCTTGATGAACACATCAGAGCTGGACAAGAACACGACATATTATTACAAGGTGGTTGTAGATGACGGATTTGATGGAGGAAAGGTAGAAAGCGACGTGGTTACTTTCACAACCGGTTCCACCAAGAGTTACTGGGCAGACGGAGAGGTAAAACTCTATGAGGTCAACGAAGACGGCTCCATAACCGAGGTTACATCTACCTCACGTCCTTTCAAACTCATCTATACCGGAGACGGTTATACTCAGGATCTCTTCAAATACGGCGGACAGTTTGATACCGAGGTGGATGCCGGTGTAAAGGCTCTGTTTGAAATCCAGCCTTACAAGTATTACTACAATTATTTTGCAATCTACAAGGTTGCAGCATATTCAAATGAGGCAGGAATGAGTTCCGGTTCTACAACCTGGGCAGAAGCTAACAACAAGGTAGATACCAAGTTCAAATGCTCATGGCAGGGCGGAAACTCAACCGGTATAGGCTGCAACACTGCTACCGTAATAGAGTATGCGGCAAAATGCCCCGGCTACGCCGGATCTACGGATTACGAAACCAGAACCAACCTGAGCTGGTCTCCTATAAGCATCATAATAAATGCAGACCAATATGCAGGAACCAATATATGGACTTCCGGTATGGGCGGCATGAAGATGATATCCATAGCCCAGACTCCGGCAAGGCATCCTGCATATTCTTCATACGGCGGTTTTGCATATACTCTCAGGCATGAGTATGGTGGCCATGGAATAGGTCTGCTGGGCGATGAATATGTCTATTATAACACCACAGCCTATCCTCATGACAATGAATCCACATTCCGTTACTGGCAGGGTCTTGGCGCCTATGCTAATACATATCTTCCTCAGTGGAATGCAACGGCAAGTGCTTGGTATTCAGATTATGAAAATTGCAATCTGGACCTTACTCCAAAAATTGAGGGAGCAAACTGGAAGACTTTTGCAGACATGACCGAAACCTACGGCGCATGCAACATCAACCTCCACGCCGGAAGTGCAACATACGGAGTAGGTGTTTACCGTTCCGAAAACAGCAGCTGTATGATTAACAACATACCGCACTTCAATACCGTAGGACGCTGGAGAATTTATTGCAGAATAAAGATTACCGCCGGAGAAACGCCTACTGTTGAAGACTTTGTGGCTCACGATTACGACAAGACCAACAGCTATGGTTCGGCAGCCCCTTCAACCAAGTCTGCAACTCCTGACAGCAGACGCTGCGAAGGCCCTATGCTGATAGACCCTTACCATAAGAAACCTTATTTCTTGAAGTAAGAGGCCGGCCGGTTAGCGGCAAAATAAAAATAGGAGGATTGAAAACATCCTCCTATTTTTTTTGCGGCCTATGCCTCAGTTCTACTTGAGATATTCCTCAAGGAAACTTTCAATCTGATCTTCTTCCGGCGAAGCCAGAAGGATGGTTCCCTGACTATCTACAAAGTAGCTCTGGGGAATGAAGCTGATGTTGTAAAGTTTAGCTGCCTGACTGTCCCAGTACTGGAGGTCGGAAACATGCTTCCAGACGAGTTTGTCGGCCTTGATGGCTTCCAACCATTTGTCTTTTTCTCTGTCCAGAGATACACCCAGGATGCCAAAGCCTTTCTTGCTGTATTTGGCATAGATTTTTGTAAGGGTGGGGTTGAATTTTCTGCAAGGTCCGCACCAGGAAGCCCAGAAATCTACCATTGTAACCTTGTTCTGCGGGTAAACTTCGGAGAACTTTACAGGAGTGCCGTCGGGAGTGTTGAGGGTGAAATCCGGAGCTTGTTTTCCGGGAGCCAGAGCCTCTTTCTTGGCGACTTCCTTCTGGATGTTCTTGAAAATTCTGTTGGAAGCATATTCAGGAACTGCCTCAAACTTTTCGGCAACCTTCTTTGCAGAATCCAGACCGATGTATCTGATACTGCTGGCAGCCATTTCCAAAGCCATGGGGCTCAGAGGGTTTTCTGTCATGAATTTCTCTTCAATGGCAGAAGCCTTGTCTGAGAGTTCGTCCAAAAGCGTGGAGATGGAATCTCTTACGGCCTGGTTTCCGTTTTTGAATTCCTTTTGCAGCTGCTTCATGTCTATTCCTTCATATATGGCAGATATCAGATTCTGGACTGAATCTACCTGCATCTGAAGCTTGCTGTTTGAAACAAGTTCAGAAGGAATTGAAGGGCTGAATCCTTCCGGAACGGTAACGGTATATTCCGCATTTTCCAGAAAGACTCTTTTTACAAAAATCGGCTGAGCTTCTCCCATCCTGGCCAGAACATAGCGTACATCAAATCCGTCAACCTTGCCCGTGAAGGTGGCCTTGCCATCCACTACGGCAACGGTATCGGAAAGGGGAGTTTCTCTGTCCTGGTCTGTGAGAATGAAACTGGTAAAATCCGGATCCTGACAATCCACCGTAATGGTATAGCCTGCCTTCTTTCCGGTGCAGGACAGTGCCGTAACGGCTGCAATTGCAATGATAAATATCTTTTTCATTTCTTAAAGGTATTGATCGGTTTTACTCGGCGATGCCAGCCTGAGCTGCAAGCGCAGCCTGGGCCTTTACCATCTTCTGGTACTCGTCCTGACTGGTTACTACGATGTTGTCATAATCTCTGAGGCCTGTACCGGCTGGTATAGGATGTCCGCAGATGACGTTCTCTTTCAGGCCTTCCAGAGTGTCGGTCTTTCCGTAGATGGCTGCCTCGGACAGTACCTTGGTAGTTTCCTGGAACGAAGCCGCACTCATGAAGCTGCTGGTCTTGAGGGCTGCCCTGGTGATACCCTGGAGTATCTGGTCTGCTGTTGCAGGAACCGCATTGCGGGCAGTTACAATCTTCAGGGCCTGACGCTTCAGCGATGAGTTCTCGTCCTTGAGAGCCCTTACTGTAACAATCTGTCCTTCAGAGAGATTCTTGGAATCTCCAGCATCGGTGACAACCATCTTGTCCCACAGTTCGTCGTTCTGACGGAAGAATTCCTGACGATCCACAAGCTGCTCGGGAAGGAAGCGGGTGTCTCCCGGATCCACAACCTGAACCTTGCGCATCATCTGCCTTACAATTACCTCAAAGTGCTTGTCGTTGATCTTCACGCCCTGCATTCTGTAAACGGCCTGAACCTCGTTGACGATATATTCCTGAACCTTTGTAGGACCAAGAATCCTGAGGATGTCGGCAGGAGCTACACTTCCGTCTGAAAGGGCGTCTCCGGCCTTTACATAGTCGTTCTCCTGAACGAGAATCTGCTTGGTAAGCGGAACCAGATAATGTCTTTCCTGATCGCCTTTACGGGCCTTGATGATGATTTCGCGGTTACCTCTCTTGATCTTGCCCATCTGAACGTCGCCGTTAATTTCGGCAACGATGGCCGGGTTAGAAGGATTTCTGGCCTCGAACAGCTCCGTAACTCTTGGAAGACCTCCGGTAATGTCACCGGCCTTGGACGAAGCGGCTCTCGGTATCTTGACCAGAGTGTCGCCGGCCTTGACCTGCTGACCGTCGTTTACCATAATATGGGCTCCCAGAGGCAGGTTGTAGCTCTTGAGCTCTATGCCGTCTGCATCTACAATCCTGATTACCGGGTTCTTGTTCTTGTCTTTGGAGTCTATCACAACTTTATCTACGTGGGTTGCAAACTCATCCAGAACCTCGTTCTTGAAGGTTTCGTTTTCAACCAGCTGGTCATAGACAATCTGACCGTCAACATCGGCAAGCGTAAGTGCGTTGTAGGCATCCCACTCGCAGATCTTGTCGCCCTTGCGGGCCAATTCTCCGTTCTTCTTGTAGAGGATTGATCCGTAAGGGATACGGTACTCCGACATGGATATTCCGCTGTCTGCATTTACAATCCTGAGCTCTGTGCCGCGGCCTATGACGATGGTCTGCTTCTGGCCGTTTTCGTCTATCTTGTCCAAGGTGCGGAGCTCTTCAAATTCCAGCCGTCCGTCGTACTTGGAAACGATTTCGTTTTCGGCAACGGAGGCACTTGCGGTACCGCCGACATGGAATGTTCTAAGGGTAAGCTGAGTACCAGGCTCACCGATACTCTGGGCTGCAATTACGCCCACAACCTCTCCCTTTTCAACCATCTTGTTGCGGGCCAGGTTACGGCCATAGCACTTGGCGCAGACACCCTTCTTGCTCTCGCATGTGAGCACGCTTCGGATTTCTACGGCCTCTATAGGGAGGCTCTCTATCCTGGCAGCAACCTCTTCCGTGATTTCTTCGCCGGCTCCGATGATGATTTCACCGGTGGTAGGGTCGTAAATCTCATGCACGGTGGTTCTTCCGAGGATACGGTCGTAGAGGGTTTCTACAACTTCGTCCTTGTTCTTTATTTCAGTAGCTACCAGACCTCTGAGGGTTCCGCAGTCCTCTTCCGTTACGATTACATCGTGAGAAACATCTACGAGCCTTCTGGTAAGGTAACCTGCATCGGCAGTCTTCAGAGCGGTATCGGCCAAACCCTTGCGGGCTCCGTGAGTGGAGATGAAGTACTCAAGTACGGAAAGTCCTTCCTTGAAGTTTGCAAGAATAGGGTTCTCAATAATCTGGTTGCCGTCTGTAGCTCCGGACTTCTGAGGCTTGGCCATCAGACCTCTCATTCCGCAAAGCTGACGAATCTGCTCCTTGGAACCGCGGGCTCCGGAGTCGAGCATCATCCATACAGGGTTGAATCCTTCGTTATCGGAAGAAATTTCCTTGACCACAACCTTACTGAGTTCGTTGTTTACATTGGTCCAGATATCGATAATCTGATTATAACGTTCATTGTTGGTAATCAGACCGTTGTCGAAATTGAACTTAACCTCGTCGGCCTTCTTGTAACCATCGTCGATGAGCTTCTGCTTGCCCTCCGGCACAATTACGTTTCCCAGATTGAACGAAAGTCCTCCGCGGAATGCCATGAGGTAACCCATGTTCTTGATGTCATCCAGGAACTCGGTTGTTCTCATGACGCCGCAAGTCTTGATTACAAGGCTGATGATGTCTCTGAGGGCCTTCTTGTTTATCAAGGTGTTCAGATATCCTACTTCCTTTGGAACTACCTGGTTGAACAGTATTCTTCCGGTAGTGGTATCTACAAGGTGGTAGCCCTTTGAAGGATCTGTAAGATCTATGGGCAGGCGTACCTGAATCTTGGCATGGATATCAAGCCTCTGTTCGTTGTAGGCTATGATTACCTCTTCCGGAGAGTAGAATCTTCCGCCTTCGCCCTTCATGCCGCCTCTTTCCTTTGTAATATAGTACAGACCGAGCACCATGTCCTGAGAAGGAACGGTGATAGGGGTACCGTTTGCAGGATTGAGGATGTTGTGGCTTCCGAGCATAAGTATCTGAGCCTCAAGCACTGCGGCATTTCCCAGAGGAAGGTGGACTGCCATCTGGTCACCGTCAAAGTCGGCGTTGAATGCGGTACATGCAAGAGGATGCAGCTGTATGGCCTTACCTTCTATGAGTTTAGGCTGGAATGCCTGGATACCCAATCTGTGGAGGGTAGGGGCACGGTTAAGCAGCACCGGATGCCCTTTCATTACATTTTCCAGAATGTCCCAGATGACGGCGTCTTTGCGGTCAACCATCTTCTTTGCGCTCTTTACGGTCTTCACCATGCCCCTTTCCAGGAGTTTGCGTATGATGAAAGGCTTGTAAAGTTCTGCTGCAATGAATTTTGGAAGTCCGCACTCGTGCATCTTGAGTTCAGGACCTACAACAATAACCGAACGGGCAGAATAGTCAACCCTCTTTCCGAGCAGGTTCTGACGGAATCTTCCCTGCTTTCCCTTGAGAGAATCGGACAGAGACTTGAGAGCCCTGTTGGATTCGCTCTTTATGGTGTTGGACTTTTTGGAATTGTCAAACAGGGAGTCAACGGCCTCCTGAAGCATTCTCTTTTCGTTGCGCAGGATCACCTCCGGAGCCTTTATCTCTATGAGTTTCTTCAGACGGTTGTTACGTATGATTACTCTGCGATAAAGGTCGTTGAGGTCGGAGGTTGCAAATCTTCCTCCGTCCAGCGGAACCAAAGGCCTCAGATCCGGTGGAATCACTGGTATTACCTTGAGAATCATCCCCTCCGGACGGTTGATGTCTTTGGAATCGCGGAAGGCCTCGATGATGCTCAGCCTCTTGAGGGCTTCGGCCTTTCTCTGCTGGCTGGTCTCTGTTTCGAGAGAGTGCCTGAGAGAATAGCAAAGCTTGTCCAGATCTATCTTGGCCAGGAGCTTGTAAATTGCGCCTGCACCCATCTCGGCGATGAACTTGTTCGGGTCGTCATCCGACAGGGAAGAATTTTCCTTGGGGAGGGTTTCCAGAACTGCAAGATATTCGTCTTCGCTGAGCAGATCCAATTCCTTTACACCGCTTTCGGCTGCAAGACCGGGCTGGATGACCACATATCTTTCGTAGTAGATTATGGAGTCCAGCTGCTTGCTCTTTATGCCGAGCAGCGAGCCTATTTTGTTTGGAGTGGAACGGAAATACCAGATATGGGCAACCGGAACGGTCAGGGATATGTGCCCCATCCTTTCTCTTCTTACCTTTTTCTCTGTTACCTCCACGCCGCAACGGTCGCAGACGATACCGCGGTAACGGATTCTCTTGTATTTACCGCAGGAGCATTCGTAATCCTTTGTAGGACCAAAGATTCTCTCGCAGAACAGACCGTCTCTTTCGGGCTTGTATGTACGGTAGTTAACAGTTTCCGGCTTCAGAACCTCGCCGTGGCTTCTGTCCAGAATTTCTTCAGGAGAGGCAAGGCCGATGGTAATCTTGCTGAAATTGCTCTTAACTTTTGTATCTTTCTTTAAAGGCATATTCTTATGATTTCTAAGTTGTCGTTTAGTCCAAGTGAACACTGAGTCCGAGTCCTCTGAGCTCGTGCAGGAGCACGTTCAAAGATTCCGGAATGTTAGGAGCAGGCATAGGCTCGCCCTTTACAATGGCTTCGTATGCACGGCTTCTGCCGGTGATGTCGTCGGATTTGATTGTCAGGATTTCCTGAAGGATATTTGCTGCACCGAATGCTTCCAGTGCCCAAACCTCCATTTCTCCAAAACGCTGTCCTCCTAACTGAGCCTTACCGCCGAGAGGCTGCTGGGTAATCAGTGAGTAAGGACCTGTAGAACGGGCGTGCATCTTGTCCTCAACCATGTGGTCCAGCTTAATCATGTAGATTACACCTACAGTGGCCGGCTGGTCAAAGAGTTCGCCGGTACCGCCGTCGCGGAGTCTTGTTTCACCGTATCTTGGCAGACCTGCCTTGTCTGTATATTCGCAGATGTTCTCAAGCGAAGCTCCGTCAAAGATAGGGGTGGCAAACTTGACTCCCAGTTCACGGCCTGCCCATCCGAGCACGGTTTCGTAAATCTGGCCGAGGTTCATACGCGAAGGCACACCCAGAGGGTTGAGTACGATATCCATTATCGTACCGTCTTCCATGAACGGCATGTCCTCGTCGCTTACAATCTTTGCAACGATACCCTTGTTTCCGTGGCGTCCGGCAACTTTGTCGCCCACCATAATCTTCCTCTTCTTTGCAATATAGACTTTGGCTATCTGCATTACTCCGTTCGGAAGGTCGTCGCCCTGCTGAATGTCAAATTCCTTT
The DNA here is from genome assembly GCA_937899055.1 of uncultured Bacteroidales bacterium. GTDB lineage: Bacteria > Bacteroidota > Bacteroidia > Bacteroidales > UBA932 > Egerieousia. Next base: position 72,027 of record CALBPX010000041.1, read on the forward strand.
CTCTTATACTGAGCCGTAATTTCCTTAAGTTCAGTAAGATAGTTGTGAATCAGGGCACTTACGAGTTCGTTGGTGTGCTTGTCTGAAGTCCACTTGGAAGGATTTATCTGCTCAAAGCTTTCTATGCTTTCCAGAACTTCCTTGCTGAACGACTTGCCCTTGGCAACCACCGTGGTTCCGAATATGTCGCTCACACCCTGAGAAGTCTTCTTGCCCAGAAGGGTCATTATCTTGTCTATGAACAGAGCCTTGAGGTCATTGCGTTTCTTCTCAAAGTTCTTCTTGGCCTTTTCTACCTCTTCTTTGGTCTTGGCCTTGAAGTTCCTTCTTTCCTTGTCGGTCATCTTGCCCTGACCTGCCTTGCAGTAGAGCCTCTTTCCGATAACGGTGCCTGTAAGCGAGGCGGAAGCCTTCAACGAAGCGTCCTTTACATCGCCGGCCTTGTCGCCGAAGATGGCCCTGAGAAGCTTCTCCTCAGGTGAAGGATCGGTTTCGCCCTTAGGGGTAATCTTTCCGATGAGAATGTCGCCCGGCTGAACCGTGGCTCCTATACGGATGATTCCGTTGTCGTCCAGGTTCTTGGTGGCGTCGTCGCTGACATTCGGGATGTCCTTTGTAAGTTCCTCCGGACCTCTCTTGGTGTCGCGGACTTCCAGAAGGTACTCATCTACGTGAACGGAAGTCAGAATGTCTTCTCTTACAATTCTTTCGCTGAGTACAACAGCATCCTCATAGTTGTATCCCTTCCAAGGCATGAAAGCCACCTTGAGGTTTCTTCCGAGAGCCAGTTCGCCGTTCTGCGAAGCATATCCTTCGGTCAGAATCTGGCCGGCTGTAATTCTGTCGCCTTTTCTTACGATTGGTTTCAGACGTACGGAAGTACTCTGGTTGGTCTTTCTGTACATCGGAAGGTTGTATGTGGTTATATCGGGAGTAAAGCTTATGAACTTTTCTTCCTCGGTCTTGTCGTATTTTACCTGTATCTGGTTGGCGTCCACATAAACTACCTCTCCGGCTCTTTCGGCAGCAATCTGGGTTCTGGAATCTCTCATTACAGGGCCTTCCAGACCTGTTCCTACAATAGGAGCCTCCGGATTGATGATAGGAATTGCCTGACGCATCATGTTGGAACCCATCAGCGCACGGTTTGCATCGTCGTGCTCAAGGAAAGGAATCAGAGATGCTGCAATTGAAGCAATCTGGTTAGGAGCAACGTCTATCAGATGGATTTCGTCTTTGCTTACCACCGGATAGTCTGCTTCCCAACGGCATTTGATTCTTTCGTCCAGAATGTTTCCGTTCTCGTCCAGATTTACATTTGCCTGAGCAACCATCTGGTTCTCCTCTTCCTCTGCGCTCATATAGACATATCCGCTGTCGGAAAGATCCACAACTCCATTGTTTACTCTGCGATAGGGAGTTTCTATAAAGCCCAGGTTGTTGATTCTGGCATAGACGCAAAGCGACGAAATCAGACCGATGTTAGGTCCTTCAGGAGTTTCGATAGGGCAGAGACGTCCGTAATGGGTATAGTGTACGTCTCGAACCTCGAATCCGGCTCTGTCGCGGCTGAGTCCTCCGGGACCGAGGGCGGAAAGCCTTCTCTTGTGAGTCATCTCCGCAAGAGGGTTCGTCTGGTCCATAAACTGCGACAGCTGGCTGGTTCCGAAGAAGGAGTTGATTACAGAAGACAGGGTCTTGGAGTTGATCAGCTCGGTAGGGGTGAACACTTCGTTGTCCCTGACATTCATTTTTTCTCTGATGGTCCTGGCCATTCTGGCAAGGCCTACGCTGAACTGGTTTGCAAGCTGCTCGCCAACGGTACGTATCCTTCTGTTGCTGAGGTGGTCTATGTCATCCACCGTAGCCTTGGAATTAATCAGCTGTATCAGATAGCGGATAATTTCTATGATGTCCTGCTTGGTGAGAACCCTGACCTCCTCGGATGTGTTGAGGTTGAGCTTCTTGTTCAGCCTGTAGCGGCCTACGGTTCCAAGGTCGTACCTCTTGTCAGAGAAGAACAGTTTTTCTATAACGTCCTTAGCTGTAGCCTCATCCGGCGGTTCAGAGTTTCTGAGCTGCCTGTATGTATAGACGATGGCGTCTTTCTGGGTGTTGCAGGTGTCTTTCTGCAAAGTGTTGTAGATGATGTCGAACTCCGTGCTTGCAGAATCCTCGTTATGCAACTGGATATAGTCAGTTCCTGAATCCAGGACTTTTTCAATTACTTCTTCCGTAAGTACGGTACCTCTCTCAATACCTACGGTATTTCTTTCCATATAGATTACCTCGCCGGTGTCCTCGTCTATCCAGTCTTCGTAGAATTTCTTCAGGACTCTGGCTGCAAGTCTTTGGCCTATATGTTTTTCGAGTTCGCTCCTTTCCGCTCTTACCTCCTGTGCAAGACCGAATATGTTGAGTATGTCTTTGTCTGATTCAAAGCCGATTGCTCTGAGCAAGGTTGTTACCGGCAGTTTCTTCTTTCTGTCGATATATGCGTACATGACCTTGTTGATGTCGGTAGTGAATTCTATCCAAGACCCTTTGAACGGTATGATTCTGGCCGAGTAAAGCTTGGTTCCGTTCTGGTGCATGCTCTGCCCGAAGAATACGCCGGGGGAGCGGTGCAGCTGGGAAACCACAATTCTTTCCGAGCCGTTTATGATGAAGGTACCCCTGGGTGTCATGTAAGGTATGTTACCCAAGAAAACATCCTGGATAACCTGCTCAAAATCTTCATGATCCGGATCAGTACATGAGAGTTTGAGTTTTGCCTTCATAGGGACACAGTAAGTAAGACCCCTGTCCATACATTCGTCCTCAGTGTAGATAGGAGGGTCTATTGTGTAGTCTATAAATTCCAGTACGAAATTGTTGCGGGTGTCCCTGATACCTGAAGGTTCCGAATTTTGTGAAAAAGCTTCCTGGAAGACCTTGTAAAGGCCCTCATTCTTTCTGTTTTCTGCTGTTGTGCCCAGTTGGAAGAATTCTCTGAACGACTTCAGCTGTACCTCGAGAAAATCAGGATAGTCTAGTAGCGTCTTTGACGTTGCGAACGAAATTCGCTGATTATTAATATTTTGAGGCATTTGGACAAAATTAGTTGAATATAAACTTAAAAAAACGACAAAAAGGTTTAGGGCATTTTAGCCCTAAACCTGACTACGTCCTGACAGGCAGGGAGAAGTAGAGAATAAATTTATTTAATCTCAACCTCTGCTCCAACCTCTTCAAGTTTTGCCTTTAAAGTCTCAGCGTCAGCCTTGGAAACTTTCTCCTTAACGGCCTTAGGAGCACCGTCAACGAGATCCTTAGCTTCCTTCAGTCCAAGACCGGTGAATTCCTTCACAGCCTTTACAACCTGAAGTTTCTGAGCACCGGCTGCCTTGAGGATAACGTCAAATTCAGTCTGCTCCTCAGCAGCTGCGGCGGCAGGACCGGCAGCAGCAACTGCAACAGCAGCGGCAGCTGGCTCGATACCATACTCTTCCTTGAGAACCTTAGCCAATTCCTGAACGTCTTTAACTGTCAGGTTAACCAGCTCTTCTGCAAATTTTTTAATATCTGCCATAGTTTTAATTTTTTATGTGTTAATAATTATTTCTCCGATAATGTTTTTACGATACCTGCAATCTTTCCGCCACCCTGGCTCTGAAGAGCAGAGATAACGTTTCTGGCAGGCGACTGCAGCAATGCAACGATGTCTGCGATGAGTTCTTCTCTGGACTTGATGTTGCAAAGTGCATCCAAGTTCTCGGCGCCAATGTAAGGGCACTCCTGAATATAAGCAGCCTTAAGTTCAGGCTTGCCTTTACCCTCAGCGGCACTGAAAGACTTTATAAGTTTTGCAGGACCGTTAGGAGTTGTAGTGAACATTATTGCAGAAGAACCTTTAAGTACCTTCTCAAAATCCTGGCAATCTTCAATACCACTGTTTTCCAAAGCCTTGGCAAACAATGTGTTCTTGACAACCAGCAAAGTGATGTTCTGCTTGAAGCAGTTGCGTCTCAGTTTAGCAGTAGCCTCTGCGTTGAGCCCCTCTATGTTTGCTACATAGAAATTAGGGTTCTCCTTGATGCGGGCGGTCAGATCGTCAATGATCTGTGCTTTCATTTCTTTCCTCATTTCTTTACCTCCTCATCTTTAGGATTATTCAACTCCGATTGATTTCATGTCCAGCTCAATGCCAGGGCCCATGGTAGATGAAAGGAATACGCTCTTTACGTAAGTTCCCTTGAGTGCCTGAGGCTTCAGCTTTACAACAGTGTTGATGAATTCAGTGGCGTTCTGAGCCAGCTGCTCGGCTGTGAAGGAGCATTTTCCGATGCTTGAAGATACGATACCCTGCTTGTCAACTTTGAAGTCTATCTTACCTGCCTTAATTTCCTTAACCGCACCGGCAATATCCATTGTAACGGTTCCGGTCTTGGGGTTAGGCATCAGACCTCTCGGACCAAGTATCCTACCTATGGCGCCGACCTTACCCATAACAGAAGGGGTGCAGACGATGACGTCAATGTCTGTCCATCCGCCCTTAATCTTCTCTATGTATTCGTCGAGGCCTACATAGTCAGCTCCGGCTTCCTTAGCTTCGTTCTCTTTGTCTGCGGTGCAGAGTACAAGTACTCTTACAACCTTTCCCGTTCCGTTAGGAAGGGTAACAACACCTCTTACCATCTGATTGGCCTTACGCGGGTCAACACCCAGACGCATGGCTACATCAACGGAAGAGTCGAACTTTGTGTAGGCGGCTTCCTTTACCAAGCTGCAAGCCTCTGCCAACTTGTACTGTCTGCCAGGCTCAATCTTAGCCTGGGCTACTTTCTGATTTTTAGTTAGCTTACTCATTGCACTTTTATTTAACGTCGGCAGGGAAATCTCCCTCAACTGTGACACCCATACTCCTTGCTGTACCGGCAACCATGCTCATTGCAGATTTGAGGGTAAAGCAGTTCAAATCAGGCATCTTGTCCTCTGCGATTTTCCTTACCTGCTCCCAAGTGAGCTTTCCAACCTTCTTTCTGTTGGATTCGGCAGAACCGGTCTGGATCTTGGCAGCTTCCTTAATCAGGACAGCAACAGGCGGCTCCTTTACCACAAAAGTAAAGGACTTGTCTGTAAAGACTGTGATGATAACAGGAAGAACCTTACCTGCTCTATTCTGGGTCAGGGCATTGAATTGTTTGCAGAAGTCCATGATGTTCACACCCTTTGAACCGAGAGCCGGTCCTACAGGTGGAGAGGGATTAGCTGCACCGCCTTTAATTTGTAACTTGATCAAAGCGGCAATTTCTTTAGCCATAATTGAAAAATTTTACTCTTTAATTACTTGAACAAAATTAAGTTCCATAGTGGTAGGTCTTCCGAAAATCTTGACCTCAACCTTGAGTTTTTTCTTGTCCTCAAGAATTTCGGTGACATTTCCGTTAAAACCGTTGAAAGGACCATCGATGACCTTTACTGCCTCACCCACAACAAATGATGGAGCAGCCTCATCCTCAATGTCTATCATTTCATCTACCTTGCCCAAAATCTGGTTGATTTCGGCCTCGGGCAGCGGATAGGGATGCCTTCTGGTTTCCTTTGAACGCGGCGACTCCTTTGTAAGGAAGCCCGAAACAAAAGGAATATCGCAGATAAGGTGCTGAATTTCGGGAGAAAGGGTAAAGTCTTTTTCATCCTTTTCCTTGGTGCTTACGGCCTGTACAAAAACATACTGAGAGTAGCAGATCTTTTCTACCAGAACTCTCTTGCCGTTCTTGACCTGATAGACTTTTTCTGTAGGAATAAGGACCTGAGGAACCATATCCTCCTTGCCCGCCCTGCGGACTTCGTTCTGGATATATTCCTGAACTTTCTTCTCCTTTCCACCCTGCACCCTGACGATGTACCATCTAAGCTTCTGCTCGTTCATATCAAGTGTGGGATTATTGGAGCAATCTGTAAATTCCGGTCATAAGATACTTGAACGTAAAATCCATGGCAAGCACCAGTATTGCAAAGATGGCTGTTGCCACCATTACTACTGCCGCACTGCTCTGGAGCTGCGCCCAAGTAGGCCAAGAAACTTTCTTGGTCAGCTCTTTGTATGACTCCTTGATGTAGTTACCTATTCTGCTCATTTAATTCAAAATTTGGGAAACCGAATGGAAGCTTTCAGTTTCCTGTTAACCGAAGGCAAATCGTAACATTTACTTCCGGAGCAGGGACAGAGCGATTCGAACGCCCATCAACGGTTTTGGAGACCGCTATTCTACCCTTGAACTATGTCCCTAAAAAATTCCCTGAACCTGAATTTCTTCCGGATGTCAGGGAATTTGTTTTTCGACAGGTCAGACGGATTAGTCGAGAATCTTAGTTACCTGACCGGCGCCTACTGTTCTGCCACCCTCGCGGATTGCAAACTGCAGACCCTCTGATATTGCTACCGGATAAATCAGGTCAACGGTGATTGTTACGTTATCGCCCGGCATAACCATATCGTGTCCCTCAGGGAGTTTGATCTCACCCGTAACATCGAGTGTACGGATGAAGAACTGAGGACGATAGTTGTTCTTGAAAGGAGTGTGGCGTCCGCCTTCTTCCTTCTTCAGAACGTAAATCTCTGCCTGGAACTGCTTGTGAGGGGTTACGCTGTTAGGTTTAGCTACAACCATACCTCTCTTGAGCTCTTTCTTGTCGATACCTCTGAGGAGAAGTCCGACATTGTCGCCAGCCTCACCTTCGTCAAGAAGTTTACGGAACATCTCAACGCCGGTAACAACAGTCTTCTTAGGCTCGTCGCCGAGTCCGATCAGCTGAACCTCATCACCTACATGAACAACACCGGTCTCAATTCTACCGGTGGCAACAGTACCACGGCCGGTAATTGAGAAGATGTCCTCGATAGGCATAAGGAACGGCTTCTGGTTGTCACGCAGAGGCAGCGGAATGTACTCGTCCACAGCATCCATGAGTTTCAGAACTTCCTCTTCCCACTTAGGATCTCCGTTAAGAGCTCCAAGAGCAGAACCCCTGATGATAGGGCAGTTCTCGTCAAAGTTGTAGAAGCCCAGAAGTTCTCTGACTTCCATTTCAACGAGATCCAGCATCTCAGGATCATCTACAAGGTCAACCTTGTTGAGGAATACAAGAATCCTAGGAACGTTTACCTGACGAGCGAGCAGGATGTGCTCTCTTGTCTGAGGCATAGGACCGTCGGTAGCTGCTACTACGAGGATTGCACCGTCCATCTGGGCAGCACCTGTTACCATGTTCTTTACATAGTCAGCGTGACCAGGGCAGTCAACGTGAGCGTAGTGGCGGTTCTTGGTCTGATACTCTACATGGGCAGAGTTGATGGTGATACCACGCTCTTTCTCCTCAGGAGCGTTGTCAATCTGGTCGAAAGACTTGATATCATCAGCATTGGTGAAACCTCTCTCAGCCAAAACCTTGGTGATAGCGGCAGTAAGAGTGGTCTTACCATGGTCAACATGGCCGATCGTACCGATGTTAACGTGAGGTTTGTCCCTCAAAAATTTTTCTTTTGCCATAATGATAAAATTAATATTAATTTAACGATTTTGAATATTCTATGCGCGGAGCCGACAACGGGAATTGAACCCGTGGCCTCTTCCTTACCAAGGAAGTGCTCTACCACTGAGCTACATTGGCATTGGAGCGGAAAACGGGGTTCGAACCCGCGACCCTCAGCTTGGAAGGCTGATGCTCTACCAACTGAGCTACTTCCGCAATAATTGTGGAGGGGGAAGGATTCGAACCTCCGAAGGCGTGCGCCAGCAGATTTACAGTCTGCCCCAGTTGGCCACTTTGGTACCCCTCCGTCCAAACTTAAAGTTATGTATTCTGAGCCGATGGAGGGATTCGAACCCCCGACCAGCTGATTACAAATCAGCTGCTCTGGCCAACTGAGCTACATCGGCAGTCAAGCTGCCCGTTTTCAAAACGGACTGCAAAGGTAGAAGTTTTATGTTAATAAGCAAAACTTTTTTCAAAAACTTTTAAAAAAAGTATTTCATGGCCCTGCAGATGCTCTCTGCGTCTATTCCACATTCCTTGAGCTGCTCGGGAACCGTACCCTGTTCTATGAACTTGTCGGGTATGCCCATGCCGAATATCCGGCAGCTGGTACCTTCATTGGCAAGAGCCTCACACACAGCTCCGTAAAGGCCTCCTATGACGCATCCGTCCTCTACGGTTATGATTACTTTATGGCCGGAGGCGGCCTCCTTTACGGCTTCTGTATCCAAAGGCCTGAGGAACCTCATGTTGTAGTGCGAAACCTTTGAAGAGTCTTGGCCGAGCATTTCTATGGCCTTGATTACCTGATTGCCTATTGTTCCTATGCTCAGCACGGCTATGTCCGAACCCCTGGAGAGCCTTTCGGCCTTTCCTTTTTCTATGCTCTTGAATTCATCCGGCAAGGTAAGGCCAAGGCAGTTTCCTCTGGGATACCTTATTGTAATAGGGCCGGTATATTGGTCCAAGGTTGCCGAATATATCATGTCCTGCATCTCTATTTCGTTGATGGGGGCCATTTCGGTTATGTTGGGAATAAATCTCAGATAGGCAAGGTCAAAGGCTCCCTGATGAGTGGCCCCGTCTTCTCCCACAAGCCCTGCGCGGTCTATGGTGAATATGACTTTCAGGTTCTGGAGAGCTACATCGTGGATAATCTGGTCAAACCCTCTCTGGAGGAAAGAGGAATAGACATTGCAGAAGGGGAGCATTGAGTTGGCTGCCAGGCCTGCTGCAAATGTTACGGCATGTTCCTCAGCGATACCCACATCGAAGGTCCTTTCCGGGAATGCCTTCATCATGTCGCTCAGCTGCCCTCCGCTGAGCATGGCCGGAGTGATGCCTACTATGCGGCTGTCTTTTTCGGCCAGCCGTACTACGGTGCGTCCGAAGATGTTCTGGTATTTGAGCGGAGAGCCTTCTGTGCGTATTCTTTCTCCGGTTTCTATGTCGAACTTGCCAGGAGCGTGGAATACACTTTGATTTTCTTCCGCCGGCTTGTAGCCCTTGCCTTTTACTGTGCTGATATGCAACAGTTTTGGGCCTTTAAGGTCTTTTACCCTCCGGAGTTTTTCTACCAGTTCGGATATGTTGTTGCCGTCTATGATGCCAAAATATCTGAAGCCCAGGCCGCTGAATATGGTGGAATGTTTGAAGAAAAAGTTCTTGGAACTTTTGACCACTTTCTGAATATGCCTTCTGAGCCAGTTGGCGCCCAGGGCATCCCATACTTTGTTCTTGACCCTGTTGTAGGTTGTGGAGGTAGAAAGGCGCAGCAGGTAGTTGTGCATGGCCCCCACGTTTTTGTCTATGGCTATCTGGTTGTCGTTCAGGACTACCAGCAGGTCAGTTCCGCTGGCTCCGGCATTGTTCATGCCTTCGTATGCAAGGCCGCCGGAGAAGGCCCCATCGCCGAGTACTGCCACTACTTTTGTGCCCTTGCCCTGCAGGCGGGCGGCAGTGGCAAGGCCCAAGGCTGCCGAAACGGAAGTGGATGCATGGCCAACCCCAAAGCTGTCGTATGGGCTCTCGCTCATCTTCGGGAACCCTGAAAGGCCGTCTTTTGTGCGGTTGAGCCTGAAGGCTTCTCTTCTGCCCGTTATGATTTTGTGGGCGTAGGCCTGATGCCCTACATCCCATACTATCTTGTCTTCCGGAGTGTTGAACACATAGTGCAGGGCCACGGCCAGTTCCACGCTGCCCAGCGAAGCTCCCAGGTGCCCCGGGTTAGTGGCGCAGCACTCAATCATATATTGTCTGATTTCCTCGCACAGCGTTTCCAGTTGCCTTATGGTAAGGCTCTTAAGGTCAGCCGGCGAATCTATTTTATCTAGTATTCTGAATTCCATTATCAAAATGTATGATTCTTTTCTACTGAATGCTCTTTGCTCTGTCAAGGCCATAGCCTTTCTTGCGGTCCAGGCGTCTCAGGGCAAACGAAAGCAGGATGGCGCAGACTCCCATGACCGCAAAAATTATCTGCGGAAGGGTATAGTCGTATTTTATGTTGCCTGGGTAGCTGACGGTTCCTCCGGCAAAGGATGCTACCGTGCAATACTTGTCCAGCACCCATCCTATAACCATAGGTACTAGCATCAGGCCTATGTTCTGGATGAAGAAGGCCAGGGCAATGGCCGTACCATACTGTTTCTGAGGCATTATCTTGGCAAGCGAAGGCCAGAGGGCGGCTGGCAGCATGGCATAGCCCAAACCCAGAAGCAGAAGCAACACCACGGCAACCCACATCTGATGCACCCACGGCAGGCCGAAGCCGACATGCACGGCGGTAATGGCAAGAGCTCCTGTTATCATCAGCGATGTACCCTTGCCGAATTTGTCATAGATAGCTCCGAAAAGAGGGGAGAATATAATGCATCCGAATGGTATCAGCGATGGGAATATGCCTGAATAAAAAGGAGTTACATCGTTGAACTTATTTACCATCAGATCAGATGTAAACTTGAAGAAAGGGCTTACCGCTGCATAGAAAATGAGGCAGAGCACAGAAATCAGCCAGAACCCTGGATTGGAGATTATCTGTCTGACATCGCGGAGAGAAAAAGAAGATTCCTCCTGCTGCCCCGATTCCTCAGCCAGAGCCTTGATCTGATTGTCGAGCTTTTTGTCTTGCAGGCAGTAAACGAAGAAGGCCAGAAGACCTATTATCATGAATATCAGGCCTATGAGTACTACGGTAGTAACATTGTGAAGCCTTTCGGATATCATTGGAGCAAATATAAGCGCAACTCCGCTACCGAGTCTTGCTATGGAGAGCTGAAGACTCATTGCAAGTGCTAATTCCTTGCCGCTAAACCATTTGACTATAGCCTTGCTTACAGATATGCCGGCCATTTCGCACCCCGTACCAAAGATTGCAAACCCGAAGCTCGCCCAGAATACCTGAGTTTTCATGCTCATGCCCAAAAAAGACACCATGCCCTCTCCGGAGGGGATGAAGGCCACCGCATAATACTTGAGCGCAAAGCCGGCCACCATAAGGGCGCAACCCAGGCTTCCGGTCAGGCGTATGCCTTTTTTATCCAGCAACAATCCGCTGAAAATCAACATTCCAAGGAAGACATTGAAAACGCTTTGGGCAGCTCCGAAATAGCCGTATTCGGTACTGGACCATGCGTTGTTTTCTTCCAGAATGGTCTTTAGCGGAGAATATACATCGGAGGCCAGATATGCCGCAAACATCACAAAAGACACTATCATAAGTGCCGTCCATCTGGCTCTCGAAGAATCTCTGAGCAGTCTTTTTACCTGTTCCATGGATAGGGTTTCTTAAAAAACGGTACGCAATTTACAAAATATTGAGTAAATTGCGAAGTCGTTTTGACCGGAAATATATCTAAAAACCTATAACAATGACAACAGAAATAAAAAAGACACTCAGAGATTCGGCTGCAATGCGCTGGCTGGCACTTCTGCTGCTGGCACTGGCCATGTTCTGCGCCTACATCTTCATGGACATCCTTAGCCCCATCAAGGACCTGATGCAGGAAACAAGGGGCTGGGATTCAACGGCATTTGGTACAATGCAGGGAGCTGAAACATTCCTAAATGTTTTTGTATTCTTCCTGATTTTTGCCGGCATCATTCTGGACAAGATGGGAGTGAGGTTTACGGCCGTACTCTCCGGTATTGTGATGCTGGTGGGCGCCATAATAAAATGGTATGCCGTAACCGAAGGCTTCCAGGGAACGTCCATAGCAGCATGGTTTGACAACAATCTCAACTACATACCTGGTTTTGACGAACTCGGCATTGCACCCTTCTACAGGGGAATGCCCGCCGGCGCCAAATTTGCCGCAGTGGGCTTCATGATTTTCGGCTGCGGCTGCGAGATGGCCGGCATAACAGTTTCCAGAGGAATCGTCAAGTGGTTCAAGGGCCGCGAGATGGCTCTTGCAATGGGTTCCGAGATGGCTCTTGCCAGACTGGGTGTTGCAACCTGCATGATATTCTCCCCGATGTTTGCAAAGTTGGGCGAGCATGTAGAAGTTTCACGTTCAGTGGCTTTTGGAGTAGTGCTCCTGATGATTGCCCTGATTATGTTCATTGTTTACTTCTTCATGGACAAAAAGCTTGATGCTCAGACCGGTGAAGCCGAAGAAAAGGATGATCCTTTCAAGGTCAGCGATATAGGTGCAATTCTGCGGAGCAGCGGATTCTGGCTGGTTGCTCTCCTCTGCGTTCTCTATTACTCGGCAATATTCCCGTTCCAGAAATATGCGGTTAACATGCTCCAGTGCAACCTCACCTTTACCGATGTTCCAAAGGATTCTTTCTGGGGGTCAAGTTCGGTAACTGTAGTTCAGTACATTATAATGCTCGTTGTAGCAGTGGCAGCCTTTATGAGCAACTTCTCAAAGGGCAAGGCCAGGAAATACACTCTGCTGGCCATAGCCATCATAGCTCTGGTAGTATTCTGCTACATGGGATATATGAGGCAGAGCGCAGAAAGCATATTTGCAGTGTTCCCTCTGCTGGCAGTGGGCATCACTCCTATACTTGGAAGCTATGTAGATCACAAGGGCAAGGCTGCAAGCATGCTCGTTCTGGGTTCTCTGCTTCTGATATTCTGCCACCTTACATTTGCTTTCATACTCCCTATGTTCAAGGGGAACCAGGTAGGCGGTGTAATCATAGCTTATCTTACAATTCTGGTTCTGGGCTCATCTTTCTCGCTCGTTCCGGCTTCTCTGTGGCCCAGCGTTCCAAAGCTTGTTGACGCCAAAATCATAGGAAGCGCATACGCCCTCATATTCTGGATTCAGAACATAGGTCTTTGGCTCTTCCCGTTGCTCATAGGCAAGATTCTGGACAAGACCAACCCTGGTGTAGAGGATCCTACCCAGTTGAACTACACTGCACCTCTTCTGATGCTTGCTTGCCTGGGTGTGGCAGCTCTGCTTCTGGGCTTCGTACTCAAGAAAGTTGACAAAAAGAAGGGCTATGGTCTTGAACTTCCAAACATTAAGGAAGAATCCGGCAATGCAGCCGAGTAACTCCACCGTAAATATTTTCAAAAATCTAAAGATACTAAGATGAACAAAGCAATCAAACTTCTGCGAGATTCCAAGAGCGCAAGATGGATAGTGCTGGCGTGTCTGGTTGTTCCGATGTTTGCGTCCTACTTCTTTGACGATATGTTCTCAACCCTGAGCCATATCTTCAAGACTCCGGAACTCGTACAGCTGGGATGGGATTCTCAGAACTACGGTTTTTATGCAGGCGGATATTCATTCCTCTGCGTTTGGGGCGGCCTAATTATCTGCGGTATGCTCCTTGACAAATGGGGCGTAAGAATTACCGGTTCCATTTTCGTAGGTATGATGGTTGGCGGAGCCGCCATTGTAGCCTACGCTATTTCAAGCGCCTTCAACGGCAGCGGTCTTTCCAACTGGATGCTCAACTCCCTCCACATTGCAAAACCTTCTTTGTGGCTGGCCTATGTGGGCTGCATGCTATTTGGCCTGGGCAGCGAAATTGCCGGAGTTGCCGTTACGCGTTCCATTGCCAAGTGGTTCAAAGGCAAGGAAATGGCCTTTGCAATGGGCGCACAGCTGGCAATTGCCAGATTGGGAACGGCTATGGCATTTGTGCTTTCTCCTATTCTTGTGGGCGAACATGCCAAGGATGCCATCTACACCTTTGCCGAAACTAACCGCCCTGCACTTGTGGGCCTTGCAATCATGATTGTGGGAATCATTCTCTGGAGTGTGTTCATAACCATGGATGCAAAGTTTGACAAGCAGACCGGGGAAACCGACACAAAGGAAACCAGCGAAGACGACAAATTCAAGTTCTCGGACATATTCAAGATTCTGACCAACAAGCACTATATTCTGATATCGCTGCTTTGCGTGTTCTTCTACTGCTGCATCATTTCGTTCAAGAAATTTGCAACCTCCATCATCATACCGAGGTTCGGTCTGGATGTAGAAACTGCTGCCTGGATGGTTTCCATGATTCCTTTCTGTACGGTTATAGGTACTCCGCTGTTCGGAATCCTGGTTGACAGAATAGGAAAGGCAACTACCTGGATGATACTTGGTTCGTGCCTTGTACTTGCGGCTCACCTGATCATAGCTTTTGCTCCGGAAGGAAGCCAGATTGCCGGCTACGGAGCCATTGGTATTCTCGGCATCGGCTACAGCCTTGTTCCGGCCGCAATGTGGCCAAGCGTTCCTAAGATAATTCCGGAAAAGAATCTGGGTACGGCCTATTCGCTCATCTACTGGATTCAGAACATGGGTATGCTGCTTGTTCCAATCTTCGTGGGCGGAGTCCTCAAGAAGTATGTGATAGATGCCGGCAACCACGCCCAGGAGATTACCGCTGCCGTAAGGGCCGAGTACATATTCATAGGTCTTGGAATAGTTGCCGTCTGCGTATCGCTGCTGCTGAAGGCTTCTTCAAAGAAGAACCCTCAGTTGGAACTGGATCTTCCCAACAAGAAGAAATAGCGGACCTGTTTTTTCAGCGACAAGCGTGCAGGAAAGACCATCTTGGTTAGCCGTTGCGTTCAAGGAAAGTTAGCCTTGCTATCAGCTGTGTTCAAGGGGAAAAGCCCTGCCGCTTAAATGATTGGCATATAGACATTTATAAAAAGTCCCTCCTCTGAATCAAGAGGAGGGACTTTGTTTAATTCACTGAGTCTCAGCAGCTTAAGGGGCAGACGAAATAGTTGGGCCCTTTGTGGTTTTGCTTGTTGCTACGCAGATCAAAGTTTTATAGTCTGGGAGCGATCCGGCCCTACGGAAACGTAAGAAATCCTAACCCCCAGTTCCTTTTCTATGAAGGCGATGTAGCGCTTGAAGGCAGCCGGAAGATCCTCTGCGCTCTTGCACTTGGTAAGGTCTTTCTTCCAGCCCTTGAACTCCTTGTAAACCGGCTCAACCTTAGTATCGGGATCAAAAGGCACCTTGTCTGTCTTTTTGCCGCCTACTTTATAGCCGACAGCAATCTTGATAGTATCAAAAGTGTCAAGCACATCGGCTTTCATCATGATAAGGTCTGTGACGCCGTCTATCATAATGGCGTATTTGAGTGCCGGAAGATCCAGCCATCCAGTCCTTCTGGGACGGCCGGTAGTAGCTCCGAACTCATGGCCTTTCTGACGGATTTCTTCACCTACTGCATCGCTGAGTTCAGTGGGGAATGGGCCGCTTCCAACCCTTGTGCAATAGGCCTTGAACACTCCAAATACTTTCCCAATCTTAGATGGGGCAATTCCCAGACCGGTGCATGCTCCGGCGCAGATGGTTGAAGAAGAGGTTACAAACGGGTAGGCTCCAAATTCCACATCCAGCATTGTTCCCTGTGCTCCCTCTGCCAGAGCCTTCTTGGTCTTCAGCAGGCTGTCTATTTCATACTCGAGGTCCGCAATCCTGAATTTCTTCAGAAAATCAACGGCTTCTGCCCACTCGGCTTCTAAGTCTTTAAGGTTGAACTCCATAGAGGCTGCCTCGTTCTTGATTTTGCCCCTCTGGTACTGGAAGCCATACTGCTTGAGAAGAAGCAGATGCCTCTGAGTGAGACTGTTGTATTTTTTGCTGAAATCGCCGGCCAAAACATCTCCTACCCTAAGACCTTTTCTTGCAGTCTTGTCTGTATAGGTTGGCGTAATGCCTTTGAGAGTGGAGCCTATCTTGGCTTTTCCCAGACTGGCCTCGCTGGCGGCATCCATGATTCTGTGGGTTGGGAGTATCAGATGCGCTCTCTTTGAGATAATTATGTTCTCCGTGGGGTTTACTCCCATTTTGGCTATATCCAGACATTCCTGCCTGAAAATGACCGGATCCAGCACAACGCCGTTGCCTATGAGGTTGACGGTGTTCTTGCGGAAAACTCCGGCGGGAACGGAATGGAGCACAAAGCTTTTGCCTGAGAACTGCAGGGAGTGCCCGGCATTGGGGCCGCCCTGGAATCTGCATATCACGGGATAGTTACGGGCAAGTACGTCCACAATCTTACCCTTGCCTTCGTCTCCCCACTGAAGGCCAAGCACAACATCAACTTTCATGTTGCAAAATTCAGTTTAAAATAATGACTGTTTATGACTAGAACGGAAGGTCGTTGGCTTCTGTATCGTTGAAATCATCCATGGCCGGAAAATCCTGCGGAGCTGCAGGTGCCTGAGGTGCAGGCTGCTGGAATCCGTTGTTCTGCAGAGGCTGCTGAGACCCGCCCTGGGATGGAGCGTTCTGGTAACCTCCCTGAGCCGGCTGAAAATGGTAGCCTTGCTGCTGAGGCCCGCCCTGATAGCTTTGGCCGCTCTGGTATCCGCCCTGCCCCGACTGCGGAGCGTTAGGGTTGTCCTGCCTTCTGCCGGTAAGCTGGATGCTGTCTGCAACTATTTCGGTCCTGTATCTTTTCTGACCGGTCTGGTCTGTATATTCGCGGGTTGTGATTCTTCCCTCGATGAATACCTGTGTTCCTTTCTGGATGTATTTTTCGGCTGTTTCAGCCAATCTTCTCCAGCACACGATATTGTGCCACTCGGTTCTTTCCGTGCGGTTTCCGCTACGGTCTGTGAAGGTTTCGGATGTTGCAACGCGGAAATTGGCTACTACCGCTCCTCCTTCCAAATGCCTGACCTCCGGTGCTGCGGCGGCATTTCCTAAAATCAATACTTTGTTGAAAGACATAAATCAAAATTTTTAACGGGTAAATTTACTCTAAAATTTAATAATATGCAAAATGGTGTATAGACATAAAAAAACGACCGCCAGCCCTAACGGACCGGCGATCTTTTGGAAAACCAAAGTTTTCTTATATAAAGCTTTGGTTACTTTATCTTCTTGTAGAGATAAACCTTCTCAGCATAGATCTTTGTGCCAGGAACTGTTCCTTCTATAGTGGCATAGAACTTATGGTTGCCCAACTTTGTAACGGACACTTTGTCTTCTTTGTTGCAGGCAAACAGCATGACTGCTGCAGCTGCTAGCAAAAATAACTTTTTTATAATGATTACATTAGAGGTTCCCAATCATGCTCATAACCTGGTTCAATAGATTCGAGGTTTGTGGCACATACAATACCCTGAAACTCACATTCAATGCTTTTTGAATACGGTTTCTCGTAAGTTTCTTTAAGTGTTTTCATTGTTGACGCAAGTTTCGCAAGTGAAAAATAGATAAAGTAAAAAGGCTAAAGATTTTGATAATTCATTGATTATCACTATCTTGTATTTGCTGGATTGCTGTTTATTGGTTCAGCAGCTGTAAGTTGTCCTTTGTCCGTTGTCAACTTCAACTTCAACTGTCAATTGAGTTGCTAGAAGTTCTGTACAGGAGTGAAATTGCTCTGGTTCAACTTGTACATACGGCCAGTGCTCTTGTAGCTGGAGCCGCTTGTAAGTGTGTAGCTTACAGAATTTGAACCCTCTTTTACTTCAAGTGTATAGGTTGAGCCAGGGTTGGTATTTGTCTTGACATACATATAAGTGTCTTTTGCAAGTTTGCCATCTACAAGGGCTACGCCAGTAAGTTTTATGCTGCCATTCACAGAATTACTTGAATAGGAAGTTTTTGAATACTGCTGCCTGATCCTTACATAGGAAGATCCTGATGCGCTGAAAGTCAAATCCACAGTGTGGTTTCCTGAAGCGTTGCCAACTATCTGCAAACCTTCAGGGAATTTCAGGAAATATGAATCAGCTATGAAACTTGGTTTCTCAGATGGTGTGAACCATCCTTTGAAAACCCTGTCTTCAAAGGATGCCCGGGCATAAAGCATAATATATTTTGACAGGTTTTCCAGGCTTCCGCCTTCCTGGTTTTCCCAAGACCAGGTATACCAGCCGCTAGATTCTTCTTCCGTGTAAGGATAAATTATTATAGGATAAGTATATCCGGAAGCGTTGATGTGGCTACTTGAGCAAGCGAAGGTTCCAGACTTGGTCCCTGCCCCTGAAACCAGGACGAACTTGTCCAGATAATAGTCTGAACTACTGTTTACTATGATACAGCTCAAGGCATCGCCATCCTTCCAGGTATGGGTGTATTTCCCGGATTCGTCGTCGCGTCCGATAACGGTCTTTGTCGCTAGGTCGTCTGTGCTGATGGTTATGGTAGCCGGTCCGGTTTCTTCAACTTTTGCGTTATCTTCCTTGCTGCAGGCCGAAAGAACTGCCACTGCGCAGCAAATTCCTAAAAATAATCTTATAAGTTTCATGTTTGTGCGCATTTAAGGGTTAGAAATCAGTGTCATCCCCCACATCAGGGAGGTCATAGTTTATGTCCATAGGACTTGCATCAAGAATGCTGCTTTCCGGTTCAAGGAAGTCTTCTTCACATACCGGAGCTGTGTAAGGAAGTTTGTTTTTCATAATGATATGAGGTTGTAATTTGTTAATTTTCAACACATTACCCCCCATAAAAGAGAAAGGGAATTATCTTTGTGCAAATATAACAAAAAACTCGTAAATTCAAATTAATAGTGCAACTTTTAGTGGTAAAAGATTGCTTAAGTGCCGGGGAAAAGAGCCAGCATCTATAGTGCGGACTCTCCGGCAAAGCTTGTACACATTTCCATCATAGAGAAACCCTGAATGAGTAAGGTCATATCTTAAGCTTGAAGAGCCTGAAGCTGCATTCCGCCTGGTATCTGAGCCACTTCAGTCCGCTCTCCAGATTCAGGCAAGGATCCTTGTAATTTGCCTCTATGACTCTAATCCTGCTGTCTGGACTGTTAGGTATTCTTTCTCTCGGGGTTCGGATTTCTCTCTGAATTTGATTGCAACTTTTGAGGATCTCACTGAGAATTCCGTCCGGAGCAGGGATGGCATAGATTGCCAGAGCCAATGTATTGTCAGGCTTATGGCCAAGGAGTTTTTCCAGCAGTCTTTTTGCCTCAGCGATGCTGACTGCCTTTATCCTGCCTGAAGTTTTCCGGGCTGTCATCTTGGCGGATAGTTTATCTGCCTGTTCTGATATTGCTTTGGCAAATCCTTCAGCCTTGGAAAGGGTGCGGTTGGTTATGATAGTGTCCAGGCCTTCGTCCCGGCAGGCCAGGGCTGCTGCCTTGCCGGCTCCTCCGCAGCCGATTACGATTGCCGCATGCTGAACTTTTCTACTTGCAACTTCTACATTTCTTACCTCCACTGAGTTTCGTCCTGTTTTGTGGAATCCCTCAATGCAGGTCTTGAATTCCCGGACCATCCTCCTTACTGCAAGGTAGTCTGTGTTGTAGCCGTATGTTCTGCCATCTTTGAACAGGATGAGATTGGTGGCTCCGAGAGTTTTGGTAACAGGGTCTGGATCGGTGACAAACTGCATTACGCTCTCCTTGAACGGTGAGGTTACGTTTGCTCCGCAGTAGCCTTCTTGCTTTAAGCGTGCTATAGATTTGTCAATAGACGGCTCTTCTACAAGGTCATATACCATAGGTTCATGTTGCACCGGTTCTTGGTTTTCAGATGCAGAAGGGAATGCCTCCTTGAACAGTGCCGGGCTCAGCGAATGCTTGATCGGATATCCTATGAGAGCGAACTTTTTCA
The DNA here is from genome assembly GCA_937899055.1 of uncultured Bacteroidales bacterium. Taxonomy (GTDB): domain Bacteria; phylum Bacteroidota; class Bacteroidia; order Bacteroidales; family UBA932; genus Egerieousia. The sequence goes on from CALBPX010000041.1 coordinate 91,558, forward strand.
TATTATGACGCTGCCGCTTAATTGTTTGATATTGAGCTTTTTGTTAAATGTCCTTAGATGAAAATCCGGGGAAGGACTTTGCGTAATATGTTGGTAATGAGATAGTAAGGTGGCAGGAGACTTTTGGGGTTTCATTGATGAGATAGTAAGGTGGCAGGAGGCTTTTTGGGTTTCATTGATGAGATAGTAAGGTGGCAGGAGGCTTTTGGGGTTTCATTGATGAGATAGTAAGGTGGCAGGAGACTTTTGGGGGTTCATTGTTCTTTGGAGTATAGGTGTTGCTGTTGCTCTAGGTTTCTCTGGCGGAGGGCTTCGTAGCAGAGGATGGCGGCAGAAACGGACACGTTGAGCGAATCCAGCCTGCCGAGCATGGGTATCATAATCTTGCGGTCAGAGGATTGGCGCCAGATGTCGGTCAGGCCGTCGGCCTCGCTTCCAAGGGCTATGGCGCAGGGCTTCGTCATGTCTGTATTGTAGTAAGGGACGCTGTCCTGTAGCTGGGCGGTGAATATCTTTATGCCATGGCTCTTGAGGAAAGCAATGGCGTCTTCGCTCTTGCAGCATACGATGGTCTGGGTGAATACTCCGCCAAGGCTGGCGCGTATGAGGTTGGGGTTGTAGAGGTCTGTCCTGGGGTTGGCAAAGATGACCGCCGTTGCTCCAACTGCATCGGCTGTCCGGAGAATTGCTCCCAGATTGCCGGGCTTCTCAACCGCTTCGGCCACGATAATCAGCGGACGGCTGGCTTCTGACGGTGTGCCGGAAGCAGAAGCCTTTGAAGCAGAAGCCTTTGAAGCAGAAGTCTTTGATGCTGAGGTCTTTGATGCTGTTTTTTTTGATGCCGATATACCTGAAGTGAGGAGGCGGTGCAGATCTTCAAGAGTTGTACGGCGGGCTTTGGCCAGTGCCAGTATGCCTTCCGTGGAAGAACGGTAGGCGATCTTCTCATATACATTGGCAGAAACCCTGAAGATTTTGTTCTCTGGGATTATTTTCAGAATTTCATTTACGGTGAATCTGTCATAACCGATTGGGTTGGATGCGGATTCGTCTTCAGGGGAGGAAGGCAAGACAAGGTTCTTGCCGGAGAGGTTGGTGCCTGGGTGCAGAATCTCGTCGCAGAGGAAGACGGAATCTATTTCAAAACCCGAATCTATGCAGGCGGAAACTTCCCTGATGCCTTCCACCGGAAACAGGCCGGTCTTTTCTCTTTCCCGAGATTTTTCCTGCAACAAAACAACCTCCTTGACTTTAGGGTTCTGCAAGGAGGTTATCATATTCTGTGACAGATTCTTGTTCATTTTCAGCATATCTTGTTTTCCTAAGATGCAGTTACCCTTTTCAGGGCAATTGCTTGCTGCTTTACTGCTCCTTCTTCATCTGGGGGAAGAACAGGACATCTTGGATAGAAATCTGGTTTGTCATGAACATTACCAGACGGTCCATTCCTATACCCATTCCACTGGTAGGCGGCATTCCGTATTCCAGGGCGCGGACAAAGTCAAAGTCTATGTACATGGCCTCGTCGTCTCCTCCGTTCTTGAGTTTGAGCTGGTCCTGGAACCTGCCCAGCTGGTCTATAGGATCGTTGAGCTCGGAGTAGGCGTTTGCCAGCTCCTTTCCGCATACGAAAAGTTCAAACCTCTCTACCAGGTTGTTGTTGTCTCTCTTGCGTTTTGTAAGAGGCGAAAGCGAAACGGGGTAGTCTATGACAAAGGTAGGCTGGATGAGGTTGCCCTCTACAAACTCGCCGAAGATGGCATCTATGAGTTTGCCCTCTCCGAAGCTCGGCTGGATTGGAACATTGAGCTTGCGGCAGGTTTCTTTGAGCTCCTCCACGCTCATTCCTTCTACGTCCACGCCGGCATACTGCTTGATGGCCTCCAGCATGGGAAGCCTCTTGTAGGGCCCTGCAAAATCTACTTCATGCTCGCCAATCTGAGCCTTGGTGGTTCCGTTAACGGCAACGGCTATCTTTTCCAGCATCTTTTCCGTAAAGTCCATCATCCAATAGTAGTCTTTGTAGGCTACATAGATTTCCATGGCCGTAAATTCCGGATTGTGAGTGCGGTCCATACCCTCGTTGCGGAAGTTCTTGGAGAACTCGTAAACTCCGGGGAAGCCGCCTACGATCAGCCTCTTCAGGTAAAGTTCATCGGCAATTCTGAGATACAGATCCATATCCAGCACATTGTGATGGGTTACAAACGGGCGGGCGTTTGCTCCACCCGGAATAGGCTGGAGGATAGGGGTTTCAACTTCCAGATATCCGTTGGCGTTGAAGAAATCCCTCATGGCGTTGTAGATTTTGGTACGCTTTTCAAAGACCTTGCGGACCTCCGGATTTACGATGAGATCTACATACCTCTGGCGGTAACGCATCTCGGGGTCTGCAAAGGCATCGAACAATTCTCCGTCTTTTTCTTTTACTATAGGCAGTACCCTCAGCGATTTGCTCAGAACCGTAAGTTCCTTTACGTGAATGCTCTTCTGGCCGGTCTGGGTTACAAAGGCATAGCCCTTGATTCCGATGATGTCTCCGATGTCAAGGAGTTTCTTGAACACGGTGTTGTACATGGTCTTGTCTTCGCCGGGGCAGATTTCGTCTCTCTTGACATAGGCCTGAATCCTGCCTTCTGAATCTTGCAGTTCTATGAACGATGCAGCGCCCATGATGCGGCGGCTCATCATTCTTCCGGCAAAGGATATGTTCTTGAATATCTGCTGCGAAGGGTCATCTTCACTGGCCTGAGGGTTGAACCCCTCAAGTATCTGTGCCGAAGTGGCGGTAACCGGAAATTCGGCAGCCGGGTAAGGATTGATGCCCAAGTTGCGTATCTGTTGCAGGCTCTGCCTGCGGTTTTGTTCCTGTTCGTTAAAGTTTTGTTCCATAGGTTTTTCTATTACCGCACAAAGGTAACATTTTTTTATCACATATAAATTCATTAAATTTGCGGCTACCTTTTTGGCAAGGAGATTTATGGTAGTTAAAACCAGAGAAAAACAGTGGATAGTGCGCGAACCCGGCAATCCGATTTATACCCGGCAGCTGGTTCAGGACCTTGGTATAGACGAGGTTCTGGCTAACCTTTTGGTCCAGAGGGGTATAAAGAATGCAGACGAAGTCCGCCGCTTCTTCCACCCACTGCTGAGCACCCTGCATGACCCGTTCCTGATGAAGGATATGGATGTTGCAGTTGACAGGGTACGCAAGGCGGTTGTAAACGGGGAAAAAATCCTGGTTTACGGCGATTACGACGTTGACGGAACCTCCGCCGTTTCATTGGTTTACTCCTTCCTCCGCAGGCTCACCGGCAACCTTGACTATTACATTCCGGACCGCTACGACGAGGGTTACGGCATATCCATCAATGGCGTAGATTGGGCTGCGGAAAAGAATTGCAGCCTTGTAATAGCCCTTGACTGCGGAATCAAAGAGGCCGATGCGGTACGCTATGCCAAGACAAAGGGCATAGATTTCATCATCTGCGACCACCACCTTCCGGGCGAGGAACTTCCTCCGGCCGTGGCCACCCTGGACCCTAAACGTGAAGACTGCCACTATCCTTACGATGACCTTTCAGGCTGCGGTGTAGGTTTCAAGCTGGTTCAGGGCTATGCTCAGCGATACGGAATTCCGTTTGAAGAAATAGAATCGCTGCTGGACCTTGTTGCAGTGAGCATTGCAGCGGACCTTGTGAGCGTAACCGGAGAGAACAGGGTGCTGGCCTATTACGGCCTGAAGCGTCTGAACGAGAGCCCGAGGAAGGGGCTCCTTTCCATGATCAAACTTTCCGGACTTGAAAAACACAAGATTACCATAGACGATGTGGTATTCAAGATAGGGCCCAGAATCAACGCCGCCGGAAGAATGGAGAGCGGGCGCATGGCCGTGGATCTGCTTACCTCGGATGATACCATGGAGGCCAACCACATTGCCAAGCTCATCAACGACCACAACAACGAACGCAAGAGCATAGACAGGGCAATTACCCAGCAGGCGATAGAAACAGTCCGCAACCATCCCAGGTTCAGCGTCCTGAACTCCACCGTAGTTTACAATCCGGAGTGGCACAAGGGAGTTGTGGGAATAGTTGCAAGCCGCCTTGTTGAGGCATTCTACAGGCCCACCATAGTGCTTACAAAATCTTCCAACGGATTTGTTACCGGTTCTGCAAGAAGCATTGCAGGCTTTGACCTCTATGCCGCAATCGAAGGATGTGCAGACCTTCTGGAAAACTTCGGCGGCCATACCTATGCCGCAGGTCTGACCCTCAAGGAGGAAAATCTGGAACTCTTCAGCAGCCGTTTCGAAGACATTGTAACAAAGAATATTACAAAGGAAATTCTCACTCCCATCATAAACATAGACGCTTTCTTGGAATTCAGGCAGATAACTCCAAGGTTCTTCCGCCTGCTGAACATGTTCCAGCCTTTTGGGCCGGGCAACCAGTCTCCGGTATTCATGACAACCAGCGTCTATGACAACGGCAACGGCCGGGTGGTAGGAAATCCTGTAGGAGGGCGTGGCGGCCATCTCAAGCTCGAACTTATACAGGAAACAGACTCTTTCCGTCCGCTGAGCGCAATAGCATTCAATATGAGCGAATACTTTGACCACCTTGCAGCCGGCGAACCGGTGGATATATGCTACAGTATAGCTGAGAATTTCTACCGTTCAAGTATTGCCAATATACAGTTGAGAATCAAAGATATAAGAGAAGGCAAGGATACCACCTTATAGCCCTTGCGTTTCAGAACGGCTCAATCTGGGCCAGTATTTTTTCAACGTCCCAGTCGGAAGTGTCTATCTTTTTTACTGAGCACTGCATATAGATCTGCTCTCTGTCCTTCAGCATTTCCGCCGCCCAGAGTTCAAGGATCCGGAGCTTTTCTTTGGGCGTTGAGCCTTTGTGTCCTGCAAGCAGGTTCTTGACCAGAGGCCGGCCGTCTTGCAGAAGCAACATCCTGGCTGCCAGAACATTTGGGGAGCAGCACAGGAAGTAGCACCTGGTCTTTTCCTTGAGCAGGCAGGCGCATCTGGGGTTCATGGGAGTGCCTCCTCCCAGAGAAAGGATTATACCGTCTTTGTTTTCAATGATTTCTCTCAGCGATTGTTCCTCAACGGCTCTGAAATGAGGTTCTCCTTTCTGGCTGAAGATGGCCTCCATGTCCAGCCCTTCCTTCTGCTCTATGTACCTGTCCAGATCAATCAGAGGCAGGCCGGTCTTTTCAGACAGGGCCTGACCGGCAAGAGTCTTGCCGCTGGTCATGAATCCGCACAGTGCTATAATCATATACAGAAACTAGAACAGCGTGGGTTCCGAGTCATCTTCGGGGAAGTCTTCCGTCATATCAGGAAACTCATGAACATCCACATTCTTAGGATCTTCGGCCGGTTCGGAGTCTTCAGCTGCATCTTCATCGTCTTCCAACACCGGAGGTTCTATCAGCGCAACCTTTTCAACCTCAAACTGCGTGAGCCTCTTGCCCTTGGCTTTCCATCCTTTTTCGGCAATGAAGGAATCTACGCTCACAGCCTCGTTGGGGCGCCCTTCGTGCTTTCCCCCAAACTGGATGACCACCTGGCATCTCTCCATTCCGGTAAGGGCTACAAGGTAGCTGCCAGGGGTTTCGCTGATGAAAATGTTAACAGGGTTGCCGTTTGCCTCAAACTTGAACCTCTTGAGGTAGTATTTTTCTGATTCGGAATCGTAATAAACTGCTGCAAAGACTTTTGCGGGATCAAACTTCTCTATCTTCAGAAGCTCGCCCTCATAGTGGTTGTTCAGGTCCTGGCTGGTTGTGGCATAGGTTCCGTTCTTGTAAATTGCCAGAATCTTGTCTTCGTCTTTGAACTTGCCAAGATATATTCCGCGCTTGTCTTCGTTCAGGCGGTTCACATCCATATCAAACCACAGGGGCTTGTCGCCTATGGTGCTTCCTCCCTTGGACTTGAGGGTTACTCTGCTTACCGGATTCTTGCTCAGCAGGTTACCTCTGGAGGTGCGGCCTTTGATTGCAAGCGTTGAAAAGTCGTAGTCAAACACCAGCTTCTTGAGTTTGAGCCTCGGGCGGAGCTGAACTCTTACGGTTTCGGCCTCTCCGTTGGGGTTGGCCGTAAACCAAAGCACTTTGCTGTCTGGCGTTCCAAGGGTCAGGTTATATTCCTTGTCTCTTGTAACCGATGCAACCGAGAACCTCTTGACATAGTTGAAGCCTACTTTGCCGTCGCGGTAGATTACATTGTAAACGGTTCTGAGATTGTTCTTTATAAAGACTCCGGCATAGAGTATGTTCTTGCCCACGAATGCTTTGTCGGATATTTTTGTAACAATATACCTGCCGTCCTGCAAAAAGACTATGATGTCGTCTATGTCGGAGCAGTTGCAGACAAACTCAGCCTTGTCGTCTTTCCTGAGGTCCATACCTATGAAGCCCTCCTCGTAGTTGGCGTAAAGTTTGGCATTTGCAACTGCAACCCTGGAAACCTGAATTGTTTCCAGATTGGTGATTTCCGTACAGCGGGGGTATGCTTCTCCGTATTTTTCCTTGAGGCTCTGGAAATAGTCTATTGTAACCTGAGTGAGGTTTGCAAGGTCGTTGTTGACCTTGGCCATTTCTTTTTCTACGCTGTCCAGGCGGGCATTGCACTCTTTGATGTCGAATCGGGATATCTTTCTAACAGGCTTTTCTACCAGCTTAAGGATGTCGTCCCTTGTAACATTCTGATGAAGAAGCGGCTCGTAAACCTTCATGGCCTTGTGGATTTCGTTAACCTGGGCGTCCCAGCTGCGGGTACGCTTTTCTTCCAGCATCTTGTACTTGCCTTCCTCAAAGAATATCTTTTCCAATGACAGCCCATGCCATGTGTTTTCCAGTTCGCCGAGTTTTATCTCCAGCTCCTTGCGTATAAGTTCCCTTGTTCTCAGAGTGCTGAATTCCAGAACTTCAGATACGGAAAGGAAGTGGGGCTTGTCGTCTTTTATGACACACGTATTTGGGCTCAGCGATACCTGACAGTCTGTAAATGCATAAAGGGCGTCTATAGTCTTGTCGGGGCTTTCTCCTGCCGCCAGAGTTACAACTATTTCGGCCTTGGCAGAAGACAGGTCTTCTACCTTGCGGATCTTGATCTTGCCCTTTTCGTTGGCGGCTACTATGCTCTGGCAGATACCTCCGGAATTCTTGCCATAGGGGAGCTCTACAATCTTGATGGTTTTCTTGTCGGTCTTTACGATTCTTGCCCTTACGGTTACCTGCCCGCCGCGTTTGCCGTCGGCATAGCGGCTGACATCTATTATGCCTCCGGAGGGAAAATCGGGATAAAGATGGAATTCTTCTCCCTTGAGAAAGGCTATTGAAGCATCCAGAAGTTCGTTGAAGTTATGGGGAAGAATCTTGCAGTTCATACCCACTGCAATACCGTCCGCTCCCTGATGCAGCACCAGCGGAAATTTAACCGGAAGGGTGACAGGCTCCTTGTTGCGGCCGTCGTAAGAATTCATCCATTCCGTTGTCTTTGGGTTAAAGACCACATCCACGGCAAAGTTCGAAAGGCGGCCCTCTATGTACCTTGCTGCAGCGGCCTCGTCTCCGGTTATGGTATTGCCCCAGTTTCCCTGACAGTCTATGAGCAGGTTTTTCTGGCCCATCTGTACCAGGGCGTCCTTTATAGAAGCATCTCCGTGAGGGTGGAACTTCATTGTTTCTCCCACAATTGTGGCCACCTTTGTGAGAGATCCGTCATATATTTTGCGCATGGCGTGCAGGATTCTCCTCTGCACGGGCTTGAGTCCGTCTTCTATGTGCGGAACGGCACGGTCCAGTATTACATAAGAGGCGTAATCCAGGAACCAGTTTTTGTACATTCCCGGAAGCCGGTATTTGTTTTCTCCGTCTTTTATGAGTTTTGCAAATTTGCCTTCCTGCGGTGCTTCAGCTAAATCTTCCCTCTCTTTCTCTGACATGTTTCAATGCTTTTTGTGTATCCGTGCAAAGATAATGAATTATTCATATCGCAGAGCTTCAATAGGATCAAGAGCGGCGGCATTCTTTGCAGGGAGATAGCCGCTTGCAACTCCAACTATTGAGCAGATTATTACGGCAACCAGAATCCATCCCCAGGGAATGAGCATGGGGGCATCCATCAGAAGGGCCACAAGGTTGCCTGCCAATATGCCGAGTATTATTCCTATCAGGCAGCCTATCTGGGCAATTGACACAGACTCAACAAGGAACTGCTGCCTGATGATTTTGGATGAAGCGCCTATGGCCTTGCGGATTCCTATTTCGGAAGTTCTTTCCTTTACGCTCACCAGCATTATGTTCATCAGTCCAACCGCAGCTCCCAGAAGGGTGACCAGGCCTATGATGCCGGCAATGAGTGTAATGGTGCCCAAGGTCTTGTCGGCTTCCTTTACCATGGTTTCGTTGTAGCTGATGTAGAAGTCTGAACTGTCACCTGGAGAAAGCCTTCTGACAGACCGGAAGGTGTTTTCTGCCTGAGCATACAGGTCTTGGGTTCTGCTCTGGGCTGAGGCAGGTCTTATCCCTATCTGGAACGAACTGGCCGAAAACCTTGTGCGTCCGTTGGTTATTGGAATAACAACTCCCTGATCCACACTTCCGTACATTCCGCCGACAGAAGATTTTTCATATACGCCCACTACCAGATAGGCCGTTCCGTTAATGGTTATGCTGTTTCCGGCCGGGTCTTCTGTGGAGTCAAACAAGGTGGCGGCAGTTCCGCTGCCCAGAATGCATACGCTGGATGCGTCTTTGACATCCTTGGAACTCAGGTCTCTGCCCTTGGCTACGGTCAGGTTGCTGAAAGCCGAATAGTCCTGGTCTGCCATATAGACCATGCAGTTGGGGTTGGTGCTTCTGTCGCCCCTTTTGAGCGTAGCGCTGCTTCTTGTGTAAACCGTTACGATGCACGGCACCTCAGGGTGAAAAGCCTCCTTGAAGGATGTTGCCTGAAAGTAGCTGATATTCTGGCTGTTTCTGATTCTTCCGCTCCTTTCGCCAGACGAGCGCATTATGGGCATTATGTAGAAAGACTGGCTTCCTATGGAGGCAAAGCTTTCGTTTACATTGTGTTTCAGGGCTTCCGTAGCCGTAAGGATACCCAGCAGGGAAGTGATGCCCACGGCAATCATCAATATTGTCAGAATGCTTCTTAGCTTATTGCTCTTTATTGATCTGAGGGCAACCTTAACATTCTCTCTTACCACTGTTGAATGGTTCACTGTTCTCTTTCTTTCCATCCCTTAAGGTCTGTTTTGAAAAATCGCATATAAGCGGATTCTTTTGG